>JANPDA010000001.1:0-3905 GCA_031431235.1 Hyphomicrobiaceae bacterium
CGTCGGGGATTTCGGGCATGCGCTCGTGCCGCCAGTCAGCGAGATCGGGCACGATCACGTGGGGCCGAGTCCACCAACCGCCGGGTCCACCGATGTTGAGTTGGAAGGACGATGTCAGCACCGCACCGAGGATGGAGCCGACCGACGAGTTCCGCATCGTCGGTCGCGGGTGCGTGACGAGGCGGCCGTCCAGGATCTCCGCGACGAGATGGGGAGGCACGGCGAGGAGATCGTCATAGGTCGCGGCTCGGAAGCCGATCTCGGCCATGACTTGCCTCTTTCGATCGGCAAGATGCACGCAATCGCTCTCGAACGCAAAGTGCTGTCCGTCCGGCTACCCCAACGCTGCCGCCAGGCTCTCGAACATCGCGCGGCCATCGCTGCCGCCCAGCAACGGATCCGCCAATCGCTCGGGATGGGGCATCAACCCGAGGATGCGGCCGGTCGCATCGAGGATGCCGGCGATGTTGTTGCGCGCGCCATTGGGGTTGGCCGCGGCCGTGATCCCGCCATCCCGGTCGGCATAGCGCAACGCCACCCGGCCCTCGCCTTCGAGGCGCGCCAAGGTCTCGTCGTCGGCGAAATAATTGCCCTCGGCGTGGCCAATCGGGATCGTCACGACGCCGCGGTTGCAGTAGCGCGCCGTGTAGATGGTGTCGTTGCGCTCGACCCGCAGCGTCACATCGCGGCAGATGAAGCGAAGCGATGCGTTGCGCATCAGCACGCCAGGCAACAGGCCTGCCTCGCATAGGATCTGGAAACCGTTACAGATGCCGAGCACCGGCGTGCCGGATTTCGCCCGTCGCACCACGTCGCGCATCACTGGCGAGTGCGCCGCCATCGCGCCACACCGCAGATAGTCGCCGTAGGAAAAGCCACCCGGCAGCACGAACAGGTCGGCGGCTGGAGCCTCGCCGTCACCATGCCAGACCATCGCCGGCTTTGCCCCGGTCGCCGCCTCCAGCGCCACCGCCACGTCGCGGTCGCAGTTGGAGCCGGGAAAGACGATGACGGCGGCGCGCAGCTTCGTTCTCATGCCGGGACATCGGAAAGCTGGAGCCGACGCTCGATGCGATCGACTTTCTTCTCGATCCCATCCAGCCTCTCGTGAAGGTTGTAGATGTCCTTCTGCAGCAGGAGTTGGTGTCCACGCAGAGTTGTGAGCTCTTCGCGGATGCTGCGCTGTCCATCCTGCAACCCGGCCACCCGGCTCTGAATGTCCTTCAGAACCTCATAGATCAACTCCTGAGTAATCTCGGCCATGATTTCCAACCCTAGTCGGTCAGCTCGAAAGCATAGGTCTCGATCACCATGTTGGTCAGCAGCTCGCGGCACATCCGCTCGACCGCATCCCTTGCCTTGCTCTCGTCGCGCTCGGCGAGCTCGACCTCGATATATTTGCCCTGCCGGACGTCGCCCACGCCCTTGAAGCCGAGCGAGGCGAGCGCGCCCCCGATCGCCCTGCCTTGGGGATCGAGGACGCCCGGCTTCAAGGTTATGCGGATCCGTGCCTTCATGCTCTATGCTCTCGCGCGGCCGCTTCTCAATTGGGCATGCTGCTGCCATTGCCACTCGGCGGCGCACTGCCGCCGCTGCTGCCGTTGGAGGTGACCAGACGCGGCCCTTTCTGGCGGGCGGGGCGGCTCTCGACCAGGATGCCGAGCCGGCGCGCGACCTCCTGATAGGCCTCGACCAGGCCACCCAGATCCTTGCGGAAGCGGTCCTTGTCGAGCTTCTCGTCGGTCTTCATGTCCCAGAGCCGGCAACAGTCCGGGCTGATCTCGTCAGCGAGCACGATTCTGACGTGATCGCCGTCGTAGAGCCGGCCAAACTCGACCTTGAAGTCGACCAGCCGGATGCCGATGCCCAGGAACAGGCCGGTCAGGAAGTCGTTGATCCTGAGCGCCAGCGCCATCACCTCGTCGATCTCCGCTGGGCTCGCCCAGGCAAAGGCCGTGATGTGCTCCTCCGACACGATCGGATCGTGCAGCTCATCGCTCTTGTAGTAGAACTCGATGATGGAGCGGGGCAGCTGCACGCCTTCGGTGAGGCCGAGCCGCGTGCAGAGCGAGCCCGCCGCCACGTTGCGCACGACCACCTCGAGCGGGATGATCTCCACCTCGCGGATCAGTTGCTCGCGCATGTTGAGGCGCTTGATGAAATGGTTGGGCACGCCGACCTCGCCGAGCCGCATGAAGATGTACTCGGAGATGCGGTTGTTGAGCACACCCTTGCCGTCGATCACCTCGTGCTTCTTCTTGTCGAAAGCGGTCGTGTCGTCCTTGAAGTGCTGGATCAGGGTGCCTGGCTCGGGACCCTCATACAGCGTCTTCGCCTTTCCATCATATACGAGACGACGACGGGTCATTGGATCTGGTCCTCGCAATCACGTCTGTTACTGGTCGGTCTCGTTCTACCGGGGGGCTGGCGGCGAGTGGACCGCGCCGGCTCCCGATGCCAGGAGAACGATGGTGGAACAACATCGTCGTCGCGGAGTGCTGCAGACCCCACGGAATCAAGACCCTCCTGTCAGTACCCTAGCCCAGGAAGGGAGGCGAAACAATGGACGCCCGAGGCGAGCCGCCAAAGTCCGATCGCGGTTGATTTGCCTGTGCGGCCCGGCTATCGGTCGAGAAACCGATGGGTTGAGCGCATCGGATCGCGATACCGAACCTATTGTGTCCAACTGGAGCATAAGTCAAATGACCAGCTTCGACGACCGCCAGAAGGGCTTCGAGATGAAATTTGCCCACGACCAGGAGTTGCAGTTCAAGGCGCAGGCCCGCCGGAACAAGTTGCTCGGCCAATGGGCCGCCGAGAAGATGGGCCTCAAGGGCAAGGATTCCGAGGAGTATGCTAAATCAGTCGTTCGAGCCGATTTCGAGGAGCCGGGCGACGACGACGTGCTGCGCAAGATCCGCAAGGACCTGGCCGACAAGGGCGTCAGCCAGTCCGATCACCAGATCCGGCGCACCATGGACGAGCTGATGGCAACCGCCAAAGAGCAGATCATGACCGAGGTCAAGCCCTGATCCGAGCGCTGGCATCGAGCAGCGCCCTGGAATAGCATCAGGCATGCTCGATCAGTCAGTCGGAGGCCTCCACCCAGATCGTCGTTCCCGCGCAGGCGGGAATCCAGACAAGCCGCTGACAGGACGCAGGACTTCGCCTGGATGCCCGCCTGCGCTGGCAAGACGTTCCTCATGATGGGCTCTCGTGATTCCGGGTAATTGGGCAAACGGCGAGCACAGTACGATGCCGCAAGACGCAATCAGATCCGCTCTCGCCAGCAAGCCGACGCTGCTGACGGCCTGGCTCACGATCGGCTCGGCGCTTTCGGTGGAAATCGTAGCCCGCTCCGGCGTCGACCTCGTGACCATCGATCAGCAGCACGGCGCGGGCGGACCGGCCGAGCTCGTCGCCATGCTGGCTGCCGCGCGGGCAGGCCGGGTTCCGGCGCTGGTGCGCGTTGCCAGCAACGACACCGGGCTGATCGGCCGGGCGCTCGACGCGGGCGCGCAAGGGATCGTCTGTCCGATGGTCAACACGGCGGAGGACGCTGCGCGGCTGGTCGCTGCCGTCAAGTTTCCCCCGATCGGCGCCCGCAGTTTTGGTCCCTACCTCGCGAGCTTCGTGCTGCCGGGCGACTATTTCAGCCAGGCCAACGCCTGGACCATCGCCTGCGGCCAGATCGAGACGGCGCAAGCCCTCGACAATCTGGATGCGATCCTGGGCGTCGAGGGGCTCGACATGATCCTGGTCGGACCCAACGACCTCTCGATCTCGCTGTCGGGCGGGCGCAAGCGCGACGTCGCCTCGCGCGAGACGCTGAAAGCGTGCGACCACATCCTCGCCCGCTGCCTCGAGGCCGGCGTGATCGCCGCCATCTACGCGGGCGATGAGGA
>JANPDA010000002.1:0-4365 GCA_031431235.1 Hyphomicrobiaceae bacterium
CCATGAAGCTGACGCGGGCCAAGCTCGAGAGCCTCGACGACGACCTGATCGAGAAGACCAAGGGTCCGTGCCGTGCGGCGCTCAAGGATGCAGGGTTGCAGGCTGCCGAGATCGACGAGGTCGTGCTGGTCGGCGGCATGACGCGGATGCCCAAGGTGCAGCAGATCGTGAAGGATCTGTTCGGACGCGAGCCCCACAAGGGCGTCAATCCCGACGAGGTGGTCGCTGTCGGCGCCGCCATCCAGGCGGGCGTGCTGCAGGGCGACGTCAAGGACGTGCTCCTCCTCGACGTGACGCCGCTGTCGCTCGGCATCGAGACGCTGGGCGGCGTGTTCACGCGCCTGATCGACCGCAACACCACCATCCCGACCAAGAAGGGCCAAGTGTTCTCGACCGCCGAGGACGCCCAGAACGCCGTCACCATTCGCGTCTTCCAGGGCGAGCGCGAGATGGCGTCGGACAACAAGATGCTCGGCCAGTTCGACCTCGTCGGGCTGCCGCCAGCGCCCCGCGGCGTGCCTCAGATCGAGGTCACCTTCGATATCGATGCCAACGGCATCGTCAATGTCGGTGCGCTCGACAAGGGGACCGGCAAGCAGCAGCAGATCCGCATCCAGGCGTCGGGCGGCCTCTCGAAGGACGACATCGCCCGGATGATGAAGGACGCCGAGGCCCACGCGGCAGAGGACAAGGGGCGGCGCGAGCTGGTCGAGGCCAGGAATCACGGCGAGGCCATGATCAACTCGACTCAGAAGGCGATGAAGGATCTCGGCGACAAGGTTTCGAGCGCCGACAGAAGCGTCATCGATGCCGCTATCGTCGAGCTCAAATCCGCGCTCGAAGGCGACAACAAGGATCTGATCGCCGACAAGACCAACGCGCTCGCCCAGTCCTCGATGAAGCTTGGCGAGGCGCTCTACAAGTCGGCCAGCGGCGCGGCCGGCGGCGGCCCAGGCGAGGGTGTCGGCGGCTCCGGCGGCGACGACGATCATGTGGTCGATGCCGACTTCGAGGAAGTGAAGGACGACGGCAAGGGCAAGAAGCGTTCGGCCTGAAGGAGGCTTCCCGCTTTCACCAAATCCCCTGTCCGCTCCGGCGCTGAGCCGTTGGGCAGGGGGACTTCTCAGATCCGACGCAACCGGATATTCCTGAGCGGGACGCCGGGTGTGTGGCGACATCCTCTGACGTCAGGCTCGGAGACGCGAAAGCAAGCCCCATGGCGAAGCGAGATTTCTACGAGGTGCTCGGGCTGTCGCGCGGCGCCAGCGACCAGGACCTCAAGGCGGCATTCCGCAAGTTCGCCAAGCAGCACCACCCGGATCGAAACCCTGGCGACAAGGAGTCGGAGGTTCGCTTCAAGGAGGTGAACGAGGCCTATCAGATCCTGTCCGACAGCCAGAAGCGAGCCGCCTACGACCAGTTCGGTCACGCCGCCTTCGAAGGCGGCGGCGGTGTGGGAGCGGGCGGAGCCGGGTTCGGGCCGGATTTCGGCATGTCGATGGCCGATATCTTCGATGACCTGTTCGGCGCCATGGGCGGCAGCCGGGGGCGCAGCGGCGGGGCCGGCGGTCAGCGGGGTCCGCGGACGGCGCGCGAGCGCGGCGACGACCTGCGCTACAATCTGGAAGTCTCGCTGAAGGATGCCTTCGAGGGCAAGACCGCACAGATCCGGGTGCCGACAAGCGTCGCCTGCGACACCTGCGCGGGAACGGGCGCACGCTCGGGCACCAAGTCGTCGACCTGCTCGACCTGTGGCGGCGCCGGCAAGGTGCGGGCGAGTCAGGGCTTCTTCACGATCGAGCGGACATGCCCTGCCTGCCATGGACGCGGCGAGGTGATCGACAGCCCTTGCGCGAGCTGCTCGGGAGCGGGGAGAGTGACGAAAGAGCGGACACTCTCGGTCTCGATCCCCTCCGGCGTCGAGGATGGCACCCGCATCCGGCTCGCGGGCGAAGGCGAGGCGGGCGTGCGTGGCGGCCAGCCGGGCGATCTCTATATCTTCCTCTCGATCAAGCAGCACGAGTTCTTCCAGCGCGACGGCGCGGATATCTTCTGCCGGGTGCCGGTGTCGATGGTGACGGCAGCGCTCGGCGGCTCGATCGAGGTGCCGACCGTCGATGGCGGGCGCACGCGCGTCAAGGTCCCCGAGGGCGCCGAAACCGGCAAGCAGTTCCGCCTCAAAGGCAAGGGCATGCCGGTGTTGCGCTCGAAATCGACCGGCGACATGTACATCCAGGTCGAGGTGGAGACGCCCAAGAGCCTGACGCGGCGCCAGCGCGAGCTGTTGGAAGAGTTCGAGAAAGCCTCCGGCAAGGACACCAACCCGGAGTCGACGGGATTCTTCGCCAAGGTCGCGAGCTTTTTCGAGGGGAGGGGGGAGTAGGGAGTGGGGTGATTCAATTCTCGAGAAAACGGAAAATTCCGTCATGGCCGCGTAGGCGGCCATCCATGCGGGTTGCGATGGATAGTCGAGGTCAGTTCCGGCTTAGCCCGCAAAGCGCTATCAACCGTGCCCGAACCGATATTCGGGGGCCTTCACGAGCGCACGTGGATGGCCGCCTTCGCGGCCATGACGATCATTTGGATTGTTGAATTGAATTGCCCTGGAATAGGGAGTGGGCAGTAGGCAATAGACAATAGGATTGTCCTCCCTACTCCCTACTGTCGACCCCAACTAGAGTCGAGCAAACAGCATGACAACCCACCCAAAGCTCCTCTTCCTCGCTGGCGCCTCGCGTGAGGCTTCGCTCAACAAGCGGCTCGCCCAACTCGGCTCCTCCATTGCGGAGGCAAACGGGCTGCAGGCGAGCTTTCTCGATCTGTGGGATTATCCGCTGCCGCTCTATGACGGCGATCTGGAAGCCAAGGAAGGTCCGCCCGGCAATGCCCAGCGCCTCAAGGCCGTGCTCGGCCAGCACTCGGGCGTCTTCATCGCGAGCCCTGAGTACAACGCCGGCGTGACGCCGCTCCTGAAGAATGCGCTCGACTGGGTGTCGCGGGTGCGCACCGAGAACGAGGCGCCGTTGCAGGTGTTCCGCACGCGCGTATTTGCACTCGGCTCCGCTTCGCCCGGAGGGTTCGGCGGCATGCGCGGGCTGTTGATGTTGCGACAGGTGCTGGCACTGGGGCTCGGCGCGCTCGTGCTCCCCGAGCAGATCACCATTGCGCGCGCGTCGGACGCCGCCTTCGACCAGCACGGCCACCTCGTCGACAAGGGGCAGCAGGAAGGTTTCAAGGTGCTCATTCAACGGCTTGCGGTCGTCGCTACCGCCCTGACGGCGGAGCGGTAGCCATGTCCGGACCGGTCTCGGCGCGCGACCGGCTGATCGTTGCGCTCGACCTGCCGAAGATTGCCGAGGCGCGAGCGCTCGTCGATCGGATCGGGGGTTCGGTCACCTTCTACAAGGTCGGCCTCGAGCTGCTGTTGGGCGGTGGATTGGAGCTGGCGCGGGCCTTGAAGGGCGAGGGCAAGCGCGTGTTCCTCGACCTCAAGCTGCTCGACATCTCGAACACGGTCGAGAGCGCGGTCAGGAATGCCGCCGGGCTCGGCGTCGATTTCCTGACCATCCATGGGCACGACCGGAAAACGCTCGCAGCTGCTGTCGCGGGACGCGGCACGAGCGCACTCCGGCTGCTGTCCGTGACCGTGATGACCCATCTCGACAGTGCCGATCTCGCCGAGCAGGGGATCGCGAGCGCACCGGCCGATCTGGTGCTGCGGCGCGCCCGCATGGCGCACGCTGCCGGCATCGACGGCGTGATCGCCTCGGGCCAGGAGGCCGCCGCCGTGCGGGCGGCGACTGGCGCGGGCTTCCTCATCGTCACCCCCGGCATTCGCCCCGCCGGCAGCGCTGCCGGCGACCAGACCCGCATCATGACGCCGGCTGCCGCCATCGCCGCCGGAGCCGACTATCTGGTGGTCGGCAGGCCGATCACGGGGGCCGCCGATCCGCAGATGGTTGCGGAGGCGATTGCCGGGGAGATCGCCTGGGCAATGAGCCAGCAAGCTTGATCTGGCTCGATGTTGATTGTTGTTTGCACCAAAAGAATGGTATTGGTACTTGAGGAGAAATCCTGATGCCCAGAAACACGTCCGTCAGACTTGGCGACCATTTTGGCGGCTTTATCGAGGATCAGATTGCCGAGGGCAGATATGGCTCGGCCGGCCAGTGACGTGATACGCGCCGGCCTGCGACTGCTGGAAGTGCACGAGCTGAAGCTCGAGGCACTAAGGACACCGGCGACAATGAACGAATCGAATTGAAGCGTATGCAGTCCGCCCAGCCGTTTTCCCGGCCAAGCGACCAGCGGGAGCGCGGGAAGCCGGGATCCCGCATGAAAAGTGCCGAAGGCCCAATATGTTGC
>JANPDA010000003.1:0-5515 GCA_031431235.1 Hyphomicrobiaceae bacterium
GCTTCCAGATCAACGCCCAGAACTGCGTCCACTGCAAGACCTGCGATATCAAGGATCCCAACCAGAACATCAACTGGACAGTGCCCGAGGGCGGCGGCGGACCGGTCTATCCGGGCATGTAGGCGGGTCGACGTCCCCCCAATCGACCACCGCTCGACAACACCGATACGCGGCATCCCGGCCGAGTGCGGCCGGGGCAATTCCTGTCCGCACCGTGATTTCTCCGATCCGCTCGCCGGGATGAAGGATGTGAGCTTGGTTGGAAATAGTCGCGGGCGCCCCGCCCGATCGGCATCAGCAGGACTTGAACCGCGCTATTTGTTCACTATATGTCCTCGGATAGGTGCGACATTCACGCACAGCTCTCGCGGGGCTCGGCTTGCCAGGGCGAGCGAACGACCGGCCCGAACGTGACAGTGCTGGCCTCGGTGCGACATGGACTGGTCAAGGGACGGCAGATCCGCTCAACAGTTAACGAATGATCATGATGAGCCAGGATTTTTCGTCCCTCGATGCCCTTCTTAAGCCGCAAAAAATGTGTTACATTCGTGACTGGAGAGGCGTCGGCTGCAAACGAACAAAGAATGTCATGCCGCCCGGAACAGGGCAGCGGATTTTTCCACGTCAGCATGAACTCGGCTGGCAGTCAGACCCGTCTGATCGCCCGCGCGGGAGTGTTTGGCGCGCTTTGCGACGAATTCATTTCCCCACCGTGCGCCAACCCAGCCTTCGGGCCTCGGACCATCGCACGGCAAGGACAAGGCAGGGAGCCGCAGCGCGCGAGAGCTGGGGCGCCGACATTCCGGTTGGTGGCGCTGGCGGCGTTCGCAGCGGCAAAGGCGGGAACCGGCAATCCCAAGCCCCATATTGGCTCGAGAACGAGAACCGGTGAGATAAGAGTATGGCTGCGAAGAAGAAAGCTCAAGGCAAGCACGGCTTCAAGAAGAACGAATTCATCGTCTACCCCTCCCACGGCGTCGGCCGCATTGTCGGGATCGAGGAGCAGGTTGTCGCGGGCTACAAGCTCGAGCTGTTCGTGATCAATTTCGAGCATGAGAAGATGACCCTTCGCGTGCCGACCGGCAAGCTGGAAAGCGTCGGGATGCGCAAGCTGTCCGGCGACATCATCGTCAAGAAGGCGATGGAGACCCTGAAAGGCCGCGCCCGTGTGAAGCGCACCATGTGGAGCCGCCGCGCCCAGGAATACGAAGCCAAGATCAATTCGGGCGACCTGATCTCGATCGCCGAGGTTGTGCGCGACCTCTATCGTGCCGAGACGCAGCCTGAGCAGTCCTACTCCGAGCGTCAGTTGTTCGAGGCCGCACTCGACCGGATGTCGCGCGAGATCGCCGCGATCGAGGAGCTCGACGAGCGTGGCGCCGTCCAGAAGGTTACGGACGTGCTGTCCAAGAGCGCCAAGGGTCGCAAGGCCGCCGCCGAGCTGCTGGCCGAGGAAAGCGCTGCCCAGGAGGCGACCGAGCAGGCCGCCTGAGCAAGTGTGGGAGAGTAGGGAGTAGGGAGTAGCAACAAGCTTCCCATTCCCTACTGCCTATCCTTTTCATCAATCGCCCTCGCCTGGCTCGGGCGAGAAATATTTTTCGAACTTGCCCTTCACCGTCTCGAATTCCTTGGCATCCGCCGGCGCATCTTTCTTCGAGGTGATGTTCGGCCATTGCTCGGCGTAGACGCGGTTGACCTCGAGCCACTGCTCGAGGCCAGGCTCGGTATCCGGCTTGATCGCATCGACCGGGCACTCGGGCTCGCACACCCCGCAATCGATGCACTCGTCGGGATGGATCACCAGCATGTTGGCGCCCTCGTAGAAGCAGTCGACCGGACAGACCTCCACACAGTCCATGAACTTGCATTTGATGCAGGCTTCGTTGACGATATAGGTCATTCGGTTCTTCTCGCAGGTCCACCGGTCCGGGCTCGGAGCCTTCCCTAGACGATGCCGTGCGGCTCGGCAAGAGCGCCGGCGGCCCGCTGGTGCGCTAGGCGGCTGAAGTCATTCCTCAATCTGGTGCTGATGCGCAATGGCTGTTCGCCAATGCGGCATCCATGGGTAACAAGTGCATGCTCATGGCCGATCCCACGCAATCGACTCGCCAATCCTGGGCCCGCTCGGCTCAAAAATCGGTCACGTCCTCGCGCACCTGGCGCGTGATGCGAAACCCGGCTCGCTGATAGGTGGCGAGCGCCCCGGGATGATCCCACTCGTCGGTGTGCAGCTCGATCCGGCGCGGCTGATGCTGCCAGGCTGCCGCCAATCCGACTGCCAGCAGCAGCGGTCCGAGCCGGTGACCCTGGTACTCCGGCGCGATGCCAAAATGCGTGACCTCGAAATCCGGCGTTGCCCTACGGTCGATTTCGAGGAAACCCGCGAGTGCTCCGGCGACGCGCAACACATGGATATCGTTGTCAGGCCGCTCGATCAGGTGCCGCAGCGCAGGCTGATCGAGCTTCAGCCGCTGGTCCCACCGCTGGGGACCCCCGACACTCCGATAAAGCCACAGGTAGTCCTCGACGCCGACCCGCTCGCGCGCAATGCGCACGCCTTGGATCGAAGCCAGGGGTAGCGGCTGCTCCGAAGGGACCGTCATTTCCAGATAGGTGACGAGCAGCTCGATCATCGGCGCAGCTCGCAGATCGCCCTGACAAGCCGGTTCAGCCAGCGGCCGTGGCTGCTGCTGCCACCGCCGTCTTCTCGATCTCGCGTTTCAGCTTGAGGGCCCTCAGCGAAAGCTCGTCTGCGCTCGCCTTCCGCAGGAAGGCGTCGAGCCCGCCGCGATGCTCGACGGTCCGAAGCGCATTCGCACTCACCCGCAACTTGACCGACCGCCCCAGCGAATCGCTGATCAGCGTGACGTTGCAGAGATTGGGCTCCCAGCGCCGGCGCGTCTTGTTGTTGGCATGGCTCACCAGATTGCCATATTGCGCCGACTTCCCTGTAAGTTCACAACGCCGCGACATGGCACGAGCTCCTGCCTGCTCTGAAGGCTGTTCGAATGAGGTTCATGTCGAAACGATCGCTCCAAGCGGCAGCGTGGCCAATTGAGGTCGATCGTGTCAGGCGAATTCCCACAGCCCCGGTCCGCGCGTACGGCGCGAGGGGCATCCGGTCCCCAACCTATACCTATCGCGACATTCTCGCGTCAAGGCGAAGTTTCGCGCTGGCGGCTGGAGGAAAGCTGAAAGGCTGGCCGCCAACCCCGATCGCCGATTGGACCCAGCCGCAAACGCCTACCCGGCCGCACCGGATTGGGTTAGCGTCATTGCGCTCGAAGCCAATGCGGATGTCGAGGGAGGTGGACGATGGGTGGGCCGCTGTCAGGCTTGGTGGTTGTCGATCTGACGAGGGTGCTGGCGGGCCCATGGTGTACACAGGTGCTGGCCGACCTCGGCGCCGACGTCGTCAAGATCGAGCGGCCGGGCTCGGGCGACGACACCCGGGATTGGGGGCCGCCTTTCCTCGAGGGGCAGGATGGCGAGCGGGGTGATGCCGCCTACTACCTCGGCTGCAACCGCAACAAGCGCTCCGCCGCGCTCGATATCACCCGACCGGTCGGTCGACGGGCCGTGCGAGAGCTGGCCCAGAACGCCGACGTATTCGTTGAGAACTTCAAGGTCGGCGATCTCGCCAAGCACGGCCTCGATGCAGCGACGCTGCGCGGTCTCAATTCGCGATTGATCTATTGCTCGATCACGGGCTTCGGGCAGACCGGACCCTATCGCAACCGGCCCGGCTACGACTTCTTGATGCAGGGGCTCGGCGGATTGATGGCTGTGACCGGCGAGCGTGACGACCGACCGGGCGGGGGGCCCCAGAAGGTCGGTATCGCCGTTTCCGACCTGATGACCGGCATGTATGCAGCCGTCGGCATCCTGGCGGCGCTGACGCATCAGCGGGCAACCGGCGAGGGCCAGGTGATCGACCTGGCGCTGCTCGACACCCAGGTCGCGATGCTGGCCAACCTCAACATGAATTATCTGGTTTCTGGCCGGGTGCCGGGCCGCATGGGCAACGCGCACCAGAACATCGTGCCTTATCAGACGTTCCCCACCCGCGATGGTCACATCATCCTCGCCGTTGGCAACGATACCCAGTTTGCGAGCTTCTGCGCGGCTGCCGGACGACCCGAGCTTGCTGCCGACAGCGGCTATGCGAGGAACAGCGGGCGCGTCGCCAATCGCTCGGAGCTGGTGCCCATTCTCGAAGCGATGATCGCGGCGCGGCCGACGCAGTGGTGGCTCGAAGCGCTCGAGCGAGCCAACGTGCCCTGCGGGCCGATCAACGATCTGGCGCAGGTGTGGGAGGATCCCCAGGTCGTGCATCGCCAGATGCGGGTCGAGCTCGATCACCCCCTCAGCGGCAAAGTCCCCTCTGTCGCCAGTCCGCTGCGCCTGTCGGGAACGCCCGTTGCCTATCGGTCGGCACCCCCTGTGCTCGGCGCCGACACGAATTCGGTATTGCGCGAGCGCCTGGGCTGGAGCGATGACCTGATCGCCGAGCTGGAGCACGAGATTGCCGAGGCGGAACCGAAGGGCAAGCCCGCGGTTTAGACCGGATTGATCACCGCCCCCCGCATCCCGGATCATTGCGTTGCCTGCCAAGCCGCCGCGGCGTCGATGCCGGGATGGATGGCGACGGCACGCAGCCAGGGCTCGCCGGCAATGCGCGTGAGCGAGACCTGAACGCCGCGACTGGCCATACGGGCGCGCATGGCGACAGGCTCCTCCGAACGCGGCCGCCAGGCGATCACACCAGTCGCGGGCTCGCCCCAGAGCTCGAGCTGCGGGTCGGCAACGACAAGGGAAGCGAATTCCGCGGCAATCTCCATGCAACGATCGATCCGGCGCTCGATGCCGTCGCGCCCGAACGCCATGAGGGTGGCGGCAAGCGTCAGAGCCCGCGCGGCGCTCGAGCCGAGCACGCCGACATTGGGCTGGGCGAGATAGGAGCCGCCGAACGAGATCGCGGACCGCGCGCGCTCCCAGTCGCGGAACAGCACAAGGGCCGAATCCTTCGGCTGCCACAGCCATTTGTGGGCCGACACCGCGACGGAATCCGCCCCCTCAATGCCGGCGAGGCGCCAGGCATGGCGGGCCGAGAGCCGCAATGGTCCGGCCCAGGCCGCGTCCACGTGCACCCAGGCGGCGCCCAAGATCGGGTCGAGCGCATCAACCGAGCCGACGCTGGTCGTGCCGGCCGTCAGCACGACGGCGGCGCGGGACACGTCGCCGAGCAGCTCGCGGCGGATCCGGCCGTCCTTGTCGCTCGCAACCTGGCGCAGCCGCAGGCCCAGCAGGTGGGCTGCTTTCTCGATGCTCAGGTGGGCGAGATTGGACGCCACCACCTCGGTCACGCCAGCGAGGTCGCGTGCCGCCCACAGCGCGGTTAGATTGGCGATGGTCGAGCCGGGCACGAGTTGGCCGCCGGTCATGCCAAAGAAGGGTGAGAGGGCGTCGATCACCGCATGCTCCAAGCGGCGACCGGCCTCGCCGGTCTCGGGGT
>JANPDA010000004.1:0-14539 GCA_031431235.1 Hyphomicrobiaceae bacterium
CCGGCGCGATGCCCGCCTTCCCCCGTCGCGCAATCCGGCCCAGCATCATGCCTGCTCCGAGAGCCGCTACGGCTATGGCCGGCAACCGCAGGATTGTCGTCAGCACCGGGTCCCAAAGCCAAGTAGCGCCGCCATTTTGCAGGATGTCGCGCATGCCATCCAGCGATTCTCTGTGCAAGGATCGCCAGCCGTCGTCAACCGTTGTGAGCAGCCAAATCGCGCCACGGCTCTGGAACGAGGAGTCGATCCCGGTCATGGGGACGAGCATGAGAACAATGCCGGCTGCGACGAAGGCGCGGCTTACCAGACGCAATAACACTACATGCCTCACAATTGCCGGCGCATTTATCGTAGTCCTACACCATCACTGATGGCGACGCTATGGCGAACCCATCGTTCACTCGAGGCTGTCGCGGATGAGCGGCATGGTCGAGCAGTGGATGCCACCGCCGTTCAACTGCACCGCCTCATAGTCGACCCGGACCATCTCGACATCGTTGTTGGCGAGCTGGTCGAGCGTGCGATTGGAGGCGCCGTTGGACATGATGAGGCGCCGCGGCCGCACGGCCAAACTGTTGATGATCCAGCTGGAATCGGAAGGTGTGATTTCGATCGTCTTGATGCCGAGCTGCCCGAGCTTCTGAATGAACCAGTAGGGCAGCTGGTTTGCATCAATCAGCGCGAGGTCGCGGTCGATCATCACGAACATGCCGTCGATGTGGATCTGGTAGCCGCACAAGTCGACCATCAGCGTCTCGACGCCCTGGCGCGCGAGAACTTCCGCGACTTGCGCCGCGCCCTCGTTGTTCACTCGGATCGAGCGGCCGATCACGGCGGTCTTGGAGTTGAGCCAGCCAAAGCTGCCGCCCTCGAAAATGGCGGTGCCCGTGAGCGTCCGCAGGATCGGCACGCCGTGCTTGGCATAGGTGCGGGAGATGTTCAGCTCCTCGCCGCGGCGGGCCTTGGGTGCGAGCCGCGTCACGATTGCGCCGCCCTTCACCACGATGGAGGAGTCGCGCGTGTAGCAGCTCTTCAGGCGGGTGCCGACGTCTCCCTCGACGAAAATGACCTCGACGCCTTCCTTCTGGAGGGTTGCGACGAGACCGTCGTGCTGGCTCTGCATGTCCTGCAAGGGCGGGATCGTGTCGCTCTGGAAGTACCAGCCCTTTTCGATATCGCCGTAGGAGCCGATCGACTCGATCCGTTTCTTCGGATCGACCACCTTCATCTCATTGCCTGGCCGGTGCATCAGCACGACCCGCAGCCGCCCCACGTCGTTGTCGACACCCCAGGCCCGGCCCCACACCCGCTCCAGCTCGCCCTTGTCCTCGAAGCCGGGCTCCGGCTGGACGCCGAACATCTTCATGGTCTCGTTGTAGATGTGGACGCCATCGGCGTTGGATGTGGACATCGTGGCAGGGCTCCCGGCGCGGGGTTGGTCCGAAGGGTGGCGGACTGTGCCGCAAAGCAGGCGAGACCTCAAGCGCGAGAGGGAATGGAGAGCCAGCCATGCGCGAGCCTCTGACGTGCCTCGCGGCCGATAGCTTTCGCAGCGCAGCCGGCCTAGGTTGCCAGGCCACGCAACGACAGGTCGAGACCCATGAGCCATTTCAATCGCGTTCTCATCACCGGTGCTGCCGGAGCCCTCGGCAAGGAGCTGCGCAAATCCGGACAGCGCCTCGCCAAGCATGTCCGCCTCACCGATCGCATCGCCTCGCAGAGCTTGGCCACCCATGAGGAGGACCGTCCCTTCGAGCTCGCCGATATGACAGGCGTGATGGCCGGCGTCGAAGGTTGCGATGCGATCGTGCACCTGGGTGCGCGGGCGACGGAGGGCACCTGGGATGACGTGCTCAACTCCAACATCGTCGGCACCTACAACATCTACGAGGCCGCGAGGCGCCATGGCGTGAGGCGCATCGTCTATGCGAGCTCGATCCATGCGGTCGGCTACTACGAGCGCAATCACACCATCGATGCCAAGGTGCCGACGCGCCCCGACAGCCTCTACGGCGTGTCGAAGACGTTCGGGGAGAACCTGGCGAGCTACTATTTCGACAAGTTCGGCATCGAGAGCGTGTGCCTCAGGATCGGATCATGCTTTCCCGAGCCGACCGACCGGCGCCACCTGATCACCTGGCTCTCCTATCGCGACCTGCGCCAGCTGGTGGAGCGGGGCCTCTCGGTGCCGCGCGTCGGCTTCATGGTTTCCTATGCGACGTCGGGCAACCGCGAGAGCTTCTGGGACAACCGGGCGGCCTCGGTGCTCGGCTATCAGCCCGAGGACAGCGCCGACCATTGGCGCGAGAAGATTCTGGCCCAGGTGCAGCAAGGCGATCCAAACGACCCGGCCGTCAAGTACCAGGGCGGCATCTTCTGCAAATGGGGTCACTTCGAGGATCAGCAGAAGGCTTAGCGTCCGGCATCGGATCGGCGCGAGAGCGGCTGGCGCAATCCCGGCTGCGGCTATGCCGCCAGCAACCGCCCGACCTCCGCCACCAGATCCTTCAGATGAAACGGCTTCGAAAGCACTTTCGCGTCTTTCGGCGCCCTCTCGTCGGTGTTGAGCGTCACCGCGGCAAAGCCGGTGATGAACATGATCTTCAGCTCGGGATCGAGCTCGCAGGCGCGCCGAGCCAGCTCGATCCCGTCCATCTCCGGCATCACGATGTCGGTCAGCAGCAGCGTGAAGGGCTCCTCCTTCAGCCGCTCATAGGCGTCGGCTCCGTTGCCGAAGTCGATGACGTCATAGCCCGCCTTCACGAGCGCGCCGACCAGGAACCGGCGCATCGAATCGTCGTCCTCCGCGAGCAGGATGCGTTGGCGCGGTCTCTCCAGCAGATCGTAGATGGACATGGGATGCTCGTTGCGAGGGCTCACCGACACCGCGGTCATCCACCGGGCGCTGTCCCACCATGAGAGACTATTCTGGTAAATGCGGAATGAAAATGTCGCTTAGGGTTAGCGCTCGTGCGGATCGGGCTCCCCCACGTGGCAGGGCAATCGTGGATGGTAGACAGCCGGGGCTGGGCTTGGCACAGTGCCCTCGAGCGCAGCAGGCAGCCGCCCGATCGGCAGCGGACCTGGTGGCTGAAGGGGAATGCGACCCGATGAGTTCGAGCGAGCGGGAATCGATCCTCCGGGACCTCACTCCACCCTATGCATTGCATGAGCCTGAACAGCTTTGCTCGCCGATCGTGTTTTCCTCTCCCCATTCCGGCAGGGTCTATCCGCAAGCCTTTCTCGCGGCGTCGCGCCTTTCCCCCGCAAGTCTCAGGAAGTCCGAGGACTGCTTCATCGAGGAGTTGTTCGAGGGCGTCGTGGCGCTCGGCAGCCCGCTGATTGCCGCTCGGTTTCCGCGCGCCTATCTCGATGTCAACCGCGAGCCCTACGAGCTCGACCCGGCCCTGTTCGAGGGCGTGCTGCCCGATTTTGCCAACACACGCTCGCTTCGGGTCGTGGGTGGCCTCGGCACCATCGCGCGTGTCGTTGCCGACAGCGAGGAGATCTACCGCCGACCGTTGAGCGTCGAAGCCGCCTTCGAGCGCATCGAACGGCTCTATCGGCCTTATCACGCCCAGCTGCGCCGGTTGCTCGATACGGCGCGTCAGCGCTTTGGCATGGCCATCCTGATCGATTGCCATTCGATGCCATCGACCAGCGCCGGCGACCAGGGCGCGCGTCCCCATTTTGTCGTCGGCGACCGGTTCGGAGCCTCCTGCACGGCCGAGCTCACCCGGTTCATCCGGGAGAAGATCACCGATCTGGGCTATGAGGTGGTGCTGAACCGGCCCTACGCGGGCGGCTTCATCACTGAGCACTATGGCGAGCCACGCACCGGCATCCATGCGGTGCAGATCGAGATCAACCGGGCCCTCTACATGAACGAGACGAAACTCGAGCCATCTGGGAATTTCTGGCGGTTGCGACGCGATCTCGAGCGGCTGGCCGGAGCGCTGATGGCAGCCTTTCCGGCGGCAGCCGTCATGCGCACGGCCGCGGAATGACGAAAGCCGAAAAAAGGGGCCGCTCGCGTTGACGAACGGCCCAAGTCTAGGGAGGAAACGCCCAAGGAGGGCGGCGGTCGGCGAGGTCATCGCCGTCCCGCAATGCAGCATTATAGGGTGCGGCGCAAAAATCGCAAGCGCCGAAGTGCATGAGTGACATTCTGTCCACCAATGGGCATCGGCTTGTGGATAGCCTGGCGGGCCTGTTTGGCACCGATGGTGCGCTGCGAGATTCAGCGCTCCGATGCTGCAGGCAAAAAAAAGGGCCGGCGTGTTAGCGGCGGCCCAAGTCTAGGGAGGAAACGCCCAAGGAGGGCATACGGACGATGAGCAAGCTCGATCGACCCGCATCCCTGATATGGGGTGATCCGCGCTGCCGGACAAGGCATAGCGTCGTCTGGATCGTGGTTTGCCTGTTATGCTGTTGCTGATCGGCAACATTGCATGCTCGCAACTGTCGCTCTTTCATGTCGCCAACCGGCGGGGACTGCTGGAAATCCGCAATTCTCCTCACCGTGATCTTCGAGCGCATACAACGCAGGGTCTCGAGCTGATGGCTGGAAAGTCCGGAGAACGTTTCGAGGAGTTGCTCGACTTCGCCCACGAGTTGGCGCGGTTGTCGGCGACTTCGATCCTACCGCACTTTCGCACTGGGATCGCCGCCGACAACAAGCTCGGCGACAAGGGCTTCGACCCGGTGACAGCGGCTGACCGCGCCGCCGAGGAGGTCATTCGCTCGGCGCTGGCGACAC
Organism: Hyphomicrobiaceae bacterium; assembly: GCA_031431235.1. Lineage (GTDB taxonomy): Bacteria > Pseudomonadota > Alphaproteobacteria > Rhizobiales > Hyphomicrobiaceae > JANNSW01. The sequence goes on from JANPDA010000004.1 coordinate 4,760, forward strand.
GCTACCCAGACCACGCGATCATCGGCGAGGAGTTCGGCGCGAGTGGGCAAGGTGCCGAGTACGGTTGGGTGATCGACCCGATCGACGGCACGCGCTCCTTCATGATGGGCCTGACCACATGGGGCACGCTGATAGGCCTGTCGCACGAGGGTGTGCCGCTGCTCGGCGTCGTCAACCAGCCTTTCACCGGCGAGCGGTTCTGGTGCGAGCGGAAACAATCCCGCTACAGCGGCCCCGGTGGCGACCGGCGTCTCGCCACCCGCCCCTGCGCGCGCCTCGCCGATGCGATTTTCTCGACCACCAGCCCCGACCTGTTCCAGCCGGGATTCGAGACCGAGCGGTTCCAGGCCGTCAAGGCGCGTGCCCGCATGACCCGATTCGGCGGCGACTGCATCGCCTATTGCCTGCTCGCCATGGGCCAGATCGACCTCGTGATCGAGGCGGGCCTCAAAACCTACGACATCGCCGCGATCGTGCCGATCATCGAGCGGGCGGGCGGCGTGATCACGACCTGGGACGGCGAGCCCGCCGCGGGCGGCGGCCGCATCATCGCGGCGGGCGACAGGGGGCTGCATGCCGAAGCGATGAGGATGTTGGCGGAGTAGCACCCGGCATCCCGATCGATTGCTCGCTTTCCGTTTCCCGGACGGCCAGCCGCGACGGCGGCGCGCCTCTGGCACGACCGGCCGGACCGGGCCCCAGACTCGAGACACGGACGGCTGCCGCATGTGGCTCTCGATCCCGGCCCTTGGGCGGGAGCAAGGGTTTCGTCGGATCGTTCACGGTCCTGGCCCGCCCGCGGCCGGGAAATCGGGAAGTGATCAACTGGGGATGGAGTAGCACCCGGCACCCCGGTCGATTGCGTGCGGACGCACACTTTTCCGCACCGCGATTGCCAACAGGGTGCAAGCCCTGCGAATTGGCATGGTCCCGGCACCGGCGCGCATCATGAGGTGCTCCGTCCAGGAGAGGGCGTCATCTTGCAGGTCTGTTATGTTATAACATAACAGGTACACTTGGACTCGCTACGCTCTTTCGACAGCGAAACTGGGGACAGTAAACCCTTTTCGTGGCTGAAGGCTCTCGAGTGCCCCAGTTGTCTTGAAATAGGTATGCTGTCCGCGGTTTTCCGGCGGGCGACAGGGGCGGCGAGCCCGCGGCGGGCGACAGGCGGCTGCATGCCGAAGCGATGAAGATGTTGGCGGGTTGAGGGAACGGGCCTCAGGCCTTTGGCTGCGGCAACGGCGCGAGGGCCCGGCGCACCGTCTCGGGCTCGCGGGCGATGACGCGCAGATAGGCCTTGGCCGCGGCGTCGGGCTCCTTGCGGCCCTGCTCCCAATCCCTGAGCGTGCCGATCGGAATATGGAAGTGAGCGGCAAAATCTTCCTGGCTGAGCTTCAAGGCGCGGCGGATCACGCTGACCTGTGGCACGCGTGGCATGAGCGGCAAATCCTCGGGCCGGATCGGCTTGCAATCTGGATCGGCCATGGCGGCGGCGTGGCGCTGCTCCTCCGTCATGGGGTCGCCGGCGCTCCAGTCGATCCTGGTGTCAGTCTTGGGTGTTTGCTTCATGGTACGATTTTCGCTCAAACGGTTCGGCGTGGCGCGCCATGATGATCCGAATCCGATGCTCCCGCATCGTGTAGGCGACAAACAACATGCGATCTCCGACCATTCCAGGAATCGTGGACCTGTCCTCGCCGTAGTCCTCGCGAAGATCGTAGCGGGTTATGGCGAAGGGATCAGCGAATGCACGGCGTGCGATCTCGAAGCTCACCCCATGCCGGGTGAGATTGCCGGCCGCCTTGGCGTCATCCCATTCGAATTCATCATCCTGCATGATACTACGGCTTAGCCGTATTTTGCAAGCATGTCGAGGGGCGACGGAAGCTCGTACCCCGCCGGCAGCGGCGGTCTTCGGCGTTGGAGCCCGACATCGGGCGTGCTCAGGCCGGACCAGCGGCGGCGCCTGCGCCATCCCTGTGGATTCCTTGCTCATCCGTTGAATTCCATTGACTCCCATGCAAACCCATCCTATCCCATGAATGCCCGGCGATGGGGTGCTGCAACAGCGTCCATTGCCTGGATCCGCGGGGCCGGTCCTGCTGTTGCGCGTTCTCGATCGGAAGGGATGCTGACCAAGGGGATGGACCGCTTTGTCTCGACCTACACCAACAAGCTCGACGCCAAGGGCCGCGTCTCCGTCCCGGCCGATTTTCGCGCCGTGCTCGAGCGCGATGCCTATCAGGGCGGCATCTACTGCTACCCCACGCTCGATCATCCCGCGCTCGATGCAGGCGGCGCGCGCCTTGCGGGCAAGATCGACGCTCTGCTCGAAGGTCTCGACCCCTATTCGGACGAGCGGGACGAGCTTTCTGTCGCGCTCTACGGCGACGTGCAGGTTCTCAAGATCGACGGGGACGGCCGCATCGTTCTGCCGGAAGCCTTGCGCATTCACGCCCGTATCGCCACGCTCGTCACTTTCGTCGGGCTTGGTGAGAAGTTTCAGATGTGGGAGCCAACAGAGTTCGAGCAATTCCGGGCGCGGGCCCGCGACAAGGTCCGCGACCATCGACAGCTTTTCGGTGCGGGGCGCCGCGGTGGTTCCAGCGGGGGACCGGGCGGCGAAGGAGCACGGGAATGATGACGGGTGGCGGGTCTCGCGAGGGCACGAGCACTGCCGGCAGGGCAGCCCGTCACATTCCCGTGATGCTCCCCGAGGTCATGTCGGCGCTCGATCCGCGCGACGGCCGGACCTACATTGACGCGACCTTCGGCGCGGGAGGCTACTCCCGGGCCATACTGGAAGCCGCGCCGGGCGCGAGTGTGCTCGCGCTCGACCGCGACCCGTCGGTCATCGCAGCCGCGCGGCCCATCTGCGAAGAGCTCCCCAATCGCCTGACCGTCGTCGAAGCGCCTTTCAGCCGCCTGGACGAGGTCGCACGCGTCTACCTCTCGACCGACGCCACGGACACAGTGCCCTCGCTCTTCACGCCGCCTGCCGGCATCGTGCTCGACATCGGCGTCTCCTCGATGCAACTCGAGGATCCTGCACGCGGCTTCTCCTTCATGGCTGACGGTCCCCTCGACATGCGGATGGGGAGTGCTGGACCGACAGCCGCCGATCTGGTCAACAATCTCCAGGAAGCCGAGCTCGCCGAGGTGCTCTGGGTCTATGGCGAGGAGCGCCGCTCGCGGGCGATCGCCAAGGCCATCGCGGCGCGCCGTTCGGAGCGCCCGTTCGAGCGCACCCGCGATCTGGCCGAATTGATCGAGCGTGTGCTCGGTCGCGCACGCGGCGACGAGAAGCATCCCGCCACTCGCTCGTTCCAGGCTTTGCGCATTCGCGTCAACGAGGAGCTCGACGAGCTCGAGGCTGCCCTCGTCGCCGCCGAGACCGTGCTCGTCGAGGGTGGGCGCCTCGTCGTCGTCACTTTCCATTCCCTCGAGGACCGGATCGTGAAGAGCTTCCTGAAAGAGCGTACCGGCGCGATGCCCGCCAACTCCCGTCACTTGCCGGGCGATGCCGGTCCGAAGCGCGACGCGACTTTCCACTTCGTTAACCGCCATCCGCTAGTCCCATCCCAGGAAGAGGTCGCCGGCAATCCGCGCTCGCGCTCCGCCAAGCTCAGATGGGCGCTCCGCACGGCGGCACCTGCCTGGGCGCGGCCACGCGGTGCGGCGAGCCTCGGCTATGCGCCACGCCTCGAGCAGGGGCGCCGACGCGTAAAGGGATAGGATGATGGGACGCTCGCGCAATGCCGTTGCGCTCGGCCTCGCGCTCGCTGCGGCGGTTGGGCTCTACATGATCAAGTACGACACCCGCCTGATCGACGACCGGGTGCATCGGCTGGAGCGGCAGATCGAGGCAGCCGAGAGCGACATCGGTCTGCTGCAGGCCGAGCATGCGACGCTCACGCGGCCTGACCGGATCGAGAAGCTGGCGCGGCTGCATTTGGGCCTCGCTCCCCTCGCCCCGGGCCAGATCGGCGCGGTCGGCGACATTCCCTGGCGGGAAGAGGTCGCGTCTTCCGCTCCATCCGTCGCGCCGTGACCGATCGCCATGGCGCATGCAAACCCATCGATCCCGTTCCGCCGCCTGGCAGGCCGCATCGCCCCTGAAGTATCGCGGCGGGAGCGCCGGCGTGCGCTCGGGCTGATGCTCGGGCTGGTCGCCGCTTTCGGAGCCGTTGGCGGCCAGCTCGTGCTGCTCGGCGTCATCGGGGCGGCCGTGCCGCACCTCGACCAGGCTCAGTCGATCGGCCGCATGGTTGCCCGTCCCGACATCCTCGACCGTAAAGGCCGGTTGCTCGCGACCGACATCATCACGCATTCGCTGTTTGCCGATCCCTCCCGCATCCGCGACCTCGACGAGACCGTGGACCGCCTGACCTCGGTCATCCCAGAGCTCGATCCGGCGGCGCTGCGCAAGAGCCTCGCCGACCGAACCCGCCGCTTCGTCTGGATCGAGCGGGAGCTGACTCCAGCGGAAGCCAAGCGCGTTCACGACCTCGGGCTTCCCGGCCTCGATTTTCGCGCCGAGCTGACGCGCGCCTACCCCTCGGGCGAAGAGGAGGGCCACCTGCTCGGCTTCGTCGATGGCGACTACGAGGGCCGCAGCGGCATCGAGCGCTATATCGACGAGGTGATTGGCGTCGATGTCGTGGAAGGGCCCGTGCGCAGCTCCAAGCCGCCGGTCCGTCTCACTATCGATCTCGCCGCCCAGCATGCCTTGCGTGCAGAGCTGGCCGCGGCGATGGTGCGCTACCAGGCTGCGGCGGCCGGTGCCGTTGTGCTGGACGCACGCTCGGGCGAGGTCGTCGCGATGGCGTCGCTCCCCGGCTATGGGGCGGGCGATGCGGCCGCGAGCCTGGATCCCGGCCGGCTCGATCGCATGGCCGCGGGCAGCTACGAGCTCGGTTCGGTTTTCAAGGCCGTGACATTGGCGGTCGCCACCGAGAAAGGGATCGCCAGTCCCGGCAGGCTGTTCGATGCTCGCGAGCCGATCATCATTGGCAACGACGAGATCGACGACCCGCACGGCGAGCATCGCGAGTTGACCGCCGAGGAGGTGTTCACGAAATCATCGAACATCGGTGCCGCGCGCATGGGCGAGCTGTTCGGCGAGGAGGGATGGCGACAGGCCCTTGCCGCGCTGCACCTCGATCAAGCGCTTGCAACCGAGATAGGACCAGGTGCTGCCCCCCAGCTTCCCGACCCATGGACCAAATCGAGCACGCTCACGCTCGCCTTTGGCCATGGCGTGGCAATCTCCCCGCTTGCGTTCGCGGCGGCGACAGCGGCCTTGATCGAGAACGGCAGCGTCGCTACGCCGTCGTTCGTTGCCCGCAGCCGCGAGCAGACCGCGCCCAATGCCGTCTTTGCCGCCGCCACGGTCGAGACCATGCGGGCGCTCTTCCGCGCCAATGTCGAGCACGGCACCGGCCGCAAGGCCGCGGTCGAGGGCTACGACGTCGGCGGCAAGACCGGTACCGCCGACATTGCCGGCCGCGGCGGCTATGGTAACGGCGGCGTGATCGCCTCCTTCCTCGCGGCCTTTCCGATGAGCGCCCCGCGCTACATCGTGCTGACGATCCTTTGGGAGCCCAAAGCCATCGAGACCGCGTCCGGTCAGCGGACTGCCGCTATCAATGCAGCTCCCACGACGGCTGCGATCATTGCGCGATTGGCCCCGATCCTCGGCCTTGCGCCGGAGCGTTCCGCCGCCCTGTCGCCGTAGCAAGCACGTCACCGGGACAGGCGCTTGACTGGCCAGGAGCCGTCGCGGATGGTGGCGTCCCTCCTCGAGCACCCAGGCCATGACCATCTCCGATCTGCCACAACCGAGCCCGCATTTCGATCTGGCCGTGATCGGCGGCGGCGTGGTCGGCTGTGCGGTGCTGCGGGCGGCGACCCTCGCGGGGCTCGGCACTCTCTTGCTCGAGCGTGGACCCGACATCCTGTCTGGCGCGAGCAAGGGCAATTCGGGCATCCTGCACACGGCCTTCGACGCGCCGCCAGCCAGCCTCGAGCATCGCCTGATGCAGAGCGGCCGGCGGATCTATCTGGACATCCGCGAGCGGCTTGGCTTGCCGCTGCTCGAGACTGACGCTGTCCTGGTCGCGTGGTCGCAGGCGGAGGCGGAGGCGTTGCCGGGGATACTCGAGAAGGGCCGCAAGAATGGCGTTCGTGAGATCCGGCCTGTTGCGAGCGAGGAGTTGCATCGGCGACATCCCCATCTGGCTGGAAGCGCGCTTGCTGGCCTGCTCGTGCCGGGCGAGCATGTGATCGATCCCTGGTCTGCGCCGCTCGCCTATGCGCATCAGGCGCTTGCCAATGGCGCGGCGATCTGGCGCCAGGCCGAGGTCACTCGCTGCGAGCGAAACGATGGTCGCTGGCATCTGACAACCCGGCATGGCACCTGCAGCGCTGGCATCGTCATTGCCTGCGCCGGCAATTTCAGCGATCGGGTCGAGGCACTCGCCGGGCGCGGCGGCTTTGCGATCCGGCCGCGCAAGGGCCAGTTCGTCGTCCTCGACAAGACCGCCCGCCGGTTTCTGCCCTCGATCGTGCTGCCGGTTCCCACCGAGCGAACGAAGGGGATCGTGCTGTGTCCCACGATCTACGGTAACGTGCTCATCGGTCCCACTGCCGAGGATCAGGACGATCGCGAGCGGGCAACCGTCGACCGGACGAGCCTCGAGCATCTTCTCGCCGAAGGGGTCCGGATGGTGCCGGCATTGGCGGCTGAGCCCGTCACGGCAGTCTATGCCGGACTGCGTCCGGCCAGCGACCGCAGCGACTATGTGATCGATTGCTCGCCTGCGGATGGCTGGATCACGGTCGCCGGCATTCGTTCGACTGGTCTCACGGCGGCCCTCGGCATTGCCGAGCACGTGGTCTGTCTTGTCGGCGAGCACATCCGCGCGATCGCGGCTCTTCCATCACCACTTTGGCCGCGCGTGCCAAATCTCGCCGAGCACCTGCCGCGCGATCACCAGCGGCCAGGCCGCGGCGATCTCGTCTGCCTGTGCGAGACGGTGACGCGTGATGAGATCGAGGCCGCGCTGACTGGGCCGCTGCCGGCCGGCGATCTCGGCGGCCTGAAGCGCCGGACCCGGGCGTTGATGGGGCGATGCCAGGGATTCAACTGCCTTGCCGAGGTTTGTGCGCTCGCCGAGGGCCGGCTGATCGCATCGCCTCCGGTCGCGAGCCTCGGCCATGCAGCCTGAGCGGGTCGATTTGGCGATCATCGGCGCGGGCCCTGCCGGGCTTTCGGCTGCGCGCGAGGCCGCTCGGCGCGGTATCGGTCGGTTGGTGGTGCTCGAGCGCGAGAGCGAGGCCGGCGGCACCGTACGCCATTGCGGGCACCTTGGGTTCGGCATGCTCGACCTGGCGCGGCTATGGACCGGACCGACCTATGCCGCCGCCCTTCGGCAACATGCGCGCGGCCTCGACGTCCGTCTCGGCCATGCCGTAACTGCGATCGAGCCGGGCGGTCGCTTGACCGTCAGCACGCCCGGTGGCGAACGCTGGATCGAGGCGGCACGGATCCTGCTCGCGACCGGCATCCGCGAGATGCCGCGCGCCGCTCGCTTCGTCTCGGGCGGGCGACCGTTCGGCGTGCTGACGACAGGAGCGCTGCAGCGCTTCATCTACCTGCATGGCCGGCTGCCCTGCCGGCGACCAGTGGTTGTGGGCACGGAGCTCGTTTCCTTCTCGGCAATCCTGACCTTGCGCCACGCCGGGGCAAAGCCCGTCGCGATTCTCGGCGAAGGCGAGCGGCTCGACGCGCCCTCTCTGGCGGGGCCGTTCGCCCGCCTCGTGCTCGGGGTGCCGGTGCTGAAGGGAGTGGTGATCGAGCAGATCGAGGGCGGGGATCGCGTGGAGGCCGTCACCGTGATCCGTCAGGGCCTCAGGCAACGGATCGCCTGCGACGGCGTGATCTTCTCGGGCGGCTGGGTGCCGGAAGCGAGCTTGATGCGGCTCCATCCCGCGGGCGTCGATCCGGCGACGGGCGGTCCGGTCGTCGATCGCGACTTGCGCACCAGCGATGCCGCGCTGTTTGCAGCAGGCAATGTCCGCTTCGGCGTACGCTCGTCCGGGCGCTGCGCGCTGGAGGGGCGTGCGGCGGCCCGGCGGATCGTCGACGACCTCCGACGTGCGCACTCCAGAGGAGTCCCGGCGCCATGACCGTGCTTGCCATCGACCAGGGTACGACCAGCACCAAGGCCTTCCTGTTGCATCCCGACGGCCGCTTCGAAAGCGCCGGCCATCGACGGCACCAGCAGCACCTTCCGGGCGACGGTCTGGTCGAGCACGATGCGGCAGTGATCCTCGCCGGCATCGAGGCGCTGATCGCGGAAGCTCTGGCGCAATGCCCCGCGATCGAGGCGATCGGCCTCGCCAACCAGGGCGAGACGGTCGTCGCCTGGGATCGCCAGACCGGGCAGCCGCTGCATCGCGCGATCGTCTGGCAGGACCAGCGCACGCAAGGCCGGCTCGATCGGATCGGGCCGAGGGAGCGAGCCCGCGTGACCGAGTTGAGCGGGCTGCCGCTCGATGCCTATTTCTCGGCCTCCAAGCTCGCCTGGCTGCTCGACCAGGTGCCCGAGGGTCGCGCGCTGGCGGCGGCCGGGCGGCTCGGTCTCGCCACCTCGGACGCTTTCTTCCTGGAGCGCCTGACGGGTGCCTATGTCACCGATCCAACCACCGCCTCGCGCACCTCGCTGCTGGCGATCCGCGACGCGGGGTGGAGCGCCGAGCTGGCCGGGATCTTCGGGGTTCCCCTGGAGCTGCTGCCCGCGATCGTGCCGACAGCGGGCCCGATCGCGGTCCTCGAGCGGGGCGGGCGGCGCATCCCGGTGACGGCGAGTGCCGTCGACCAGCAGGCCGCCCTCTATGGGCATGGCTGCCGAGCCGCCGGCGACATGAAGATCACCTTCGGCACCGGGACATTCGCACTCGCGCTCACGGGCGTCATGCCGGCCGGCGCGACCGGCGGCCTGGTGCCGACCATTGCCTGGCAGCTCGGCAGCGAGCCGCCCGTCTACGCGCTCGAAGGTGGCGACTACACGGCCGCCGCTGCCGTCGAGTGGGCGATCTCGATCGGGCTTGCAGGCTCGATCGAAGCGTTCGAGTTGCCTGTCGGACCGTCGGCGCTGGAGCGTGGGCTCGTGTTCGTGCCGGCGCTCGAAGGGTTGGCGGCGCCCCATTGGAACCGGGCGGCGGCCGGCGCCTTCCTGGGGCTACGCCAGAGCACGACGGCGGCCGACATGCGGCGCGCCGTGCTCGAGGGCATCGCTTTGCGGGCGGTCGAGCTGGTCGAGGCGCTGACGGCGGGCGCCGGCAAGGCCATCTCCATCGACGGTGGGCTGACCCGCAACCGTGGTTTCGTCCAGTTCCTGGCGGATGTGCTCGGGCGGACGGTGATCGTCACGGACCATGCCGAGCTGACGGCTCTGGGCATAGCCGAGCTTGCCTATGTCGGCCTCGGACAGCCGGTCCCGCCCCGGTCCGGAGCCGGCACCACGCGCATCGAGCCGACGGCCACCTCCGCCCGCATCCGCGCGCTCCGGCCCCAGCTCGCGACCGCGATTGCCGCCGTGCAATCCTGGGCGGCCCGGAGCTGATCGCCAACTCTCATCGTCCTTGACGTGCCGCCCCGCAAGCCCCTAACTCCGCCCGCCAGTCGGCCGGATGGCCGCTGCCGGTTACAGAGCCGGTGGAGGAAAGTCCGGGCTCCACGACGTTAGGGTGCCGGATAACGCCCGGCGGGGG
>JANPDA010000005.1:0-1731 GCA_031431235.1 Hyphomicrobiaceae bacterium
GTGAATGGATCGTTAAAATGGGTGAGTTGTGAGTGGTGAGTGGTGTCGAGGGAAGCCCTACTCACAATTCACAACTCACGAGCCACTTGCAAAATAGCCGCAGCGCGCCGGATTTCTCGTCCTGGGGAGGGATGATGCGAGGCATCCGCTTCCGAGTCGGGCATGGTGTTTCTACCACGAGCCACCAAGCGAATCGGACGGGACATGCCTCTACACGCGCTGATAACAGGCACCTGGAGCCACATTCAAGACAATCTTTTCCCGTGGCTGCAGGCCGAGCTCGGGCCGCTCACGGACAACCACAAGCGGCTCGTCACCGTGCTCGAAATGGTGCGCGTCGAAGCTTTTGTTCAGATGCATGACGGTGTGCCCGGGCGCCCGCTCGAGGATCGTCATGCGCTGGCCCGGGCGTTCATCGCCAAAGCGGTGCTGAACCTGGCGACAACCCGCATGCTGATCGAGCGGCTGGCCGTCGACACGACGCTGCGCCGGTTGTGCGGCTGGGAACGCATCGGCGAGCTGCCGAGCGAAGCGACGTTCTCGCGTGCCTACGCCGAGTTCGCCGATTGCGGCCTGCCCGCTCGCGTACACGAGGCGCTGATCGCAAGGACGCTCAAGGATCATATCGTCGGCCACATCTCGCGCGATGCGACCGCGATCGAGGCGCGCGAGAGGCCGGTCAAGGTCGAGAAGCCGCAGGAGAAGGCGCCAAGACGCAAACGCGGCCGGCCGAGAAAAGGCGAGGTGGTGCCCGAGAAGGAGCCGCGGCGATTGGAGCGGCAGGTCGGTCAGACGCTGCCCCAGATGCTGGCCGATCTGCCAATGGCTTGCTCCGTCGGCATGAAGCGCAATGCCAAAGGCCACACGACCAGCTGGATCGGCTACAAGCTGCACATCGACACCGCCGATGGCGATATTCCCATCTCCTGCCTGCTGACCTCTGCGTCCGTCCACGACAGCCAGGTCGCGCTTCCCCTGGCGACCATCACCGCCGGACGCGTCACCAATTTCTACGACCTCATGGACAGCGCCTACGACGCGCCGGAAATCCGGGACAAGAGCCGCGCCCTCGGACACGTGCCGATCATCGATGCCAATCCGCGCCGTGGCGGCAAGGCCGAAGCCGAGGCGGAAGCGCGGGCCAAGCGATGCGCCGGCTACGAGCTGGCCGAGGACGTGCGCTACAACCAGCGCAGCTCGGCCGAGCGCGTCAACGGCAACCTGAAGGACAATTGCGGCGGCACATGCGTGCGCGTGCGCGGGGCCCCCAAGGTCTTCTGCCATCTCATGTTCGGCATCGTGGTGGTGACAGTGGAGCAGATCATGCGGCTCGTCACGTGAGCCGCCACAGGCTGCGCCGAGCGTGATTGAAGGGAGCCAACGGTACAGGTCCGTCCGAATTGCAGTGCTGATAGCTTCTTGCCATGACATGCATCAGCAAGGCCTCTCACCGGGGGTCTCGGGAAGCCGTCAGCTCATCCGGCCGCTGGAGTTTTGCAAGAGGCTCCCATGTCTGGACTTTAGGCTGTGGATTTAATCTGCATCGACGTTATTCCAGTTGACATAGGGTTGCAGGGAGGCGGTCCAGGTCTCATCGATCTCGACGAGAATAGCGGTTGCGAGGCGCTCGAGCGAGGCCTCATTCGGGAAGACGCGTATTTTCTGTGTACGGCGTTTCAGCTCCTGTTGGATGGATCGCTCGATCGGATTGGAGGTACGCATGCGCCGCCG
>JANPDA010000006.1:0-1962 GCA_031431235.1 Hyphomicrobiaceae bacterium
GCGCGACCGCGCTGTTCACGGCGGCGACCCCGCATCTGGTGATCATGCTGGTGCTGCTGACCGGCGGGTTCTTCCGGTCGCTGCAGTTCACCAGCCTGAATGCGCTCGCCATTGCCGACATCGATCAGGGCGGGCTCAGCCTCGCCACCTCGTTCTCGGCGGTGGCGCAACAGGTGGCCCTGTCGCTCGGCGTTGCGGTCGCGGCGCTGGCCCTCGAGGCGTCCCAGGCGGCGCGCGGCAGCGACGTCCTCGCCACGGTTGATTTCGCAGCCGCCTTCGTGACAATCGCGGCGGTCTCCGCCGCCTCCGCACTCGTCTTCGTGCAATTGCCTGTCGATGCCGGCGAGGGCGTTTCAGGCCATGCTGCGGGTGCTCGCCCGGCCCCGCGGCCCGGCGATCATCAATAATCCGTCGGCGCGCCGCCCTCGCGCTTGCGGCGGTCGACGAAGGCTGCCAGCTCCTCCTTGATGGCGGGGTCCATCGGCGGGGGCTCGAACTCGGCGATGATCTGTTTCCAGATTTTGTTGGCGCGTTGCGGCGTCTGCTCGGCACCTGCCTCCTCCCAGGCCTTGAAGTTGCGCCAGTCGGAGATGAAGGGGGAGTAGAACGCCGTCGTGTAGCGGGCGCGGGTGTGGTCGCTATCGAAGAAATTGCCGGTCGGGCCGACCTGGCGGATGGCATCGACGGCCAGGTCCCCCTCGGTGACGCCGATCGGCTCCATGTAGTGCATCACCTGCTGCAGCGTCTCGCAGTCCATCACGAACTTCTCGTAGGAGGCGCATAGCCCGCCCTCGAGCCAGCCGGCCGCGTGATAGACGATATTGGTGCGCGCCGAGACACAGGCCCAGAGCGAGAAGATGCTCTCCCAGGACGCCTGCGCATCAGGTGCGTTGGCGGCACAGGCGTTGGATGCCCGCAGCGGCAAGTTGTAGAAGCGCGCCATCTGCCCGGACATCTGGGTCGCGCGCATGTACTCCGGCGTGCCGAATGCGGGTGCGCCCGACTTCATGTCGACATTCGAGGTGAACGAGCCATAGACCACCGGCAGGCCTGGCCGGATCAATTGCAGCAACGCGATGCAGGCGAGCGCTTCCGCCGTCTGCTGCACGATCGCACCAGCGAGCGTCACCGGCGCCATCGCGCCCGACAGCGTGAACGGCGTCACGATGGTCGGCTGGCCCTTGCGGGCGAGCCGCATGGCGCCGTCGAGCATCGGCCAGTCGTGCTTGAGTGGAGAGGACGAGTTGATGTTGGTGTACATGCGCGGCTTGGCGGCGAACTCCTCGTGCGTCAGGCCGCCGGCGATGCGAACCATCTCCATCACATCCTCGACCCGCTCGACCCCCAGCGAGTAGGCATGGCAGACCTTGTCTGTCAGCGTCAGCTTGTCGTAGAGGCAGTCGAGATGGCGGACGGACGCGTGCACGTCGACCGGCTCGACCGGATAGCCGCCCGCCAGATGGATGCAGTTGAAATACTGCGTCAGCTTGATCAGATCCTGATAGTCGGAGCGCGTGCCGGGGCGCCGTCCGCGATCGAGGTTCGAGGAATTCGGCGGCGAGGAGACGTTGACGAACACCATGTTGCGGCCGCCGATACCGACGACACGCTCCTGGTTGCGCGGGGTGATGGTGAACTCGGGCGGCGCCTTGCGCACCTGCTCCATCACGAAGGCGCGGTCCATGCGCACGCGATTGGAGTTGGGATCGACGTCGCAGCCGGCCTCCTTCAGGATCCTCTTGGCGTCCTGATGCAGGAAATCGATGCCGATTTCCTCCAGCACCCGCATGGCGCCGTCATGCACGAGCTCGACACCTTCGGCCGAAAGCGGCTCGGTCGGCCGGTCGGTGTTGACCGGAATCCGCCAGGGCGTCTGGTTGATCGCCGAAGCGCCTTTGCGCTCGCCTCGCCTTGCCGCGCGCCCGCCGCGTGAACGTGCGCCCGGTGCCTCGGTTGCCATGA
>JANPDA010000007.1:0-13548 GCA_031431235.1 Hyphomicrobiaceae bacterium
GAGGTCGAGTAGCGGCCACCCTGGCGCAACGCGTCGATGAGCGGCATGAACATGGTCCCACCCACGACATCGAGCGCGACCTCGACCGGACCGCCGGCCTCGCGCCGGATGGCGGCTTCCAGATCCGACGCATCGCGGTCGGCGTTCATATGGGGAATGTCGGCTGAAGTGTCTTCACCAGCATGCTTGCCTACCCTTCCTGCCCGCTGGCGGCGCGCGGCGTCGCCTGCTATGCACTCCCCCGACCCTCATTCCCCGTGCACCGGACGCTCCCCGTGACCAGCCGACGCGCCAGCATCACCCGCAAGACCAAGGAAACCGACATCGCCGTCACCGTCGATCTCGACGGCACGGGGGCCTATGATGTGGCGACCGGCGTCGGCTTCCTCGATCACATGCTGGAGCAGCTCGCTCGCCATTCGCTGATCGACATCACGCTGAAGGCGAAGGGCGATCTGCACATCGACCAGCACCATACGACCGAGGATTGCGGCATCGCGCTCGGGCAGGCGCTGGCCAAGGCTCTCGGCGACCGCGCCGGTATCGCGCGCTATGCCTCGGCTTTCCTTCCCATGGACGAGGCGATGACCCGGGTCGCGATCGACGTCTCGGGGCGTCCCTACCTGGTCTGGCAGGTCGCGTTCGCGCGCCCCAAGATCGGGGAGATGGATACCGAGCTTTTCCGCGAGTGGTTCCAGGCATTTGCCATGAATGCCGGCATCACGCTGCACGTCGAGAGCCTTTACGGCGAGAACTGCCATCACATCGCCGAGACCTGCTACAAGGGGCTCGCGCGCGCGCTGCGCGAGGCGATCACCATTGATCCGCGCCAGGGCAAGCGGGTGCCTTCGACCAAGGGCACGCTCAGCGTGTAAAGGCGCATTGGCGCGCAAGTCGCGTCGGCAGGAGGCCGTTGATGAGAGCCTACACCTTGCACGAGCCACCGACCGTCCCGTGGACGAGCGTCGCCTCGCGGGCCGAGACTTTCGAGCTCGTGCGGGAGGGCTACTCGGTGCTGGCTGCGATATTGGGCCCGCTCTGGCTCGTCTGGAACCGGCTTTGGCTCGAAGCCGCCGGTTTTGTCGGCGTGCTGGCCGCCGGTTATGGCCTGCTCTGGCTTTTCGGCGCCAACGAGGATGCAGTTGGGGTCTGGCCACTCATGGTCGGCATCGGCCTTGGGTTTCTCGCCAATGATCTGCGGCGGTCTGCTTTCGCCAGGGCCGGATTTGCCGAGCGGGGCACCGTCTCGGGTGATTCGCTGCGGGCATGCGAATTGCAGGTCATGTCCGACCTTCTCGCCGCCGCCCCTCGGGCCAGTGTTGCCACGGCGTAGCGCCATGCAGACCGTCGCGATCATCGACTATGGCTCGGGCAACCTGCATTCCGCGGCCAAAGCCTGCGAGCGGGCGGCGCGCGAGGCTGGGATCGACGCCCGCATCGTCGTGACCGCGGACGACAGCGTGGTTGCGGCGGCGGACCGGATCGTGCTGCCGGGGGTCGGCGCCTTCGCCGACTGTCGCGCCGGGCTCGAGCGGGTCGAAGGGCTGAGGGCGGCGATCGAGCGCTGCGTGCTGGAGGCGGGCCGGCCGTTCCTGGGCATCTGCGTCGGCATGCAGCTGCTGGCGAGCCGCGGCCTCGAGCATGTCGAGACGGCGGGCCTCGGCTGGATTGCGGGCGAGGTGCGTCGGATCGCGCCGGCCGATCCTGCGCTGAAAGTCCCGCACATGGGCTGGAACTCCCTCGACGTGCGGCATCCGCATGCGCTGCTGGCTGGCATCCCGACCGGCGCCGATGGGCTCGACGCGTATTTCGTCCATTCCTATCATCTGGTGGCGGCCGATCCGGCAACCATCGTCGCCACCACCGACTATGGCGGACCGGTGACGGCGATGATCGCACGCGACAACATCGCCGGCACCCAGTTCCATCCCGAGAAGAGCCAGCGGCTCGGCTTGCAACTGATCGCGAGCTTTCTCGGATGGCGACCCTAGTGGTCCAAATCCGACATTTGCATCCGCTGGCAGCCTGCGCCCGGCTCGCCGGGCCGGAAGTCAGGAGGGGTCCAGACCTCGCCACGGATGATCTCGGCGACCGCTTGCCGGATCTGCTCGACGCGCAGCGACTTCGGGATGTATCCGGATGCGCCGAGGCCGATGCAACGGCCGATGGTCTTGTCGTCCTCCGTCGCCCAGACGATGACGACAGGTGAGTCCGGATATTGGGCACGCAAATAGAGGAGGCCCGAAAACCCGCGCACGCCCGGCATGGCCAGATCGAGCAGCACCAGATCGACTTCGTGACCCCGCTCGAGCTCGACTGCCAACTCCTCCATGGAGCCGGCTTCGCCAACCTCGATCGTTTGGAAGCCGGCGAGGAGCGCCTGCCGCAAGGCGCCGCGGAACAAAGGCTGATCGTCGACGATGATGAACGCCAACACTCTCCGGACGGCGACGAAGCTCAATGCCAACTCGCGGAACGATCGAAGCCGCAGGGTCGATCATTCTGAACCGTGGCATTGGTGCCGCGACCCTGGCTGGAGGCGGGAGAGCGGCAATGCCCTGCTTGCCTCGCTGCCGCAGCCGGACCACATTCGCTCCACCATGGTGCTCCCGACAGTGGGGACGCCCTGGTGTTCCCTCCCTTTCATTCGATTCCCGCGAAGCTGGATCAATGAATGGAAAGACGGAGCACAAACGAGGAGCTGGCTAGTGGGCTGGCCATTCATTTGGGTTACCGGATGAATGAGTCGGAACACTAGGTGGACGTCATCGCGGAGGCAGACGTGATCGAGAAGAAGCGGCGCAAGCCCTACTGGCGCGAAACCAAGATGCTGGCGTTCGGCACGTTGATCTTGCCGGGGATCCTGATGCTGGTGCTGCCGTTCTGGAGCGACGAGCTCGCGGGGCCGACCATCATCGGCTTTCCCGTCGGCTTCGCCCTTGCCGCCCACGCCGTGATCCTGGTGGCGGTGGCGGCCGTCGCACGCTTCATCCTGCGCCAGAACGAGATCGACCACTGGCACGGCGCCCACGAGGACCACTGAGTCCGAGTTCGATCTGAGGAGCCGCCATGGCACTCGAGCAACGCGTTCAATTGCCCGCAGCCAATACGGCAATCTATCTCGGCATCTTCGCCAGCGCCTTCGTTGGGCTGGCGTTGCTGCTGCTGGTGCTCGGCGAGCTCGGCGAAGGCGGCAGCTCGACGCTGCTATCGCTCGCGCTCGCTCCGGTCGCCGTCTATCTGCTGATCGGCTTCATGGCGCGCGCCCATGTCCCGGAGGATTTCTTCGTCGCCGGGCGCTCGATCCCGGCCATTTATCAGGGCCTTGCGGCGACGGTCGCAACGCTCGGCGGCGTCGGCACCGTCGCCTTGACCGGCGCATTCTTTTTCCTCGGTTTCGATGCGCTGCCGTTCTCGATCGGGCTGATGCTGGGTTTGCTGGCCACTTCGATTCTGGTCGCACCCTACGTCCGCAAGGACGGCTCCTACACCCTTGCGAGCTATCTGGGCCGCCGCTTCGACAGCCGTCCGCTTCGTGCCATGCTCGGCGTGGCGATGACCGTGCCCGCGCTTTTCATCCTGATCGCCGAGCTGAAGATCGGGATGGCGCTGACGAGTCGCGCGCTCGGTGTCTCCGAGCTGCTGGTGGTTGGCCTCGGCGGCGTCGTGGTTGCGACGGTGGCCGGTCTGGGCGGCGTGCGCAGTCTCACCTGGGCGGGTGCCGCTCAGGCCCTGATCGCGTTGTTGGCGCTGATCACGCCCGCGGTCATTCTCGCGCTTCTGCTGACCAACTTGCCCTTGCCGCAGATCACCTATGGCACGTTGGCCGACGATGTGGCCCGGCTGGAAGCGAGCGCCGGCATCACCGCCCGGATCGTGTCGAAGTTGGCGATCAGCCAGCCGGGCGGCGATCCCGAGCTGCTGCTGAAGCCCTTCATGCAGCCGTTCGGTGCCACCGGCTCCTATGGCTTTGCCGCGCTGATGCTGACGGTCGCGCTCGGCGTCGTGTCGTTGCCCGCACTGGGCACCCGCGCATCGGCCTGCCGCAGCGTGTTCGAGGTTCGTCGCGCCATGGGCTGGACGGTGGTGCTGACAGCCGGCGTGCTGCTGACCCTGCCGGCGCTGGCTCTGTTCGCGCGGTACGAGATTCTGTCCGGACTGGCCGGACTGACGGCAGACCAGATCCCGGCCTGGCTCGGCGAGGCGGCGAGGATCGGACTGGCCAGCTTCGAGACCCAAGGCGGCGTGATTGCGCTCGACCAGTTGCGCTTCCAGCGCGACGGCGTGCTGCTGCTGTTGCCGATGGCGTCGGGCCTGCCGCCGGTGCTGGTGATGGTCGCGCTGGCCGGCGCGATTGCCGCCGTGCTTGCCGCCGCCACTGCCCAGACCCAGGCGCTCGCCGCACTGTGGGTCGAGGACATCGTCTTTGCCTGGAGCGAGATCGGCTCCCAGCCCGCGCTGCGGCTTGCCGCCGGACGCGGCGCGGCGGTGGGAGCAGCCCTGCTCGGTACGTGGCTCGCCGCGTCGGTCAGTGCGGATCCCTTGGCCCTCTTCACCTGGGCGCTCGCGCTCGCGGCCGCCGCGGCCTTCGCCCCGCTCGTCATGTGCGTGTGGTGGAAGCGGATCAACCAGTGGGGTGCGATGGCGGGCCTGCTGGTCGGGTTCGGGACGGCGCTGTTCCTCCTCCTGCTGACGCTCGCGGGCGCGTTGCCGGCCGTGTTCGAGCGGAGCGGCGCGTTTGCAACCGTCATCGCCGTGCCGCTCGCCACGGTGACGGCCCTCGTCGTCAGCCTGCTGACGCCGCGCCCGGACCGGCGCATGCTCGAGCTCGTGCGCGACATCCGCGTACCGAGCGGGGAAACCGTCTACGAGCGCGAGCTCCGCCTCGCCCGCATCGGCAAGCGCTGACCGGCTCGAGCGGTTGGGGTTGCGGTTGTAGTGTCCGGACGGTAAGGCTTGTCGGTCCTGGTTCAGTCCCACGAGTTGCGTATCATGCGTCAGCACCGCCTTCCGCCGGCTGTTCCGGCCGCAAACCCCATTATCGTGGGTGATTGCATCACCGAGCTGGCTCGGCTGCCGGAGCGAAGCGTCGACCTGGTGTTTGCCGATCCCCCCTACAATCTGCAACTCGAGCGGGAGCTGCTCCGGCCCAACAACACCCGTGTCGATGGCGTCGACGACGACTGGGACCGCTTCACCGATTTCGCCACCTACGACCGCTTCACCCGCGATTGGCTCGGGCAATGCCGGCGCGTGATGAAACCCGACGCGGCGCTCTGGCTGATCGGCTCCTACCACAATATCTTCCGCCTCGGCACGGCGTTGCAGGATCTGGGCTTCTGGATTCTCAACGACGTGGTCTGGCGCAAGGTCAACCCCATGCCCAATTTCCGCGGGCGGCGCTTCACCAATGCGCACGAGACGATGATCTGGGCGTCACGTGATCGGCGCTCGCGCTATACGTTCAACTACGAGGCGATGAAGGCGCTGAACGATGACCTGCAGATGCGCTCGGATTGGCTGATCCCGATCTGCTCGGGGCCGGAGCGCCTGAAGGACGAGGGCGGCCGCAAGGCCCACCCGACGCAGAAGCCCGAGGCGCTGGTCGCTCGCGCGCTGATCGCCTCGACCCGACCCGGCGACGTCGTGCTCGATCCGTTTTTCGGCACCGGCACCACCGGCGCCGTCGCCCGGCGCCTCGGGCGGCGTTTCATCGGCATCGAGCGTGATCCCGACTACGCGCGGGCGGCCGGGGAAAGGATTGCCCGTGTGGTGCCGCTGCCGCCCTGCGCCCTCGAGATCGCCCGCAGCAAGCGGAGCGAGCCACGGGTCGCCTTCGGCACCATCGTGGAAATGGGTCTCGTCGAGCCGGGCGGGCCGCTGTTCGACCCTTCCGCCAGCATCCGCGCCGAGATCCGGATCGACGGCACGCTGGCCTGCAACGGTGCGGAAGGCTCGATCCACAAGCTCGGGGCGCAAGTGCAGGGCCGCTCGGCCTGCAATGGCTGGACGTTCTGGCATTTCGAAACGGACGCCGGCCTGAAGCCGATCGACCTCCTGCGCGATCAGGCGCGCCGCCAGCTCGGCCTCTCGCCTTCCCCCGCCCATGCCTGAGTTGGCGGAATGGCTGCCAACTCACCACCGCTTGAAATCCCCCCCAGCAAACGGCCGCTTGTGTCGCACGCCGGCCCTCGTCATAACTGCGCCGAGCACGTTTTGCGCGAGGCCCTGACAGTGACCATCCGTAGCGCTGCCGGGTTCGCCTGCTCCCGAGGAGTGCCTGAATGTCGACCCGCCAGGACGGACCCAAGAGCCCGCCCATCTCGTCGCGCCGCGAGCTGATCGAATACTTCGAGCAGGGCTGCAAACCCGCGAGCCAATGGGTGATCGGGACCGAGCACGAGAAATTCCCATTCAACCGGTCCGATCTGACGCCGGTGCCCTACGGCGGCCCGCGCGGTATCAGAGCGATTCTCGAAGGCTTGATCGCGCGCGAGGGCTTCGTGCCGGTGATCGAGGGCGAGAACATCATCGCGCTGCAGATCCCCGATGCCAAGGGCGGCGGCTCGATCTCGCTGGAGCCGGGCGGGCAGTTCGAGCTTTCAGGGGCAACGCTGAAAACGGTTCACGAGACCGAGTATGAGCTCATCAGCCATTTCGATCAGACGCGTGCCGTTGGCGACAGCCTCGGCATCGGCTTTCTGCCGATCGGCTTCTCCCCACTCTGGAGCCGTGCCGAGACGCCCGGTATGCCCAAGGGGCGTTATGCCATCATGACCGCCCATATGCCCAGGGTCGGTGGACTCGGTCTCGACATGATGTACCGCTCCTCGACGGTCCAGGTGAACCTCGACTTCGGTAGCGAGGCCGACATGGTGAAGAAGTTTCGCGTCTCGCTTGCACTGCAGCCGGTGGTCGCGGCGTTGTGCGCCAACTCGCCCTTCACCGAAGGCGAGCCCAACGGCTTCCTCACCTTTCGCAGCGAGATCTGGCGCGATACCGACCCTCACCGTACCGGCATGCTGCCCTTCGTGTTCGAGCAGGGATTTGGTTTCGAGCGCTACTGCGACTACGTGCTCGACGTGCCCATGTATTTCGTCTTCCGCGACGGCCGCTATATCGACGCGTCCGGCCAGTCCTTCCGTGATTTCCTCGAGGGCAAGCTCGCCGCGCTGCCGGGCGAGCGGCCCGACATGGGCGACTGGGCGGACCATGTCTCGACCGCCTTTCCCGAAGTGCGCATGAAGCGTTTCCTCGAAATGCGTGGCGCGGATGCGGGCGGATTGCGGCGCCTGCTCGAGGTGCCGGCGTTCTGGACGGGCTTGCTCTATGATCAGAGCGCGCTCGATGCCGCTGCCGATCTCGTCGAGGGCTGGACCGCTGGCGAGCGCCAATCCATGCGTGACGCCGTGCCCCGGAGAGCACTCGCGACCCCGTTTCGCAAGCTCACGGTCGGCGAGATCGCACGCGAGGCCGTGGCGATCGCGCGCGCGGGCCTGAAGCGCAGGTCGAAGCGCGATGCTGAGGGCCGCGACGAAACCCGGCACCTGGCCGGCCTCGAGGAGATCGCGCAATCGGGCCGCACCGATGCCGAACGCTTGCTCGAGGCCTATCACGGCGCCTGGAAAGGCGATGTCCGCAAGGCCTTTTCGACCCTCGCGATCTGATCGTGCCGGGCAGCCGCGTTTCACTCATGTTGCACTGCGGCATAAAGCCCCGACAATTCATGTTGCGATGCCGCAAATCGGTCGCGTTGTTCTGGCATGGTGCAGCATGAGTTGCTGATCCTCGATCGGCGGCTGTTCGAGGTGCTTCCGCTCTGTCGGAAGCCAAGGATCGCGAGCAAACGACGGTCCCGCCTCCCCAAGGGAGGAAAGCAAGGAACGTAGAGGCCGCAACGACCGGCTGCCGGAAACTCCGGCCGCGGAGCGTTGACGGTCCGAAAAACATGGAGAATGATCATGAAGAGCACCGTTCCAACTATCGCCCAGTCTGGGAACCCGCAGGCCGGCTCCGGCCTCGCAGCCGAGGGCACCATTGCCGGTCGCATTGTCGAGGGCATCGGTCGTCGCATTGTCGCCTGGCGCAACCGTCAATCGATGCGGGAGCTGCTGACGTTCGACGAGCGACAGCTGAAGGACATTGGCCTCACTCGTGTCGACGTCGAGTGGGCGATGATGCAGTCCTGGAGTGTCGACCCCTCGATCGAGCTCAACAACCGGCGGCGCTCGAGCGAAACCCCAATCGCGCGCTGAGGCTGCGATCCCTGCAATAGATCACCGAGGGGCCGCGCCGGCCCCTCGGGCAGCTAGTGTTCTAACTCATTCATTCAGTACCCTAAATGAATGGCCAGCCCACCAGCCAGCTCTTTGTTTGTGTTCCGTCTTTCCATTCATTGATCCAGCTTCGCCGGAATCGAATGAATGGGAGGGAACACTAGCTCGTGACTGGCCGCGATTGGTCAGGTCGTCCGCATTGCCGAATTGGTATCGCCCGTCAGCGCCAACAGCGATCCGAGCATCCGCCGAACGGTCGGCCGCTGCTTCGAGGGCTCCACTCCCTGCAGCCGGTCAGCCAGAACCTCGAAAGGACTGGCGGCGGATTGCGCGCCTTCCAGATCGCTGACCAGCCAGCCGAGCGGCCGATGCGCCTTCAGATGCAGCGCCGACATCAATAGCACCGCAACCCAGGGCAGCAGCTGCGCGGCGACGTCGGGCTCGAGGCCCGCTTCGGCGGCAGCCTCCGCAAGCCGCACGCTGTCGAGCCGGCCGGCGTCGCGCCACCGTCGCAGCAGTAAGATGCCGCGATCCCGGAAACCGTTGTCGCTGAACAGCGAGGCCTTGGTGCGCGCCTCGCCATATCCGTCGCGTGCGAGTGCCCGCAGGAACTCGACCATACCGGCACGATCGCTGATCCAGCCTTCGAACGCTGGTAGCAGCACCGGCAGCAATGCACCTACGGCACGGGCAGTCTCGCCTTCGGACAACTGGACCCGACGGGCCAGATTGTCGAAGCAAGCGCCGTGCTGGGTCGCTGCGATGACATCGAACAAGCTCATGGCTACTCCGCTCCTGCTACGCAATACGAAAGAGCAGTGACGGCAAGCTAGCATGGTTTTGCTCGGTCTGGACACAGCTTTCTTCAGGCAACCGATCGCCTGTTGACGGAGCATCCCGTCCAACCCGCCGCTTCGTGAGCCCAGGGGCAAAATCCTGCTGGATCGACCCAGAAAGCTTGCTTGTGTGATCCCCCGATTAACGGCCTGTTCAGCCTGACAGGACATCGTGTCTGCCATAGCGGTGCGCGCTGGATCGGGGATCCCGCGTGCCAGGCCTCGTGTGCAAGGGTGGCCAATGGGTCTCGAAGTTCCGATGGATGGTGGAAAAGCAGGCGCTTCCGACGGCGACGGGCCGCAAGGCGTAAGCCATGTGGGGACACGCTGGTCGCGCCGGGTGGCGGCCGATCTGATCGGGTTTGCCGATGTTCTCGCCATTGCAGGTGGCGGGGCGATCGCGACGCTGGTCCAGTTCACGCTCGACCAGCTTGCGACCGACCAGCTCGCGCCTGCCATTCAGCTCAGCCTGCTGAGCGCCGCCGTCGCGCACTTCATTCTGTTGCAGCTCGGGGACTATCGGTCCGACCGGATCACGGTGCTGCCAGCGGGTCCGGGCCGCATAGGGCTTGTGCTTTTCAGTGCATTCTCCTGTGTGTTCTCGGTCGCGCTCACCCTCGGTCTGGGCTCGCAGTTCCCGGCAAGCTGGTTGCCAATCGCCGTCGGGGCGTCGATCGGCCTCGTTGCAATCGTGCGGTTCATTGCCCGCTCGATCCTCGCCCATGGCGCCGATCGTGGTCTGTTCGATACCTCGCTCGCCGTCTACGGCACCGGGCGCATCGCGTTGAAGCTCTACGAGCACGTCCGCAGCGATCCCGGCGGGCTTCGCCTCGTCGGCATCTACGATGACCGGCAGGACCAACAGCGCATGGAATCCCGCGAGCTGCCCGTTGCCGGCAGCTTACGCGATCTGATCGAGGCGGGTCGCGCCGGCAGCATCGACGAGATCGTGATCGCACTGCCGCAATCGGCCGAGCGGCGCATCAGCGACATCGTCCGCAAGCTCGAGCAGCTGCCCGTCAGGATCCGGATCTGCACCCACATCTCCTCCGATCTCGTCGATGCGCTGCCGAGCCGCCATCGGGTCTCCAACATCGGACCGCTCGGTCTGCTCGACGTGAAGTCCAAGCCGCTGAAGGACTGGGCGCCGGTGCTGAAACGCATCGTCGATCTGGGGATTGCAACAATCGCACTCGTCGTTGCCAGCCCGCTCATGCTTGCGGTTGCAGTCGCCATCAGGCTCGACAGCCCCGGAGCCGTCTTCTTCCGGCAGCAGCGCCACGGTCTCAATCATCGCGAGTTCGACGTCTTGAAGTTCCGCAGCATGACGGTCGCCGAGAGCGGAGCGGCCGTCCGCCAGGCGACCCGCGGCGATGCTCGCGTGACGCGGATCGGTCGCTTCATCCGGCGCACCAGCCTCGACGAGCTGCCCCAGCTCATCAATGTGTTGAAGGGCGACATGAGCCTCGTCGGGCCGAGGCCGCATGCCCTGGTCCACAACGAGTATTATGGCGAGATGCTCGAGCGCTATGCCAACCGCCATCAGGTAAAGCCGGGCATTACCGGCTGGGCGCAGGTGAACGGCTTCCGCGGCGAGACCCGCACGCCGCAGGAGATGCAGGCTCGCGTCGAGCACGATCTCTACTACATCGACAACTGGTCGCTCTGGCTCGATCTGCGCATTCTGGCGTTGACGCCTATGCACGGTATGGCTCACCAGAACGCCTATTGAGGCGGACCCTGGCGGGGTCGAGGAGAAGCGACATGACGTCCCAACCGAAACCGAAGCGCAAAGGCATCATCCTTGCCGGCGGCTCGGGCTCGCGCCTCTATCCGATCACGCGCGCGGTATCGAAGCAGCTGATGGCCGTCTACGACAAGCCGATGATCTACTATCCGCTGTCGGTGCTGATGCTCGCGGGCATCGACGAGATCCTCATCATCACCACGCCCGAGGACAGCTCCGCCTTCCGCAATCTGCTCGGCGACGGCTCGCAATGGGGCCTGAAGCTCGACTACGCCGTGCAGCCTCGCCCCGAAGGCCTCGCCCAGGCTTTCCTGATCGGGCGCGAGTTCCTGGCTGGCGGCCCTGCCGCGCTCGTGCTGGGGGACAACATCTATTTCGGTCACGGCTTGACCGAGTTCGTGCAGCGCGCGGCGGCGCGCGAGACGGGCGCAACCGTGTTCGGCTACTGGGTGCGCGACCCGGAACGCTATGGCGTCGTCGGCTTCAATGAGCAGGGCGAGGCCACCTCGATCGAGGAGAAGCCCACACAGCCGAAGTCGAGCTACGCGGTCACCGGCCTCTATTTCTATGACGACAAGGTCTGCGATCTCGCGCGCCAGGTGCAGCCTTCGGCACGCGGCGAGCTCGAGATCACGACGTTGAACGAGCTGTATCTGAAGGCCGGCGCCCTCAACGTCGAGCTGTTGGGGCGCGGTTTCGCCTGGCTCGACACCGGCACTTTCGCGTCTCTCCTGCAGGCGTCCCAGTTCGTGCAGACGATCGAGGAGCGGCAGGGCATGAAGATCGGTTGCCCCGAGGAGATCGCCTATCGCATGGGCTTCATCGGCAAGGAGCAATTGCTCGCGCTGGCCGGGCCGCTACTGAAGAGTGGCTATGGCGAGTATCTCGTCCGGGTCGCTGGCCAGGAGGCGTGACGGTCACGTCCGCTCGGCAAACGCCCCCATGCTCTCGATCCTCACGCGCACGCCGCTGCCGGTCCTCATCCTGATCATCGGCCTGATCTGCCCGACCGAGCTATCAGTGTTCGTGGGGTCGCTACGCCTACCGCCCCATCGGATTGCCATTCTGCTGTTCGTGCTGCCGGCGCTGTGGCGGATCGTGATCCAGGGCAAGGCCCGCGTCGCGAGCTACGATGTCCTGTTTTTTCTCTACAATGTCTGGACCGTCTCGGTCTTCATGATCCATTTGGGATCGAGCGACGGCCTGGAATTCGGCGGCGCGATCGCACTGGAAAGCTTCGGGGGCTATCTGATCGGCCGGGCCTATGTGCGCAACTACGACGAGTTCCGCGCGACGCTGCGCTGCCTGTTCCTCGCGATCATCATTCTGGCCGGCATGGCGCTGCCCGAGGCGCTGCTCGGCCAGCACTTCGTGCACGACTGGCTCTACCAGGTGACCGGCTACCATCACCCTGTCGACGTCGAGTACCGGCTCGGCATTCTGCGTGCCTATGCGACCATGGACCACCCGATCCTCTATGGGACGTTCTGCGCCAGCATCATGTCGCTGCTCTGGTTCACCAACGACCGCAAGCCGCAGCGCGTCTTGCGCGCCGGCCTCGTCAGCTGTGCGACCTTCCTCGGCCTGTCCTCGGCGCCATTGCTGTGCCTGGGCGTGCAAGGCGCGATCATGCTCTGGGAGAAGCTGACGCGCCGCATCGAGGGCCGGACCCAGATGATGCTGATCGGCCTGGGCATCGGCTACGTCGTGCTCGAGCTGACGACCGAGCGCTCGGCGATCGAGGCGATCGTGACGCGCATCACCCTCGACCCGTGGACGGCCTTCTATCGCGTGCAGATCTGGAGCTACGGCCTCGATAACGTCTGGGCCAATCCGATCATCGGCATCGGTCTGGGCGAATGGGCGCGTGCCGGCTGGATGGCGTCGGCCTCGGTCGACGCGTTCTGGCTGCTCATTCCGATGCGCGTCGGGCTGCCGGCGCTGGTGTTGCTGCTGCTGGCGATCGCGCTGTTGTTGCGCGCGGTGCACCACCCCCGCCGGTCGCGCAAACGCTCCAAGCCGGTGCGTGATTTCGCCGTCGGCTGGACCATCTCGCTCCTCGCTTTGTTTCTCGCCGCCCTGACCGTGCACTACTGGAATGCGATCCACGCCTATTGCTTCTTCTTCATCGGCCTGGGCGGCTGGCTCGCCGATCCGGTCAAGGTGAGGGCGGCCACCAAGGTGCGGTCGAGCGCATCGCCGGCTCGTCCTGCACGGCGAGTGCCGAGGCCGGCGCGAGACGCGCTGCCGGCTCCAGCCTGAGCAGATACCGGCAAGCCCTCGAACGGTAGGCGAAGCCCGCAAACGGTCCACTCCAATGTCTTGCTGGCGAACGCTGCATGTGGCACTGGTGAAGCATGATCGAACCGAGACACTCCGGACGTGGTCGTCGTGCACATAACAGGCGTCTCAATCTGCCTCTTTGACGTCAATGAATTCAATTTGTTAGCTTCAACCGATTTGCCCGTGCAAATCAGGTTCCGCTTTGCTAGCCTCACCTGATCACTGGTCGCTGCAAGGCCTCGCCCACGTCCCGCCGTTGAGATTGCCATGGCAACGAAAAAACAACAGAAGCGAAAATACAGTAATCCGCCAATCATCGAAGCGCTTTGCGAATTCCGCTTCGCGCTGTCTCAAACCCCCGGCACGCATTTTCTCACTCTGCCCGGAAAACTTCAGTCCGAACTCG
>JANPDA010000008.1:0-7315 GCA_031431235.1 Hyphomicrobiaceae bacterium
TTCGATTCCGGCGAAGCTGGATCAATGAATGGAAAGACGGAACATAAACAAAGCGGTGGCTAGTGGGCTGGCCATTCAACTGGGGTACCGGATGAATGAGGCAGAACACTAGGTGGCACTGGCGGCGGCAATGTGGCCAAAGCGACAACATCCCGGGCCAGAGCGGTCGAATGCTGCGCTCCGCGCGACCCGATTGCAACCCGCTTTTGCCAAGGGCGTTAGCGGATCGACCCGGCGATCGCTCAAGCGGCTGTCCGTAGCCGTTGCACGATCCCCAGGTGGGCGACCCAATCCCGCACCTGGCTCAACCAGTCTGCATGCTTCAGTCCGAACATCTCTGGCCCGATCGGCTGACCGCGAGCGTAGCGATAGGACATGATCGCCGCCAGAATGAAGAACCCAAACGGTGTGACCGTCGCCAACGCAACGAATAACGAAACTTTCATCTCACTCCCCTAACCAGAATGGACTGCTTGTTTCTTGCCTTGCCTCAACTTAACACTGCCGCAATCATGAAAGCTTGAAGACACGCTTTGCCGCGGTGCCGGTATTTTGCAGCACCGCTAATGTGCCATGTGCCCGCTCGTCATTCTGGCACATGCTCCCATGCCGCTCTGGCCTGCTGCCACAATTGCCGCATATGCTCACGCTACCTTCAATGCGAAGTTCCAGGGGTCGATCGCGAGCGGGTAGCGAGAATTGCATCGAGGCCGCCCCTTGTTTTCGCCAACACAGGAGCCGCAATGCCGACCTTCCGCCGCCTGCCGCTTGCCGGTGCCGCCGTGAGCCTGGGGCTGGCGCTCACGATCCTGGGCCCCGCCGCCGACGCCTTCAGCCCCATGCAGCGTGCAGCGCCGCCGTCGGCAAGGCCCCTTGCCGAGCTGGTCGACTACTCGCCGCGCCGGGTGGTCGAGATCCTGAAGAGCCGGGGCTATGGCGGGATCGTGATGACCGATCGCACGCTGCCCGGCTATCAGGCGGAGGCCTGCCTCGGCTCCGAAAAGTTCCTGCTCCGGATCAATCGCTGGGGCGATATCGTCAACCGCCAGTCGCTCGGCCGCTGCGGCGGCACGGCTGCGGCACCTCCCCCGCCCTCTCCCGGCGAAGGGCCGCTCGAGATCCGCTCCGTGCTCGAAAGCCGCGGCTTCTCCGAGATCCACTTCCTCGATGCCAAGCCGCCTGCGGTGATCGCGCAAGCCTGCCGCGGCCGTGACAAGCTGCGCCTCGTCATGAACCGCTTCGGCGACATCCGCGACCGGCAAGTTATCGGCCGCTGCTCGGACGAGGACAGCTTCGACACCGGCGGATCGGCCCAGCCCAGCGAGGGCCAGCTCTCGACCCAGCGCCAGCGCATCAAATCGATCCTCAACGCGCAGGGTTACGACGACATCGAGTTCTCCGGCCGCCACCTGTTCCGCTTCGACGTCACGGCCTGCCGCGGCGGCAATCGCTATCAGCTCGTCGTCGGCATCCGAGGCACCGTCCGCCGCTCCACCATCGTGGGCCCATGCGAGCAACCCGCGGACGACGTGGTTGCGACGCCGCCACCCAAACGCTACGAGCGCGCCGAGATCCGCCGCCGCGAGCGCGTCCGCCCGGAGGTGTGCCAGGAATACTTCGACTGGCTGCTCTACGAGCGCACCGTGCTGTTCGATGTGGGCAGCGCGCGCATCCGCTCCGACAGCGCCGAGCTGCTGGCAGACCTTGCGATCGTCGCCAACCGCTGCCCGGACACCTCGCTCGAGATCTCGGGCCATACCGACTCCGATGGCACCGATGAATCCAACCAGCGTCTCTCCGAGGAGCGCGCCTATGCGGTCGCCGGCTTCCTCGCCAAGAACGGCATCGGCCGCGACCGCCTGTTCCCGATCGGCTTTGGCGAGGAGCGCCCCGTCGCGCCCAACACCAGCTCGGCCAGCAAGCAGCAGAACCGCAGGATCGAGTTCTCGGTCAGGTGGGAGTAGGCGCGAGGGCACGCGCCTTTGGCACGAGGAGGCCGCGATGACGGGTTCGAGGTGCGGCGAGCGGGAGACGGCCGTGGCGAGCTAACGCCTCCTCCCCGCAAACCTCACCGCCTCTTCCGCCGCCCGGATCAGCGCTTCCGCCTTGGCGCGGCACTCGGCCTGCTCGGCGTCGGGGGAGGAGTCCGCGACGATCCCGGCGCCCGCCTGCACGTGCATGACGCCGTCTTTCACGACCGCCGTCCGCAGCACGATGCAGGTGTCCATCTCGCCGTCGGCGGAGAAATAGCCGACGCAGCCCGCATAGGGACCGCGCTTCTCCTTTTCCAGCTCGTCGATGATCTGCATGGCGCGCACTTTCGGCGCGCCCGATACCGTGCCGGCCGGGAAGCCCGCCATCAGGGCGTCGATCGCGTCGTGGTGAGCGCTGTCGAGCGTGCCCTTCACGTTCGAGACGATGTGCATGACGTGGCTGTAGTATTCGAGGAAGAAGCTGTCGGTGACTTTCACCGTGCCGAGCTTGGCGACACGGCCCACGTCGTTGCGGCCGAGATCCAGCAGCATCAGGTGCTCGGCCCGCTCCTTCTCGTCGGCGAGCAGCTCTTTCGCCAGCGCCTTGTCCTCCTCCTCCGTCTTGCCGCGCGGCCTCGTGCCTGCGATCGGGCGGATCGTCACCTCGCCCTCGCGGACCCTGACCAGGATTTCGGGCGAGGAGCCGACGAGGGCGAAATCGCCGAGGTCGAGGTGGAACAGGAAGGGCGAAGGATTGGTGCGCCGGAGCGCCCGGTAGAGGGCAAACGAGGGCAGCGCGAAGGGGACCTCGAAGCGCTGCGACAGCACGGCCTGGAAGATGTCGCCGGCGGCGATGTAGTCCTTGGCGCGCCGCACCATGCCGACATACTCCGCCGGCGTCGTGTTCGAGCGCGGCAGCACTGGGGCGGCTGTCACCGGCAACCGGTCGGGGGCATGGGCGAGCGGGCGCTCCAGCGCTTCCACGGTGCGTGCGAGCCGCCCGAGCGCGAGCGCATAGGCGGCTGCCGCCTTGCGCTTTTTCGTGGGGTAGACCGGCGCGACCAGCGTCATCTCGTCCTTCACGGCATCGAAGATGACCATCACCGTCGGGCGGATCAGGATGGCGTCGGGCACGCCGAGCGGATCGGGCTTGTCTGCGGGCAGGCGCTCGATCAGGCGGACCGTATCGTAGCCCATGTAGCCGAACACGCCGGCTGCCATCGGCGGCAGGCCCTTGGGCAGCACGATGCGGGATTCTTCCAATAGCGCCCTGAGCGCGCCAAGCGTGCCACCCTTCATCGGCTTGAAGGCGCTCGCATCCTCCGCCGGCGCGCGATTGATCTCGGGGCGATCGCCGAAGGCGCGCCAAACGATGTCGGGCTCGAGGCCGATCACCGAGTAGCGGCCGCGCACCGCGCCGCCCTCGACCGATTCGAGCAGGATGCTCATCGCCTTGCCACGGGCGAGCTTCAGCATGGCTGAAACCGGCGTCTCCAGGTCGGCGATGAGCTTGGTCCAGACGAGCTGCGGGCTGCCATCGTCATAGCCGCGCGCAAAGGCAGCCAGTCCCGGCTCGGCGGCAAGGCGCGCTTGGGTCGGCGGATTCGCTGTCATGAGGTTGCCGTCGCTGTTTCGACCGGGCGGGGCGGGGCTACTCATTCGCCTCGCCGATGATCTGCTGGAACACCGACTGGTTCACCACCAGGCCGTACTTCTTTTCCAGCGCCGCGGCATACTCCGCCGTCAGATCGCTTTCCCCCTGACGGGCGAGCGCTTCAGACAGCTCCTTGCGGCGCGCGTCATCGAGGGGCTTGGGCGCGATCACCTCGGTCACACGGAACAGCACGCGTGCCTTGCCGTTCTCGCTCGCCACCGAGGCGGCGCCGCCCTTGCCGACCGTGAACGCGCGCTGCGGCAGCGTCGGCGGCAGCCCCTCGACCTTGCCAGTGCGCTTGAAGGCGGGCGAGGACAGCACGCTCGCGCCGACCTCGGAGGCAATGCTCTTCATGTCCTCGCCCTTGCCGGCGCGCTGGCCCAGCTTCTCGACCAGCTCGCCGAGCAGGCGCCGGCCCTCGGCCTCCACATAGGCGAGCTTCAGGGCGTCGCCCACCTCCGGGAGCGGCTTCTGGCGCTCCGGCGTCAGCTCCAGCACGTCGACCCAGGCATAGCCATCACGGCCGAGATCGACCGGGTCGGTCTCCACGCCGACATCGCTCTCATAGGCGAGCTTGACGATCTGGGGGAAAGGCTGGAGGTCGGCGATGGCCACGCCGTCCTTGCCATTGCCGGACTTGTCGATCGCGGGGACCTCGACGTGCTTCAGGCCGAGCTGGGCGGCGATGTCCTTCAAAGGGGTCGCAGCCGCCCGCAGGTCCTCGATCTTGTCGTGCAGGTCGCCGATCAGCCGGCGCGCCCGCTCGAGCAGCAGGTCGTCCTCGATCCCCGCCTTCACCTCCTCGAACGGCTTGATCGTTGCTGCCGTGATCTCGCCGACCCGCACGATCGAGGTCGAGAGCGCGCCTTCGACCGGCTTGGAGAACGTGTCCTTGGCGAGCGCAAAGGCGGCCTCCGCAATTGCGGGATCGAGCAGGCCCTCCTTGCCGACCGTGCCGCGATCGATGTCGGCTTCGGTGCGGCCGGCAGCCTTGGCGACCTCGAGGAAGTCCTTGCCCGCGACGAGTGCGGCATAGGCCGCTTCGGCGGCTGCCTTGTCGGGGAACGTGATCTGCTGGACCTTGCGGCGCTCGGGCGTGCCGAACCTGCCCTGGTTGCCCTCGAAAAAGGCGCGGACCTCCTCGTCGGTCACGCTCGCCTTGTCCTTCAGCACCGCGGGCGTTGCCAGCACGACCGAGAGCTTGCGCGTCTCGGGCGCCACGTAGTTGCGCAGGTTCTGGTCGTAGAACTCTTTCAGCTTGGTCTCGTCTGGCGCCGGCACCGCGCCCGCCTGCTCGACCGGCACGGCGAAGTAATCGACCGTCCGCTCCTCGTTCTCGAAGCGGTTGACCGCGTCCAACAGCGTCGAGGAGACGACCGTGCGCAATTGCCCCACGATCTGGCCGCGGATCGCCTCCAGCCGCTCGAAATGCACGAAACCCTGCTCGGAAAAGCCGAGCTGGCGCAGCGTCTCGTCGAAGCGCGCCTTGGAGAACTTGCCGTCGTCGTCCTGGAAGCTCGGCACCGACTGGATGCGGACAGCGACCGCCTCGTCGCTGAGGCCCAGGCCCAGGTCACGGGCATGTGCGTCGACCAGCAGCTGGCCGAGCACGCGCTGATCGAGGCCGAAGCTGCGCCCGTCCTGGGGCGTCAGGCGCTTGCGGAGCTGAATGGAGAGCAGCGTCAGCTCGCGATCGAAGCGGCGGCGGTAGTCCTCGATCGAGACGTTCTGGCCCGCGACCGTTGCGACATTGCCGCTTGGCCGGCCGACGACCATGTCGCCGACGCCCCAGACGGCAAAGCTCAGGATCAGGATGCCGAGCAAGAACTTGGCGGCAATGGAGCCCGCGCCTTTGCGCAATGCGTCGAGCATGGTGTTGTCGGTTCCTCGGTGGTCGCGTAGCTGGCGGTGCGCCCGGCCGGTTGACCGGGCGGCGCGATGGAGAGAGAAGTCATCATAGGGTAGCCCGGCGGGCTGCGGCAAGCGTCAGTCGGGGGCTGGATGCCGTGCCGCATGCTGTGTTGGTCATGTCGAGATTGCCCATCGGTCCGCGAGCCCAACGCGCCGGTCGATCACGGCGCGCTCGATCCACTGGTGTTCCGTCCGATTCGTTCGATTCCGGCGAAGCTGGATCGATGAATGGAAAGACGGAGCACAAACAAAGAGTTGGCTAGTGGTCTGGCCATTCATTTGTAGTACAAAATGAATGAGTCGGAACACTAGCGCTGCGTGTTATGGCAAGACACGCACCGGAAAGTGTCTTCGGATGTTCGCATATCTCTATCTTGCTCGCTTGCGCGCCTCCTGCTCGCGTTCAACGTGAGCTAAGTCGTCGTCGATCAGTGGCGCATACTTGTCCCGGAGACGGGTGAACTCTTGCTGCACTATTTCGAGCTCCTCATCGGACATGTGATCGAGTTGAACCAACCCGGTTCTCGCGCCCTCCACGCCGCGCAATAATTCATCGAGTTTCAGGGCAACAATCCGCGTCTCTCTGTTCTGAGTATTTTGGATCAGGAACACCATCAAGAATGTGATGATCGTTGTCCCGGTGTTGATGAACAACTGCCACGTGTCCGAGTATGAGAAGTAAGGGCCCGTGAGCCCCCATACCGCAATTGTGAGTAGCGCGAGCATAAAGGCCCAGGGCGACCCTACAGCATGCGCCGTACGCTCTGCCAGTTGACGGAATGCATTTCTCATGTCTCGGCTCCCCGTGGTTTTATCGAAAGCCCCCTTCGTCGAGGATGAGCTTTCGAGGGACCATGATGTGGTTAGGTGCACGTGCGATCAAGCCAGTTGGGCCAATGACGGTTCGAGCCGGAAACGCATAGCCACCAAAGCCGGCCCCAGCATCGATTCAACGGCTCGGCCAAGTGGATGGATGGAGCCAACCATGCTGCATGAGATTTCGGCGGCACAGAGTCAGCCGGTAGCGTTCGCGCATTCGTTCCCCGCAATCTGCCCTTACCTTCCCTCCGGACCATCTGCGTGTGCAGCAGGCCGTCGCACCCAAGCCCGCTGGTCCTCTGATAGGGGTCGTGGATACCTGGGCGGAGCTTTGCTGTCGGGCCAGAAGCTGGGTGGCGGTCTCACCCACGCTGAGGTTCCCCAGACAGCTGACCGAAACGTCGGATAGACTCGAGAGATGACTCGGTCAGGCCCAGGATTCAACGCCCAACGGTTGATTTGGCGGGACGTTCCGCTCGGCGTCATCACGCTCGAGAATGGGAGCCGCATGCGACTGACGCTCGGTCTCGGGTCGGGGCTGTCGCAGCGACCGGGCGATCCGAAGAGCACGATCTGGGCGATCGCCGACCGCGGTCCCAATCTCAAAGTCAAGGCGGCCATCGAACGCTACGGATTGGAGCATCTCAAGCCACTCGAGAAGGTCGACGGTGCCAAGATCATGCCGCGCCCCGACATCGGGCCGACGATCTGCCAACTCAGGTTGGACGGCAACGAGGTCCGGCTGGTTCGACGAATTTCGCTGCTTGGTGCGAGCGGACGGATCGTATCGGGCCTGCCGATCCCCGCAGGCCCCGCCGAAGTCGAGCCCGCGGTTGACCTCAGTGGCGATGCGGTGGGCAGCGATCCATCTGGTGCCGATACCGAGGCGGTTGTTGCCTTGTCCGATGGGACTTTCTGGGTCGGCGACGAATACGGACCTTCACTGCTTCACGTCGGC
>JANPDA010000009.1:0-18079 GCA_031431235.1 Hyphomicrobiaceae bacterium
TGGTTCCCTTCCCGTCTCGTGCCGGCCCACTATAGGGGGAGAATGCGGCGGCTGCAAAACCTCAACACGGCGGGGCGGACGCTGTGATGTCGGGCTTGCTCAAGAGCGCGACGCTCGGCAACGGTCTTTCGCTGACCGAGACCTATTCGCTCGACTACGAGCTCTCGCGGCTCGAGGTGAAGAACGGGGCAACGCCGGTCATCGACCTCTCCTATGCGCGGGGTGATGCGCTCAACCTGACCGGCATCACCGACAACGTGACGGCGGGGGACAGCCAGACGTTCGGCTATACGCCGGCCAACCGCCTCGGGAGCGCGGCGTCGAGCGGGACCTACGGCAATTTCACTTGGACCTATGATGGCGTCGGCAACCGGCTGATGCAGAACCGCACGGGGCCGGTGAACGAGAACCAGGTCTGCACGTTCCCGGCGACATCGAACCGGTTGCAGCAGATCATGGTCGGCGTGGCGACGGCGCGGTCCTTCACCTATGACGGCGCGGGCAACATCCTCAACGACACCCGCTCGGGCATCCTCTACGCCACCACCTACAACCACGCCGACCGCCTGAAGACCGTCACGCTCTCCGGCAATTTGCGCGCGACCTACATCTACAATGCGCTGAACCAGATGGCGGTGCGCACGCTCACCAACATGACGCCGTCGGGGACGACGCACTTCGTCTACGACCGCGCTGGCAACCTGATCGCCGAGACGAACGGGGCTGGGGTGGCGCTCAGGGAGTGCATCTGGCTGCCCGGCGGCCAGATCGCGCCCAGCATGGTCGCGCGGGCGGGCGTCGACCCTCCCGTGGTCCCCGCCTACAAACCCCGCTTCCCCCGCAACCCCGCCCAGTACGCCAGCCGCTTCCTGACCTCGCGCTCGAAGCCGCGGTCGGGGGGATCGTAGAAGGTGCGCCGCTCCAGCTCGTCGGGGAAATAATCCTGGCCAGAGAAGGCGTCGGGCGCATCGTGGTCGTAGGCGTAGCCCTCGCCATAGCCTTCCGCCTTCATGAGTTTCGTCGGCGCGTTCAGGATGTGCTTGGGGGGCGAGAGCGAGCCGAATTCCTTGGCCGCCCGCATCGCCGCCTTGTAGGCCACGTAGTTCGCGTTCGATTTCGGTGCGGTCGCGAGATAGAGGCAGGCCTGGCTCAGCGCCAGCTCGCCCTCGGGGCTGCCGAGAAAATCGTACGTGTCCTTGGCCGCGATCGTGATGACGAGGGCCTGTGGGTCGGCGAGGCCGATATCCTCGACCGCCATCCGGACGAGCCGGCGCGCGAGGAAGAGTGGATCCTCGCCCCCCGCCAGCATCCGCGCCAGCCAATAGAGCGCCGCATCGGGATCGGAGCCGCGCACCGATTTGTGCAACGCCGAGATCAGGTTGTAGTGGCCGTCGCGGCCCTTGTCGTAGAGTGGCGCGCGCCGCTGCACCAGCTTGACGAGAGCTTCGCGGTTGAGCGCCGGCGCTCCCTCGTCGAGCGCGGCCAGGATATCCTCGGTGAGGTTCAAGAGCGCCCGTCCGTCGCCGTCCGCCATGGCGATCAGGGCCACGCGGGCGTCCGCTTCGAGGGGAAGCGCCCGGGCCTCCATCTGCTCGGCGCGCCTGGCGAGCCCTTCGAGCGCGTCCTCCTCGAGCCGTTTGAACACCAGCACCTGGGCGCGGGAGAGCACGGCGGCGTTGAGCTCGAAACTCGGGTTCTCGGTCGTGGCGCCCACGAGCGTGATGGTGCCGTCCTCCATATGGGGGAGGAAGCTGTCCTGTTGCGAGCGGTTGAAACGATGGATCTCGTCGATGAAGAGGAGCGTGCCCTTGCCGGTCTCGCGGCGCGCCTTTGCCCGCTCGAACGCCTTGCGCAGGTCCTGGACGCCTGAGAAGATCGCCGAGAGCTGCTCGAGCTCGAGCTTGGTCGCGTTGGCAAGGAGCCGCGCAACCGTGGTCTTGCCCGATCCCGGCGGTCCCCAGAAGATGACGCTCGCGAGCCGTCCCGAGCGCACCATGCGGGTGAGCACGCCGTCGGGCCCGACCAGGTGGTCCTGCCCCACGACCTCGGCGAGCGTCTTCGGCCGCAGCCGGTCGGCGAGCGGCCGCGGCGCCCCGTCATCCATGCCGGCGGCTTCGAACAGCGTGGTCATGGGGGTAAATTAGGGGGGATTGTTGCGGTTGGCTATGGTTGCGGGTAGCGTTCCTCCCATGACCGAGCCAAACGACCGCGCATCCCGCTTCCCGATCTCGCGCCATGACGATCTGGACGAGATGAAAGCGGACGAGTACCGCTATTGGCAGCAGCAGCCGAGCCACGTCCGCTTGAAGGCGACGTCAGACATGGCGCGCGAAGCCTACCGCCTCGAGGAGGCGCCCGCCCATGTTCGACGACTTCAAAGAACTCTTGTCCGCATTGAACGCTAGCAAGGTCAAGTACCTCGTCGTCGGCGGCTATGCCGTCTCCTACCATGCGCAGCCTCGCAACACTAAAGACTTGGATATTTTCGTTCTGCCCACGTCTAAGAATGGAGCAGCCCTGATCGAGGCATTGCAGCAATTTGGCGCGCCGCTCGCAGGCATGACCGCCGCGGACTTCATCGAGAAAGGAAAGTTTTTCCGGATGGGCCGCCCGCCGATGGCGATCGACATCCTACCCGAGATCAGTGGCGTCGACTTCAACTCGGCGTGGAAGCGGCGCGTTGGCGTAACCATCGACGAAGCGACCGGTATGAAGGCTCATTTCATTTCGAGCGACGACTTGATTGCTGCCAAACTCGCCGCTGGCCGACCACAAGACTTGGCCGATGTGGATGCGATCCGCAAGGCCGGCTCCACGAGAAAGCCTGTTGGGCAAGCGCCGAAACGCCGCGGACCCAAGGAGAAGTAGCCTGCTGCGCCCAGGCAATGCCGTCGTCTTGCCCGATCACCGCGTCCGGGGTTTCGGGCGCAGCCGTTCAGCCAGCGGCCGACGCACGCCCTGGTTTGGATATCGAACCCAAGCGCCAGCCGGCCGCGAATTGGAACGCCCGGTGGAACAGCTCGGCGGCGATGAGCGAGGCCCCCAGCGTGCCGGCAAAGACGAGCGCCTCGGAGGTCAGGTGCAGTTTCTCCACCACCGACAGCACGATCACATGGGCGAGATAGATGAGCATCGAGTTCTTGCCGAAGAGAAGCGCAACCCAACTTGCCCAAGCCGGCAAGGGCACGCTGGCAATCCAGATCAGCGCCGCGCAACCGCCGAGGAGGAACAGAAGCACACCGGCATCGGAGCGCCACAGCAGCGCGAAATCGACAAATGCCAGCAGCGAGACGAGCGCCTTCTGCTCCCTCGTGCGGGCATGGAAGATGCACCAGCCGATGGCGATCAGTTGCAGCGCGAACACGGGATGGCGGAGCTGAGCCTGCGGGATCAAGCCCGGCAAGTCGGGTAGCTGGCATAGACCAGCGAGCATCGCGACCAGCCCAGCACCCGCCAGTATCGGCTTCTGTGCGGCAAAGGTACGCACGCCGGGCCATGCGAACGGCAGGCAAACCAGCACGATCGCCTGCACATAGAGACAGACGAACCAATAGGGCGTGATCCCCCTGGGGTTGATGTCGCTGTCGAAATTGCCCGCGAGCAGGAACCATTCGGGATCGACCGGCTTCCAGACGAGGGAGGCGAGGGACAGGATCGCGAAGTAGCAGACGACGATCGGCACCAGCATTGTCGCCAGCACCGCGCCGACTTTGCCTTCCAGCAGCCTTGCCCGCTGGAACCGCGCGAGCGAGAAACCGGAGAGCACCAGCAGCAGAGTGGCGCCGCCCGCGATCGGCAGCGAGGTCGCATGCAGCGCGATCACCGAGCTGAGCGCCAGCACCCGGCACAGCAGATCGGTCGAAACTTCCTGCAGGCGCGATCTCGGAGCGGGAGCGAGCGCCAGCAACTCGCGCAACGGCAAGCTCTCCCAGCCCGCCGGGACGGCGCCCAGGCGCTCTGTCAGCGACAGCTGCACGTCCAGATAGGCGAGGCTGTCGCCGCCGAGCTCGGCAAAACTCCGGTCGAAATCCACAGGGCCGCCTCTGAGCGCACTCCTGATCACCGCTTCGATATCGCCCAAAGGCAGCGGCTCGACCTCGGCCGCCGCGGTCGCCCGCACGGTCAACGCCCGGTAGTCGACCTTGCCCGAGGCGAGCAGGGGGACGGCGTCGAGGCGCTCGACGTGCAAGGACGCTTCGGTCAGGGCGTAGTGGCTCGCAATTTGCGCGCGAACCGTGGCCGGCTCGCCGGCACCTTGCAGGAAGATGCTCAGCCGTTGGTCGGTGCCGGCACAATAAGCCGCGATCCCTTGCCCGCGCAGCCATTGCTCGACCTCATCGAGGCTGACGCGCAGACCGAACAACTTAACGAAGCGGCTCGCCCGGCCCACGATCCTGTAGTGACCGCTCGCCAGGCGCTCGGCGATGTCGCCGGTGTGGAGTTGCGATGGCCCCTGGGGAGCGGCGAGCTCGGTCGCGCTCCTCGCATAGCCCATCATCACGTTGGGGCCTTGATAGACGAGTTCGCCCGCGATGCCGGCTGCCACGATCGGTCGACCGAGCGCATCGATCAGATCGAAACGTCCACCCGGGACCGGCCTGCCAATGCTGCCCGCATAGGCCTCGATGTCGTCGGGAGGCAGATAGGCCATGCGCGGGGCGGCTTCCGTCTGGCCATACATGACGAAGAGCTTCCAACCGTCGCGCCGCCCCAACGCGGCGAAGCGGCGGATCGAGGCTTCCGCCAGCTTGCCACCGGCCTGCGTCACATACCCCAGCGAGGGAAGCCGCCGCTCTCTGAATCCCGTGCTGTCGAGCAAATCGAACTGGAAGGGCACGAGCGCGAGCGATGTCGCCCGGTGGCGGACGAATGCAGCCCAGAATTCCTCATCCACCACTGATCTGTCGGTCAGAACGAGCGCGGCACCGCGTAACAAATGTGTGTGGAGCACCGACATTCCGTAGGAATAATGGAATGACAGCGTCGTGATGGCGCGTTCGTCGCGATCGATGCCCAGATACTCGGCGATCGATTCCGCGTTGGTGGAGAGATTGCCGCGGGAGAGCCGCACGAGCTTGGGCGCGCCGGTGGTCCCCGACGTCGACAGCAGCACCGCCAGATCGGGGTGCATGGGTATGGGCGCGAGGTTGCCGGCTGTGCCGCCCCAGCCATCCCTGTTGCGCCGGAACACGTAGTTCGGTCGGTAGAGCGAGCGGATGCGGTCGTCGCTTGCGACCGCGCCGTCGGCGAGCAGGATGACGGGCCAGCCGGCGCGCAGTGCGCCCAGATATGCCACGATCGGGGCGACCTCGTTGGCCGTCTCGATCAGCACGAGCGGGCGCTCGAGGCCCGCTGGCAAGGTCACCCTGACCGAGTGTGCGAAACTATCGGCGCGGCGCGCCAGCTCGGCATAGCTGATCACCCCCCCGCTCGCCTCGATGAGAGCCGGGCACTGCCCGAACATGTCCAACGCCTGCCAGAATGCCATGCGCTTGCCCCCGCACCGCGAATCGCTCAACGCTTGCATCATCGGCATTCCATGGATGCAGCGCAGATGTTTTTTCTCCAACCGGGATTTTTCCGCCTCTTTCTGGCGCTGGCGGTGGTTGTGAGCCACCTCTCCAATCTCGAGATCGGCCGACCGGCGGTGTTTGCGTTCTTTGCACTCTCGGGCTTCTGGGTCATGCGGATGTATGACGAGAAGTACAGCGTCACAGCAAATGCAGGCGTGTTCTACCTGTCGCGGCTGCTGCGCATCTGGCTGCCTTTTGCTGTCGCCTATCTCGCCTTCGTCGTCATTCGCGCGGTCTGGTTCGATGCGTTCGAGCCCGGGCAGCTGCTCGGTCTCGGGCTGTTGGGGATCGCCTCCAGCCACAACGACGTATTGGGAGTCTCCTGGTCGCTCGACCTCGAGCTGCAGTTCTATCTGCTCGTTCCGCTGCTGTGGCTCGCGATATCGCGATTGCGGCAGACGCCTTGGCGAGCCGAAACGTCACTCGTCGTCTTGGCCATGCTGGCCGGCATTGCTGGCTGGGGCCTGCAGCTGCGCTACGACGTCTGGACGGTGCTCTCCTATCTGCCGTGCTTTGTCGCCGGCATCATGATCTGGCTCACCGGCATTCAACCGACGCACCGCATGGCGCTGGGCTCGGTGGGACTATTCCTGGCGGTTGCTGGCTTGGTCTGGCTGCTGCCGGAGAGCCGCGGTTGGCTGCTGAAGGATGTCCCCACCGCAATTCACGAGGACTGGTTCGGGATGGCCTGGGTGGCGCTGCTGCTCCCGTTCATTGCCCTGAATGTCCGCCAGCCCAGCGGTTGGCTCGATCAGCATCTGGGCAATTACTCATATGCGATATACATCACGCATTGGCCGGTGGTCTGGATCACGCGGCAAGCTCTCGACGCCTCACCCAGCACCGAGCGCCTCACCGCGCTCGCTGCCGTCGGGGTCGTCTCGGTCCTGTTCTATATCGTGGTCGACCGCGGCGCCGAACGGCTCCGCCAGCGGATTGTCGCGGCTGCACTGCGGATACCGACCGGGCTCCGTGGCCCCAGGCTCACTCCCGTTGCTGCATCACCCGGCTTCCCGAATGACGCGCGCCGCCCGCCGCGTGGGGCCCGCATTCGACCGGGATGACGGGGGGTGGGGTGCAGAGAGCCGTCGCTTGTCAGCCCGGTAGTGCCAGCTGGAACAGGCGGTTGCCGCGGCGGATGTCGAGGCGCCAGATCCGGCGCGGGTTGCCGAGCACCTTCTCGAGCTCATCCACGCTTTCGATCCGCGCGGAGTTGACACGCACGATCACATCGCCCGGCTGCATGCCGAAGCCTTGTGCGATCGAGCCGGTTTCGACCGCCATGATGACGACACTGCCGACCAGATCCTCGCGCCCGAGCTCCTTGGCAAGCTCCTTGGGTACGGCGCCAACGCGGGTGCCGTCGAGCGGGTGGGGTCCCGAGATGGCGCGCTGCTCGGCCGCCTCGATGCCAGGCGCCTCGGTCACCTCGAGCGTCGTCTCCTGCTCGACGCCGCCGCGGATATAGCGGACGGTTGCTTTCTTGCCGACGCCCATGGTGGTCAAACGATAGCCGAGCGCGCGGGGGTCCTCGATGGTATGGCCGTCGATGCCGATGATCACGTCCTTGGGCTCGAGCCCGGCCGCGGCCGCCGGTCCATTGGGGTAGACGGCGGCAACGAACGCACCCTCCACGCGTTGCAGCCCCAGCGCATCGGTGATTTCGCGCGTCATCGGCTGCAGCCCGGCGCCCAGCCATGGGCGTTTGACCTTCTCGCCCGTGATCGCGGCGACGACGAAGGGTTTCACCAGGTTCGATGGGATCGCGAAACCGATGCCCAGCGACCCGCCCGAGCGCGAGTAGATCGCCGAGTTGATGCCGACCAGCCGCCCGTCCATGTCGATGAGCGCGCCACCCGAGTTGCCCGGATTGATCGCGGCGTCAGTCTGGATGAAATACTGGGAATCTGACTTGCCCACATGGGTGCGCGCCAGCCCGGAGACGATGCCGCTCGTCACTGTCTGACCGACGCCGAACGGATTGCCGATCGCGAGCACGATATCTCCGACCTCGAGCAAGTCCGAATCAGCGATCTCGAGGGCGGGAAAGGTTTCCGAGGTGCCTTCGATTTTCAGGATGGCGATGTCGGTCTTCTCGTCGCGCAGCACGATTTTGGCATCGAGCTCCCGCTTGTCGGTGAGGACGATCCGGATCTCGGCCTCACCGCCGCCCTTGATCACATGGTTGTTGGTGACGATGAGACCATCGGAGGAGACGATCACGCCCGATCCGAGCGAGTTCTGCATCCGCTCGTTGCGCAAGCCGGGCTCCTCGCCGAAGAACTGGCGAAAGAAGGAATCTTCGAACGGCGAGCTGAAGCTGCGGACCCGGCGCGTGACGTAAACGTTGACGACGGCGGGTGCCGCGCGCTTGA
The DNA here is from genome assembly GCA_031431235.1 of Hyphomicrobiaceae bacterium. Classification (GTDB taxonomy): domain Bacteria; phylum Pseudomonadota; class Alphaproteobacteria; order Rhizobiales; family Hyphomicrobiaceae; genus JANNSW01. The sequence goes on from JANPDA010000009.1 coordinate 7,949, forward strand.
CGAGTGGCGAGAACGAAAGCTGCAACTCGCTGCGCGATGCCGGGACTACGTCCTCGGCTCGTGGGCTCGTCCCCGGCACGACCATCAGCAGTGCCACCGCGATGGCGAGGCTAGCAACCAGATTCCCCATATCCCGCAACCCGTTCCCGTTTGCTGTTGCCACCCCTCGAAGCACTCGACCCTCTATATGCGCCCAACGGGCAGATGTCGCCAGCCCGAAGCAACCTCGTGGCTCTGAGTCGCAAGGCGGCCAGCCTGCCGGTGCCTCACCGCCGCTCCAGCTTGGTCGAGAGGATCAGATGGGACTCGGTGTCGGTGACGCCGGGAATGGCGCCGACCCGGTCGAGCACTCGATCGAGGCCCGAGGGATCGGCAACCGCCACGAGCGCCATCACATCCGCTTTTCCCGACACCGAGTGCAACGCCTCGATCCCCGGCAAGCGCTTGAGAGCAGCCGTGACCTCGGCAGACCGCCTCGGCTCGATGGCGATGGCGACGAACGCCCTGATTCCGGGCGGGCGCGCGGCCGAGCCGAGGCGAACCTCGTAGCCAGCAATGATCCCTGCCTCCTCCATTCGCCGCAGCCGGTCCTGCACGGTCGTGCGCGAAACTCCGAGCTTGCGGGCAAGACTGGCAACCGGCTCACGCGCGTTGAGCCTGAGCAACCCCAGCAGCGCCTCGTCCTTCTCTGTGGTCGTATTGGGCATTGTGCAGCTTCACCCGGCGATTCGACGAAACTGCCGGCACATTGCCACAGATCGCAGGATTTTACCTGGTCTCAATCGAGCCGATCTTAAGCTCGTTGGAATCGACCCTTTCGGGGTCCGACCGAGCGAGGCATCCGGCAATGAAGCATCTGGCACTGATCGAGCGTCAGGCTTTGGCACTCGATGCCGGCTTCGAGCGTGCAGTCATGCCACGCACGCGCACCTATGGCGATGCCCGCAGCGTCGTGCGCCAGCTCGATCCCGACAACCCGCTCTTCCTGTTTGCGGCTGGCGCGCTCTCTTCCCGCGTCCGCGCCTTTCTCGAGGGCTTCCCCGGCGAAACCGCCTATGCGGTCAAGGCGAATCCAGGCGCCCATGTGCTGCAAGGCATGGTTGCAGCCGGTATCAGGACTTTCGACGTCGCCTCGCTCGATGAGATCGAGCGCGTCAGGGCCGTGCTGCCTGGAGCGGTCATCCACTACCACAACCCCGTCAAATCACGCGCCGAGATCCGGACTGCCGCCATCGAGCATGGTGTGCGCCGCTTCGTTGCCGACTGCCCCGAGGAGATCGAGAAGATCGCGTCCTGCCTCGCCAACCATGTCGCTGCGGGGGAGATCGAGCTGGCCATCCGTTTCCGGTTGCCAGCCTCGGGCCGGGCCGTCCACGACTTCACCTCGAAATTCGGCGCGACTGCGGCAGAGACGAGCCAGCTGCTCGTCGACGTCGTCGCACGTGGGTATGTGCCGGTTCTGACCTTTCATCCCGGCTCGCAGTGCACCGAGCCTGCCGCTTGGCGTCGCCACATCATCGCCGCGAGCGAGATTGCGCGGACGGCCCGTGTCGAGCTGGCGCGGCTGAATGTCGGTGGGGGGTTTCCGGACCACTATGCGGGCCTCGAGGCACCCGACCTCGCGACCATTTTCAACGAGATCGCGGATGCGACCCGGACGGCCTTCGGCGCCCGCCATGCCCCCCATCTCGAATGCGAGCCCGGCCGGGGCCTGGTCGCGTCCTCCTCCTCGCTGCTCGCCCGCGTGAAGCTGGTGAAGCAGGCCTCGGGCGAGGTCTATCTGAACGATGGCATCTATGGCGGGCTGCTGGAGTGGTCGCAGGCCCCGAGCTTGCGACCGGCGATCCAGGTGATTCGCGCCGGGCGCAAGCTCGCAGGCACCACTTTCGCGGCGGTTCTCTATGGCCCGACCTGCGATCCACTCGACCGGCTGCCCGCAACGGTTGCACTGCCGAGAACGATCCGCGAGGGCGATCACATCGAGCTGGGGCCGTTGGGCGCCTATGGTGCGGCCACTTCGACCCGCTTCAACGGTTATGGCGCGGCCGCCGTCGTGCCGGTGCTGCGTGTGCTGGGAGCCTGAGGCGACACTCTGCGCCAGGGCAATCGGGTCAGACGGCATCTACCATCCGCCGCGACGGTCGGTCGGTGAAGCTCGAGCCAATCGCGTTGCGCCACACCGCAAGCTCGTTCAGGTCTCAACGCATTGCCTGCAACACGGTCGACCAGCCGTGTAGCCCCTGCAGTTGTTTGCGCAATCGTGCTGTTCCAAGCGCCGCTCCAGACGTTGCAGTTCTGCAACAGTGTCTCTCGCCCGACTCCCCTTATTCCCACTTTTGTATTATCAGTGTCACTGTCGAGGGTTAGCGGTTCGAGTCGGACGCCATTCGTTCGACTCGGGAATGTCTGCGTCCCGGATACCTTCGACCGAAGACAAAGGACAGGGGTCAGACATGAGACAGCTCGGAGCCGAATTCATCGGCACATTCGTACTCGTCGCGTCAGTACTCGGCGCAGCACTGTTCGGCACGGCTGCACCGGCAACGGCGCTGGGCGTGGCCATTTCGGTCGGTCTTGCCGTGATGTCGATGGCCTATGCCGTCGGTCACGTATCGGGCGGCCATTTCAATCCGGCCGTGACGATCGGACTGATCGCCGGCGGGCGATTCGAAGCTGGCAAGGCGATCGGATACATCGCCGCCCAGGTCCTCGGCGGCATTGCGGCGGCGCTGGTATTCTTGTTCATCGCTGGGACCAAAGGCGTGCCGGGTGGCATCGATTTCATCTCGTTTGCCTCCAACGGTTTCGGCGAGCATTCGCCCGGACAGTTCACCATGATCGGCGCACTGATCATGGAAATTGTCGTCACGGCGATCTTCCTCATCGTCATCATGGGCGCCACCTCGAAGGGAGCGCCGGCCGGGTTCGCACCGATCGCGATTGGTCTTGCCCTCGCCATGCTGCATCTGGTTTCGATCCCGGTGACGAACGCCTCGCTCAATCCGGCACGCAGCATTGCGACGGCCGTCGCCTCGATGACATCGGGCGGCTGGGCCATGAGTCAGATCTGGCTGTTCATCGTCGGACCGATCATCGGCGGCATCATCGGCGGGATGATCGGACGCTGGCTGCAGGACGAGTAGCCTTGGCACCACGAGCATCTTGGACCCGCGGTCGTCTGGCCGCGGGTTCTCTCCCTGAAAGTGTTTGGCGTTGCAAGCATGGCATCGGGTGTGACATGGTTGCGCCGCAGGCCGATCACGAGCCGGGAATGTCGGGCCCAGACCGAATGGTCGACATCTCCCTGTTGATAAGTCCGTCGCGCAGCCCGGGTGTTGCGTAAATTGGACGCATTGTTGGGTCGCCACTCGCTAGTGTTCCGTCCCATTCATCCGATTCCGACGAAGCTGGATCAATGAATGGAAAGACGGAACACAAACAAAGAGTTGGCTAGTGGGCTGGCCATTCATTCAGGGTACTGAATGAATGACCCGGAACACTAGCGTTCGGTTTTCGCGTGCGACCCTGCGGCGAAGCCTGCCTGATACACCGGCCGCGTCCCAAAGCTCATTGGTATCGGGGCGCGCCCAAGAAAGGTTGCTGATCAACTCATGCTTTTTTCCGAACTCGGCCTCAGCCCCAAGGTTTTGGCGGCGATCGAGGCGGCTGGCTACACGGTCCCCACTCCGATCCAGGAGCAGGCGATCCCGATTGCTCTGAGCGGCCGTGACGTGCTCGGCATCGCTCAAACCGGAACCGGCAAGACGGCGTCGTTCGTGTTGCCAATGCTGACGCGGCTCGAAACCGGCCGCGCCCGCGCGCGGATGCCGCGCTCGCTGATCCTGGCACCTACCCGCGAGCTGGCGGCGCAGGTGGCGGAAAACTTCGAGCGCTACGGTGCCAACCACAAACTGACACTGGCGCTCATCATCGGCGGCGTCTCGTTCGATGATCAGCTTCGCAAGCTCAGCCGCGGTGTCGATGTGCTGATCGCGACGCCCGGCCGGCTGCTCGATCACTTCACCCGTGGCAAGCTGCTGCTCACCGGCGTCGAGATCCTCGTGATCGACGAGGCCGACCGCATGCTCGACATGGGTTTCATCCCCGATATCGAGCGGATCTGCTCGCTGCTGCCGCCGAGCCGCCAGACGCTGTTTTTCTCGGCGACCATGCCCAAAGAGATCCAGCGCCTGGTCGAGCGCTTCCTCAAGGACCCCGAGAAGGTGGAAGTGACGCCACAGGCGTCAGCAGCGCCTTCGATCACTCAGCGCTTCCGCTTCACCTCCTGGGACGCCAAGCAGAAACGCGAGGCCCTGCGCGATTGGATCAAGACCGAAGAGGTCAAGAACGCCATCATCTTCTGCAATCGCAAGAAGGATGTCGACATCCTCTACAAGTCGCTGATGAAGCACGGCCTCAATGCGGGCTGCCTGCACGGCGACATGGATCAGATGAGCCGCACGTCGACGCTCGATCGTTTCCGCGCCGGCGAGGTGGCGCTGCTGTGCGCAAGCGATGTGGCTGCCCGCGGCCTCGACATTCCCGACGTCAGTCACGTCTTCAACTACGACGTGCCGATAGTCGCTGAAGACTACATCCACCGCATCGGCCGCACCGGCCGGGCAGGCAAGAAGGGTTTTTCGGCAACCCTCGTCACCGATGACGACATGCGCACGGTGCGCGAGATCGAGAAGATGTTGAAGGGCCCGCTCGAGTGGGTCGGCGATCCCCCTCCCGAGGATGCCGGCAGCAAAACCGGCCGGCGCAGCCGCAGCAGTCCGCTCGGCGAAGGGCTCGAGCGGCGTGGCGGTCGCGAGCGTGGGGGGCGCGGCGGACGTGGCCGCTCCGGCAGCGGACCCGAGCGCGGCAACCGGCCTGAGGCGCCGATCGAGCGTATGCCAGCAGCGGCGATGCCCACAGATCCGCCCGGGGCGGCTGCGGCCGAGCAACCGGCCGTGGATCGCCCGCGGCGGCACGAATCTCGCCCACCCCGCCAGCGCGAGCCTCGGCCCGCGGGTCCCAGCACCGAGGCTGCAACACTCGAGCGCGAGCGTCCGCCGCGCCAGCGTGACGCCGCCGAGCGTGGCAAACCATCCGGCCGCCGCGAGCACCAGCCGCGCGAGGACAATCGCAACCGGGAGGAGAGCGGCGCGAAAGTAGTCGGCCTGGGCGATCACATGCCGGACTTCTTGAAGCGCACCGTACGATCCGGCAACGGCGACAAGTAAGCTTGCCCCGGTGAGTCGCAGGCGCAACCGCGGTCCGCAGGCCCGGCGGTGGCGGAATAGCGACGTTCTTCCTACTGCATTGGCGTCAGGGATGCGGATTGCGGCATCCACACCTATCCCCGACGTGCTGTCGCCTTCACGACGGCCTCGCGATAGACGACGAACAGGCCGCTCGCTGCAATGATCAGGCCGCCGATGATCGTGGTCGCGGTCAAGGGCTCGCCCCAGATGAGAAAGCCCATGAGGGCCGCGTGGATGAAGACCGAGTACTCGAACGGCGCGAGCGTGGCAGCTTGCGCATAGCGAAACGCGACCGTCATCGAATACTGCGCGATGCCCGAGAGCAACCCCAGCAGTGCCAGCAGCGCGAAGTCGGCGGGCGAAGGCGTTCGCCAGCCAAACAGCGCAACCCAGACGACTGCGACGACCACTGACAGCAGGTGATAGTAGGCGACGATCGCGATCGAGGCTTCCGTCCGGCTGAGCTTTCGCAGCCAGATCGTCACGATCGCACTGGTGACCGCCGACGCAGCGGCCGCCACGGCCCCGAGCTGCAGGCCCGGCCCGACCGGTCGCATCAGGATCGCCACCCCGACGAGCCCCGTCACCACGGCGGCCCAGCGCCGCCAGCCGACCCTCTCCATCAGCAGCGGCCCCGACAGTGCAGCGACGAGCAGTGGTGCGGAGAAGAAAATCATGGTCGCATCCGCCAGCGGAATGACCGTCAGCGCATAGTAGAAAAGCCCCATCGAGGTGAGGCCGCAGACAGCGCGGATCAGGTGATCGCGCGGGCGTGCGGTCGTGAGCGCAGCCAGCCCGCCATTGGGCACCAGCATGAACGCGATCGGCACGAAGGCGAACAGGCTGCGAAAGAGGATGATCTCGCCGAGCGGGTAGTCGCCACCCAGCCACTTCACCAGCGCGCTCATGACCGCCATCAGGAAGAGGCTGCCCAGATAGAGCAGAGCGCCGCTGAGCGGGCGCTCCTCGTGGCCGATAGCGGGTGCCGTGGCCGTCACGCCCGGGCGTCCTCGATGAAGCCCATGAAGATTGCGATCGTGAGCGCACCGAGATAGCTCGTGAGGCCGGTCGCGACATCGAGCGTCGGGTTGACCTCGACGAAATCGAAGCCCGCCACCCGTGTCCGCCCCGCTATCGCAGCCAGGGTGTCGCGCAGCTCCTCGAAGCTGAACCCACCGGGCTCGGCCGAGACACAACCCGGCACGAGCGCCATATCGTAGGCATCGACGTCGATGCTGACATAGCAGGCCTCGCCCTTGGGGATGTGCGCGAGCGCGGCCGCGATCCCGTCCTTGCGCAACTGCGGCATGGTGACGATCCGGCTACCGGCCTTGCGGGCGTCTCGAGAATTGCTGCGCTGGTCGCGCCAGCTCCTGATGCCGATCTGCGTGAGGCTTTTCACCTGGGGCAGCCCGTGCAGATGCCGGAACGCCTGGCCGTTCGTGTAGGTCATGCCATGGACGATGGGACCATAGTCGAGATGGGCATCGAGTTGCACCACATGCACACCCGCCTCGAATGCGCGCAAGATCGGGAATGTGATCGTATGGTCGCCGCCGATCACGACCGGCATGGCACCACGGCCGATGATGGTGCCGACATCGCGGGTGAGGTTGGCCATGGTGAGATCGGCGCGGCTCGGCAGCACATCGACGTCGCCCGCATCTGCCAAGCGGCCTCGGGCGAGCAGATCCCCGAGATAGGATTTGTCGTTCTCGATGTCATAGAGGCCCGACGTTCCCAACCGCAGGGAATGCTCGCGGATGACACGTGGCGCAAAGCGCGAGCCGGGCGCGAAGGGCGAGCCTTCGTCGAACGGGACACCCAGGATCGCCATGTCGGCGTCGAGGCTCCCGAGGTCGGGGCAGTGGGGAGCGCGCATGAACGTCACGATCCCGGTGAAGGCCCGGTTGGCGCGGCTGGAAGGCATGATCTCGCCCATGGGGTTGCTCGTCCTTGTCGCAATCCAATGCTTGCGATCCGACGATAGCGCGGTCCCGACAGCGCTGTCGCGCCGGAATTGCAACCCTCATCCGCGATGCCTTCCCGATGACAATCGTTTCCCGCTATCATGACGCCGGTCGAGGGGCCGACATGACGGTATTGCTCGCAGGTTCTTTCTGGCAGCGCTTGAGGCTCGCCTCGGGCCTGACGCTGTTTGCGTTCGCGGCGACCCACTTCCTCAATCATGGGCTGGGGCTGGTCTCGGTCGAGACGATGGAAGCGGCGCACGAGCTTCGCACCGCCGTCACCCGCTCGCTGCCGGGCAGCGTCGTCCTGCTTGGAGCGCTCGCGATCCACGTTGGGCTCGCGTTGCTGCGGATCGCCCAGCGCTCGACCGTGCGAATGCCACCCTGGGAAGGGTTTCAGATCCTCTCGGGCATCGCCATCCCGCTGTTGCTCATTCCCCATATCGTTGCCACGCGCGTCGCCTGGACCTTCTTCGGCGTCGACGACGGCTATGCTTACGAGCTGATCTTTCTCTGGCCCGGCAAGGCGCTCGAGCAATCGGCGCTGCTGGTGCTGGTCTGGGTGCACGGTTGCATCGGCATGCATTTCTGGCTGCGCCTGTCGAGCTGGTATCCGCGCTGGCAGAACGTGCTGCTGGCCCTTGCGGTGGCTGTGCCGATCCTTGCGCTCGCTGGTTTCGTGACCGCGGGCCGGGAGGTGGCCGACCTCGCTTTCGACGACGAGGGCCTGGCGGAGTTGAAGGCATCGAGCCACTGGCCATCGGAGGGCGACATCGCCAAGCTCATCGCCATCATCACCTGGACTCGGATCGGGTTTGCATCGCTGCTCATTGCCGCGGGGCTTTCGCTGTTCGGGCAGGCGATCATGGAATTCTTCCGCCGGCAGTTCGAAGTAGCCTATTCGGCAGGTCCGACCGTGCATGCGCCGGAGGGACCGACATTGCTCGAGATCAGCCGCATGCGCAGCGTCCCTCATGCCTCCGTCTGCGGCGGGCGCGCGCGCTGCTCGACCTGCCGCGTGCGTGTCGAGCAGGGTCTCGAACTGCTGGCTCCCGCCGGGCTCGCCGAGCGGCGGACCCTCGAGCGGATCTCGGCCGCTCCCGACGTGCGCCTCGCCTGTCAGATCCGCCCGCGCGACGACATCAAGATCTCGCGCCTCGTGAAATCCGGCGAGATGCGCTTGCGCAAGCTGCTGCGGGGATCGGGTGACGCGCACGGGGCGGAACGCACGCTCGCCGTCATGTTCCTCGACATCCGCGGCTTCACCAGCCTCAGCCAGGCCAAGCTTCCCTATGACGTCGTTTTCATCCTGAACCGGCTGTTCGACTTCATCGGCCGAGAGATCGAGGCCGAGCGCGGCTGGATCGACAAATATCTGGGCGACGGACTGATGGCGGTGTTCGGCCGCGAGCTCGGCCCGGAGGAGGGCTGCCGGCAGGCGTTGCGCGCGGCACGGCGCATCGATCTCGTGCTCGACCGGGCGAACGATGAGCTGGCGAGCGAGCTCGGCGGGGTGCCGGTGCAGGTCGGAATCGGCCTGCATGTGGGGCCGATGGTGATCGGCGAGATCGGCTATCGCGACACCGCGGCCATGACCGTGATCGGTCGCACCGTCAATGCCTCGGCGCGGCTGGAGGCAATGACCAAGGAGGAGGGCTGCCAGCTGATCGCCTCTGCCCAACTGATGCAGCTCGCTGGCGTCCGCATCGAGCGGTTCGTGGTCAAATCGGCCAAGGTCCGCGGCCTCGACGAGCCGCTCGAAGTGGTGCTGGTGCCGCGGGCTCGCGATTTGCCGGACCAGATGTTGGCGCCGGCCGTCGCGACCGGTCGAGCCGCCGCCGAGGGTGACGCACGGCACTGATACGCGCGTCAAGGCAGCGCCGTACACCAGCCGCGGTACTGCGCGACTACGGGCTCGCCAATCACCGCCAGATGGCGTGAATGGACGGCCGCGAAAGCCCCGCTCGCATCCTTGGCCTCATAAATCGTGGTGATGACGAGATAGCCTTCGACCGCCACCTCGATGAAATGGCGCGCTCCCAGCGCCTGCACGACCTTCAAGCTCGACGAGCCGTTCCCGGTCTCGAGGCGGGCAGTCTCGGCTTGGGGCCTCACGTTGACGATGCGAAAGCCGAGCGGCTTCACGTCTGCGCGCACGAACGCGCCGTTCTCATAGCTGTGGGTGGTGCCGTCCACGAACTGGCAGTCATAGCCGACGTTGTCGCCCGCAAGCGCCGGGACGGCCGTCAGCAGCGTCACCGCTGGGACCGTCGCGAGCAGCAGACCAATGATCACGCGGACAGATGATGATATCGGCATCGGGGGACCTTTGGAAAAACGGAGACGGGAAGGGCATGCCAGCATCATCCAGGAGTGCGGCAATCGGGCGGCGGGCTTGCGATCACAAGCCGTTCACTCGAACGTGAAGGATCCGACTCTGGGGATAACGCGTCCTTGATTGTACAGCCGTGGCAGACGCTTGCTAGGCATGCGGCTGTGAAGACCAAAACGGAGGTTACCCTATGAAGCTTTCGAAGAAAACTGGTGCCATCCTCGCCGCCACCGCTGCCGCCATGATCCTCGGTGGCACGCTCGCCCCGATCGCCGCCTCCGCCGAAGAGTCCGCGAAGGGCCATTGCATCGGCGTCAACGCCTGCAAGGGCAACTCGTCCTGCAAGACCGCCAGCTCTTCCTGCAAGGGCCAGAACGCCTGCAAGGGCCAGGGCTTCGTCGATCTGACCGAAGGCCAGTGCACGCAGCTCGGCGGCACGAAGTTCGAGAAGATCTGATTTCTTCTCCACATCAGCGCGCCCGCCGGGACAACCGGCGGGCGTTCTCCGCGCATGAGTTGGTGCTTTGAGAGTTGCAACGGAGCTGTCGCCATGAAGGTGTCGATCCGGTCGCGCGGCGCA
>JANPDA010000010.1:0-3088 GCA_031431235.1 Hyphomicrobiaceae bacterium
CTCTCAACTGGTTACCGAAAGCCTCTCCCCGTGCACGGCCTCGCGAGCCGCGCCCTCCCGCGGAAGCGGGTTCGTTCATTGGCCCGCTGCGGCCGAACTGTGATCAGAATGCGGCCGACGCGATCGGATGGAAAGCTGCCGATATGGGTCAACTTGTCGCATCATGTCCGCAGCTGGGGTATGTTCGGATGGTGCCCGGCAAGGTCGAGATCGACGCGTCTGACCCTTTGCGGCCCTGAGCAGTTGCAGCATGAGTTGTCCACCGTCGAACTCTGCGCAAAGAGATTGTGGCTCGCTGCCTATCCTTGCATCAGTGCCCAGACCTTGCGCGACGCACGGTCGTTCTGCCCCGGTCAGCGGACGCTGGCGGGCGACGGGGGCAAATGATTGGGAAAGGCCGAGACATGGGCGTTGCTCGCACAGATCCTAAATCGACCGTCCATTGTCCGGCGTGATCGAGCTTCGCCAGCCGCGCCTGACGAGGCTGCGGCAGTGCCCGAGATGGAGAGTTCCGGTCAGTTGCGTGTGCCTTGACCGTACTTCCGGATGATCTCCTCATTGAGCGTCACACCGAGACCGGGGCCTTCGGGGAGCTTCACTTTGCCGTCCCTGATCTCGGACTCTGGCGACACCAGATGCTCGCGCAAGGGTGAGTCGAAGAGGTAGGTCGGGAAGTACTCGACCACCGGCGTGTTGGGGGTCGCGGCCTGGAAGTGGAGCGCAGACGCGGCCGTGATTCCCGTATGCCAGGCAAGTGGTACGACCTGCACGCCCTTTTGGTCGGCGAACTCGGCGATGCGCATCATCTCTGTGAAGCCGCCCGCGCGCGTGATCCCGGGCTGCACGACCGCGACGCCCCCCGTCTCGATCCAGTCCCGGCACTCCCAGCGGGTCGCCGCGAACTCGGCGCCGGCGATCCTGACCGGGCTCATGCTGGCGAGATGCCTGTGGCCTGGCAGGTCGTCGTGCTGGAGCGGCGCTTCCGTGAAGAAGATGTTGCAGTCGGCGATGCGATCGATGACGTACTTCGCGTCGTGCCAGTGTCGCCAGCGATAGCCGAAGTCGACGGCAAACGTGATCTCGGGGCCGACCATCCGCCGGCCTTCTTTGATGATCTCGATGAGCTCGGTATCCGAGCAGAGCTCGTAGAACAGCACCTCCATCTTGAGGACGCGGTAGCCACCCTCGATGACCTGCTGGAACTGTTTCTCGATGATCTTCATGAGGTCGCGAACGGTCTGGCTGCCGCGTGCCATGCCGGGGAAGATGGTTGCGTAGGGTGTGCAGTGGGGTCTCCGCGCGCCGCCGAGATACTTCCACACCGGCACGCCCACCTGCCGTGCGGCGAGGTCGGTGAGCGCGATGTCGGCGGCAGAGATAGCATGGATCGCCGAACCGCGGCGGCCGGGGAAGATAGTCCCCTCGTACATGAGGTCCCAGATCGTTGCGCGCTCGAGCGGATCGGCACCCTTGAGGATCGATGTGAGATTGCGGCTCCACATGTGCATGGAGGTCATGTCGAACCAGGGCTTCGTCACAGCGGGCGAGGCGTAGCAATCGCCGATACCCTGCAAGCCGTTCTCATCTGTCAGCCGGACGACCAGCGTCTCGTCGAGCCCGGACTCGAACCAGCTCTTGTCCGCCGGCATGGCAACCGGAATGACCTCGACCTCGACGATCCTTGCCATCGATCCGCCTGCTCGTTTCCCGTGAAGTTGCACAACGGAGCTGGCCAATCACGCGAGGTGCCGGCGCTTGCACCCAACAGGCGTTTGAGAGCGGCAGGCCGTGCATCGGCCTGCCGGGGACTTTAGTCGGGGTCGTACTGCCGGTCAGGCGAACCACCAGCGCTCGCAATTGCGCTCGGAGTCGTTCGTCCAGCTCCGGCCGATCTGCTCGGGCAGTCCGATCTTGCTCGAGACGGCATGCGTGAAGGACTGGAAGTAGGGCACCGTCACGCCGCCGTCCTCGTGCACGATGCGCTGCATCTCCACATACATCTCGCGGCGCTTCGCCGTATCGAGCTCGCCTCGAGCGGCAATCAGCAGCTCGTTGAAGCGCGCATTGTCCCAGAACGTCTCGTTCCAGGCGGCGCCTTTGGCATAGGCTTGCGAGAACATCCAGTCCTCGGTCGCGCGGCCGCTCCAGTAGCTGCCGGTCCACGGCTTCTTCATCCAGGCCACGTCCCAATAGCTGTCCTCGGCCTCGCGGACGACCTCGATCTCGATGCCGGCGGCCTTGGCTGATTCAGCGATCAGCACGGCGGCGTCGATCGGGAAGGCGGTGTTTGCGGTATTGAGCTGCACTTTCAGCGTCGAGAGGCCGGCCTTTTTCAAGTGGAACTTCGCCTTCTCGGGATCATATTGGCGCTGGGGCAGCTCGTCCGCCGTTGCGCGATAGGCGTTGGCGGGACCGATCGGGGTGTCGTTGCCGATCTCGCCTTGCCCGGCCAGAATCTTCGCGACGATATCGTCGCGCTTGACGATGTATTTGAGGGCAAGCCGCACATCGACATTATCGAAGGGCGGGACCGTGCAGTTCATGCAGGTCACGCCGTGCTTGTTGCCGGCGACCGAGACGACCTTCACGGCGGGGTTCTGCTGCAGGAGCCCGACAGTCTTCAGGTCGATATTGCACATCGAGTGCGCGGAGCCGGAGACGACCGCGTTCGTCCTTGCGACGACGTCCGTGATGAGGAGGCTCTCGATCGAATCGAACCAGGCGTGGTTCGCTTTCCAGTAGTTGGGGTTGCGCTCAGTGTTGGCGACGACGCCGGGCTGGAACTTCTTCAGCACATATCCGCCCGTGCCGATGCCCGATTCCCAGTCCATCTTGCCGTCGGCCTTTGCCGGGCAGATCATGAAGTGATAGTCGGAGCAGATGACGGGCCAGTCGGCGTTCGGTCCATCGAGCGTGAAGACGACCGTGTCGCCATCGGCCTTCACGTCCTTGATCTGCTTGGCGAGGCTGTTGGCGGCCGACGAGTTGCCCTCGCCGCGATGGTGATTGAAAGAGGCGACCACGTCGTTGGCGTCGAGCGTCTTGCCGTTGTGGAATGTGACGCCGCTGCGCAGCTTGAAGCGCCAGG
>JANPDA010000011.1:0-4962 GCA_031431235.1 Hyphomicrobiaceae bacterium
CAGCCCGCCGGGCGAGGTCCGATGCCGCGTTGTCGTCGCAGCGTGGAGAAACCGCTCGCCCCGACCCGCTGGCGTCGAGCCGCGGACTCGGGCCGTGCGCCATGAGCCCTTCTCCTATGGGGGACATGGTGGCGCCGACAAGCGCTCGATGATGGGGTTGCTCAATCTGGCCGAGTGGCAGCCATGACCATTCCCCATCCCCCGATCGCCCTCATCAATGCGCGCCTGCTCGATCCCGAGACCGAGCGCGATGAGGCGGGCGGGCTGCTGATCGAGGGCGGCCTCATCGCCGACATCGGAGCGCACTTGCGGCGCAACGCGCCCAAGGGCTCGCAAGTCGTCAATTGCGAGAACCAGCTCGTCTGTCCCGGCCTCGTCGACATGCTGGTCCACACTGGCGAGCCCGGCCTCGAGCACCGCGAGACGCTCGCCTCCGCCAGCCGGGCGGCAGCGGCCGGTGGCGTCACCACCATGGTCGTCAGCCCCGCGACCGAGCCGGTGCTCGACGACATGGCGCTGGTCGACTTCGTGCTGCGCCGCGCGCGCGACACGGCGATCGTCCGTGTCCATGCCATGGCGGCGCTGACCAAGGGTTTGAAGGGCGAGGAGATGGCCGAGATCGGCCTCCTGAAGGGCGCGGGCGCGATCGCCTTCTCGAACGGGCGTACCAGCGTGCCGCGTGCCCGCGTGATGCGGCGCGCCCTCTCCTATGCCAAGGATTTCGGCGCCCTCGTCGTGCATCAGACCGAGGACGAGGATCTGGCCGATACCGGCGTGATGAACGAGGGCGAGGTCTCGGCACGGCTCGGCTTGCGCGGTATTCCGACCGCGGCCGAGGTGATCGTGCTCGAGCGCGACATCCGCCTGGTCGAGCTGACGGGGGGGCGCTATCACGCGGCGCTGATCTCGTGCCGCGGCGCACTCGATGCGATCCGGGCGGCCAAGCAGCGCAAGCTGCCGGTGACGGCGGGCGTGTCGATCAACCACCTGACGTTGAACGAGAACGACATCGGCTCCTATCGCACCTTCTTCAAGCTGCGCCCGCCGTTACGCCGCGAGGAGGACCGCCGCGCCATGGTCGAAGGCCTCGCCGACGGCACCATCGACGTGATCGTCTCGAGCCATGATCCCCAAGGCACCGACGGCAAGCGCCGGCCGTTCGCGGAAGCCGCCCAAGGGGCGATCGGGCTCGAGACGCTGCTCGCGGCCGCGCTTCGCCTCCATCATGGGGGGGACGTGGCACTCGCGACGCTGCTGCGCGCGATGACCTGCAAGCCTGCGCGCCTGCTCGGCTTGCAGGGTGGACGCCTGCGGCAGGGTGCCCCCGCCGACCTCATCGTCGTCGACCTCGACGCTCCCTGGATGGTCGACAAGTCGAAACTCCATTCCCGCTCCAAGAACACCTGCTTCGACGAGGCGCGCATGCAGGGCGTGGTGAGGCGCACGATCGTCGCGGGCCAGACGGTCTATCCCTACGCTCAACCGGCATGAGGCAACTCCAGCCCACCAAGAGCTCCGTCTTTCCATTCGTTGATCCAGCTTCGCCGGAATCGAATGAATGGGACGGAACACTAGCCGGGCTTCGACCCACGTCGGAGCTTGCGGCGGACTGGGGAAGGGTGATGTATTGCCGAGCGAGCATAGGCCGCCGCTGCCGAGGCTGATTCGATGCCCGATCTTTCTTTCCTGCTGAACTTCATCCTGCTGCCGATGCTGGTCGGCTATCTCGTTGGGTCGATACCCTTCGGCCTGGTCGTGACGCGGGCGGCGGGGCTCGGCGATATCCGCGCGATCGGCTCGGGCAACATCGGGGCGACCAACGTCCTGCGCACCGGCCACAAGGGTCTGGCGGCGCTGACGCTCGCGCTCGACATGCTGAAGGGCACTGTCGCCGTCGCGCTGGCCGGCATCGCGTTTGGTCCGACTTCAGCGCTCTGTGCCGGGCTCGCCGCCTTCCTGGGGCATCTCTTTCCGGTCTGGCTCGGCTTCAAGGGCGGCAAGGGGGTTGCCACCTTCATCGGTGTGCTCGCCGGGCTCGCCTGGCCGGCGGCGCTCGCTTTCTGTGGTGTCTGGCTGCTGACGGCGGCGGTCACCCGCACCTCCTCGCTCGCGGCTCTGCTTGCAAGCCTCGCGGCGCCCTTTGCACTGCTCTGGCTCGGCGATTGGGCAATGGCTGTCATCGGCGCAATCATGGTGGCATTGATCTACTGGAAGCACAGCGCCAACATCGCGCGACTGCTTGCAGGCACCGAGCCGCGTATCGGCGAGAAGGCCTAGGCCATGGCGCTGCGCCTCCCGCTTGCTTGCGAACCCCGTCGCATCCTGTCGGACGAGCAGCGCATCGCCTGGTTGCGCCTCATTCGCACGCCGAATGTGGGACCAGTCACGTTCCGCGAGCTGCTCAATCATTGCGGCGGTGCGGAGGCTGCACTCGCCGCGCTGCCGGAGCTGGCGCGTCGCGGTGGGAAGGGCCAGTCGGTCAGGATCTGCACGCGGCCCCAGGCGCAGCGCGAGCTCGAGCTGGCAGCCAAGGCTGGCGCGAGGCTCGTCGCCTTGGAGGAGCCCGGCTATCCCCGCCTGCTAGCGCGCATCGAGGCGCCGCCCCCACTGATCTATGTCAAGGGCGAGCGTGCCATCGCCGAGCGGCCGATGCTGGCGATCGTGGGTGCGCGCGACGCTTCCGCCGCCGGCCGCAAGATCACCCGGACGCTGGCCGCCGCGCTCGGCGCGGAGGGCCTCGTCATCGTCTCGGGGCTCGCGCGCGGCATCGACGCGGCAGCCCACGAGGCCGCGCTCGCCAGCGGCACTGTCGCTGTGCTCGCCGGCGGGATCGACATCGTCTATCCGCCCGAGCATGCACGGCTGCAGGCCGCGATCGGCGAGACCGGGCTGCTGGTTGCTGAGAGCCCTCCGGGTTTCGAGCCACGCGGCCAGGATTTCCCACGCCGCAACCGCATCGTCTCGGGCATGGCGCTCGGCGTGTTGGTGGTGGAGGCGGCCAAGCGCTCAGGGTCCCGCATCACGGCGCGCTTTGCCCTCGAGCAGGGTCGTGAGGTGATGGCCGTGCCAGGCAACCCACTCGATCCGCGTGCGGAAGGGACCAACGCGTTGCTGAAGGAAGGCGCGACGCTAGTGACCGAAGCCGGCGACGTCATCTCCGTGCTGGAGCCGATCCTGGGCGCCGTCGCCTTGCCGATGACCGCGGCGGAGCCGGCAGGCGAGGACGCTCAGCCTGTCGAGCTGCGCATCCCCGAGACCGACCGCGAGCGCGTGGTCGAGGCGTTGGGGCTGCACCCGACCGAGATCGACGAGATCGCACGCGCGACCGGCCTGGACATTCGAGTGGTGCGGATCGTGCTGGTCGAGCTCGACCTCGCCGGCCGCCTCGAGCGTCACCCAGGCGGCATGGTCTCGCGAACGCCGTGAGGGCTGTGCGGGGCACTCGGCTGCGGGAGAACCAAATACATCGTCGTTGAAAGGTGCGCGCAGGCACTTTCGCTGGTTCCAGGTCAAGTCTAGCTTGGTGCCGAGGACGTGATTCACAGGAGCGTTCGGCGATTCGGGACTACGTCCCAGATGGATGAGGAGCCTGCGGTGGTCACTCTCTTCTCGCACGAGGATTTATCGCGGCTGTTCGGGACCGAGACGCTGGAGCGGGCCCGTGAATATCAGCGCGGCGGACGGGTTCGCCAGCTCAGCGTATCCAAAGACGGCAATACGATCTCGGGCTCGGTCGCCGGTGGGCGGCCCAGGCCCTACAGTCAGATCATCTCCGTCGCGCGCGATCACGGTGGCGTGCGGATCAGCGGCTACTGCTCCTGCCCAATGGGGCAGAATTGCAAGCATGTGGCGGCGGCCTTGTTGCAGCAACTCGAGGAGGCCGCTTGCGGCGCGCCCGGGCCGCTGCCGGCGATCGGTCAACGACGTGATTTGGAAGGTTTCGGCTCCCCTCCCGATGCCAGCCCTGGAAGTCCCGGCATGGAGGTTTCGCAGGGCGTGCAGGTTTGGCTCGATCGACTCGCGCTCGCCGGCAAGGCCGCGGCAGGGGCCAGTCCCAAGCAGGAAAAGAATCGCACCTCGCTCCTCTACATTCTCAACCACCACGGCGCGCGCGATGGGCAGGCAAAGGCCAGGGTGCGGCTGCGGCCGGTGTCCATCCGGCTGCTCAAGGACGGCCGCATCGCCGAGGAGAAGCCCTACGATCCCGAGAATGTGGCACGCACGAACATTCCGGCGCGCTATGTGACGGAAGCCGACGTCGATGTGCTGCGCAGCCTGGTGTGGCCGAGGCGTGCCGATATGCGGTCGTTGCCCGATATCGTGCTGTCCACGGACAGATCGGGGCCGCGGGTCCTGATGGAAGCGCTTGCGACCGGTCGGGTGCGCTATGGCGCGGCCGATGGTCGTGTGCTTGCTGCAGGTCCCCGCGTCGCGGCCGAGCCGCGCTGGTTGCGATCCGACGATGGACGCCAGAAGCTCGCCTTCGTACCAACGGCAGCGGAGAGCGGGCTACCCAGGCTCGATCTGGTGCTCGCCATGAGCACGCCCCACTACGTCGACCTCCAGCAAGGCCTGGTTGGCCCGATCGAGACCGGGCTGCCGGCGCAACTCGCCGCCGAGCTCGCGGCAGCTCCCGAGGTCGCTTGGTCCGAAGCAGCTGTCGTCCGTGAGATCATGGCACGCAAGCCTGCAAGACGGGCGGTCAATGCGGGGGCGTCGGCGCTGGAGCCGAGCGGGCCCCATGATCATCCCGATCTACCGCTCCCCGAGGCGCCCGAGAACGTCGAGACGCGCCGCGTGCAGCCGGTTCCCAGACTCGAGCTGTTTATCGCCGAAGCCCGCCTCAAGCATTCCCTGGCCTGGTATGCCCGCGACGCCGGAATGATGGGCACCTTCAAGGTGCCGCTGGTGCGGCTGGTGTTCGACTACGACGGCAGGGTCGCGGCTCACGGCAGTCCCGGC
>JANPDA010000012.1:0-5824 GCA_031431235.1 Hyphomicrobiaceae bacterium
TTGGCTGCGCGCGACGGCGCGGGGCGAGTACGGTCACAACGCCTTTTCGGAAGATCGCTCAGGCGACCGGGGCAATGCGATCGTGCGGCTCGCGCGCTTCCTCGATCGGGCGCACGATCTGAAGCTCGATGCCCCGCGCCATCGTCATCTGAAGCCGCCGACGATCAATATCGGCACGATCCGCGGCGGTCTCTCGACACCGCTCATTCCACCGGACGCCTCCGCCGACATCGATGTGCGCATGGTGCCGGGCCTCGAGCCCGAAGCCGCGATCGCGGCCTTCTGCGCGATTGCCGGTCCGCATGTGAGGATCGACCTGCTCGACTACAAGCCGCCGGTCGATACGTCAGACGATCATCCCTTCGTGCGTCAGTGCCTCGAGGCCTGCCGCGCCGAGCTCGGCCGCATCGATGGCCCTGGGGGTGTCGCCTACTACTCGGATGGAGCCGTAATCGCCCCGCCACTCGATCTGCCGATGGTCATCATCGGGCCCGGGGAGGTGGGCATGAGTGGGGCGATCGATGAGCATGTCGATATCGCAAAGCTCGAAGCCTCGACGCGCATTTTCAGGCGGATAGCCGAGAGCTACCTGACCTGAGGCCGTGCAGTCACACTCGTCGAGGGCTGCAGGATGTCGATCGAGAGCACGGCGAGCCCGCATGCAGCATAGGCAATCGATTGGCACTGGGAGACCGTCGCTCGTTGAGACGATCGAAGCTTTCGACCTCGGTCGGATCAACAGCATCGGGCTGACGGGGGCCGGTCTCGCCCGGATCGATGATCCGGCGGACGAGGGTCCGCACTGCTTCGTCCAAGATGACAGGTGAGTGCGAAGCGCTTCGGCGAGCCGCATTCCGCCCCCTCACCGCAACCCCGCCAGCTCCTCCATCAGGTCGGCGAGCAGGATGACGGCGTCGGGCTTGCCGATCGCTTTGACGGCGCGGGCGGCTGCCACCAGCCGGGAGGGCTCCGTCAGCAGCCGCTCGATGGCGTCGGCGAGGCTCTGGGGCGTCAGGTTCTGCTGCTCCAGGCACCAGGCGCCGCCGGCTTCCGCGAGGCGCCGGGCGTTGTGGAGCTGGTCGTTGTCGAGGGCGTGGGGCAGCGGCACCAGGATCGAGGGGCGGCCGAGCACGGCGAGCTCGGTCACGGTCGAGGCACCGCTGCGGGCGATCACGAGGGAGGATTGGGCGATCCGCTCGGGCAGGTTCTTGAAGAAGGGCGCGGTCTCGGCCTCGATGCCGGCCGAGCGGTAGAAATCGCGGACGCGGGGGAGGTCCTCGTCGCGGCATTGCTGCACGACCGAGAGCCGGCGCCGGACCGCTTCCGGCAGCAGCGCGAGTGCGGGTGGCACGGCGTCGGAAAAGAAGCGGGCGCCCTGGCTGCCGCCGAACACGATGAGCCGGATCGGCCCGGTCGCATCGGGCGCCTCGTAATTGCGCCGGCTCCAGTCGATCACGGCGTTGCGCACCGGATTGCCAGTGACGCGGATCTTCGACATGGCCGACGGCGGCAGATGGCTGGTGCCGTCCCAGGAGGCCGCGATCGCCGTCACGCGCCCAGCCAGCATGCGGTTGGCGCGGCCCATCACGGCGTTCTGCTCATGCACCGCCGTCTTGATGCCGCGCAGCCGTGCCGCGACGAGCGGGGGAAACGTCGGGTAGCCGCCGAAGCCGATGATGGCGCGCGGCTTCAACTCGCCGAGCAGGACATAGGCCCGGCGGACGCCCGTCAGCAGCGCCTTCATTGTGCGGGCTGCCGCGACTGGCGAGCGGCCGGCAAACGTCGCTGAAGGGATGTGGTGGATGGTGCGGGCGGGAAAGCCGGTGCCGTAGCGGTCGCCGCGGTCGTCGGTGACGAGATCGACGGTCAGGTCGCGGCGCGCCAGCTCCTCGGCCAGCGCGAACGCCGGGAAGAGGTGGCCGCCGGTGCCGCCTGCCGCCAGCATGATGAGGCCACGCGTCATGGGGATCCCGTCATGTGCCTTGGCCGGCGGTTTGCCGGCCCCGTTGCGCCGGCTCGGGTGAGCCGAGGGAAGTGGTGTTTTTCAGCTGTCCGTGGGCGGGCCGGCGCCGCGTCAGGGCGACCAGCATGCCCATGGCGAGCGCCATGCCGACGAGCGAGGAGCCGCCATAGGAGATGAACGGCAAAGTCATGCCCTTGGCTGGCAGCAGGCCGACGTTCACACCCATGTTGATCAGCGCCTGGCAGCCGAGCAGCATGGCGAGCCCGACGATCGCACTGCGCACGAAGCCGTCGGGCTCCGACCAGAAATGCACGAGCGCGCGGAACACGACGAAGCCGTAGAGGCCGAGCAGCACGAGGCAGGCAATGACGCCATACTCCTCCGCGATCACGGCGAGGATATAGTCGGTGTGGGCGTCGGGCAGCACGCTCTTGATGGTGCCCTCACCCGGTCCGCGCCCGAGCCAGCCGCCCTCGATGAAGGATTGGCGCGCCCGATCCATCTGGTAGGTATCGCCGGTCTGGGGATCGAGGAAGCGGTCGAAGCGCGATTTGACGTGGGGCAGCGTGCCATAGGCGACGACGATGGCCAGGGAGCCGAGGCCCGCGAGCAGGGCGAGGCGCCATACCGGTTGGCCCGACAGGAAGAACAGCGCGGCGAACACGGCCGACAACAGTATGACCTGTCCGATATCGGGCTGCAGCCACAGCAACGACACGACCAAGCCAAAGAGTGCGATTGCGATCGCCAGCGCTGGGACATCCCGCCGCTTCATGCTCTCGGCAAAGAGGAAGCTCGCGATCACGACAAAGGCCGGTTTCATCAGCTCGGAGGGTTGCAATTGCTGCCCGGCGATCGTCAACCAGCGCTGCGAGCCGTTGACGACCGGGCCGACCCAGATGACGAGACCCATCAACGCCAGCGAGGTGGCGAGCAGCACCAGCGAGAAACGCCGGATCTGGGCGGGTCGCAGCACCGAGACCAGGAAGACGAGCGCTGCGCCGGCGAGTGCGAACACCAGATGCCGCTCGACGAAATGGAAAGCGGGAAATCCACGGCGCATGGCAACCGAGGGGCTGGCGGCGAGCGAGAGCATCAGGCCGGACAGGATCAGGATGTTGATCGCGGCAAAGAGCTGGCGGTCGACGGTGAACCACCAGGTGGAGACGAGGCTCGCATCGGAGCGCGACAGTCTCATCTGGACGCCTCCGAGTTGTCGGCAGGCAAGGAAGCGACGAGCGACCGGAAGCGATTGCCGCGGTCCTCGAAGTCGGCGAACTGGTCGAAGGAGGCGCAGGCCGGTGACAGCAGCACGACGGGCTCGGCGGCCTTGGACGCGGTAGCGTCGCGTGCTGCCGCTGCAACGGCAGCGTCCAGGGTGCCGCAGACGGTTGCTTCGACTTTGCCGGCCAGCGTCGCTGCGAAATCGGCGGCGGCTTCCCCGATCAGATAGGCTTTGGCGACGCGGTTGAAATAGGGAGCGAGCGGCGCGATCCCGCCCTCCTTGGGCAGGCCGCCTGCGATCCAGTAGATGGCGTCGTCGTAGGAGGAGAGCGCCTTCCCGGTCGAGTCGGCGTTGGTCGCTTTTGAATCGTTGACGAACAGCACTCGTCCGCGCCGGCCGGCGATCTCCATGCGGTGAGCGAGGCCAGGGTAGGTGGAGAGGGCGAGAGTGAGCCGGTCGGGATCGGCACCAAGCGCGATACTGGCTGCGAGCGCGGCTGCCGCATTCTGGGCATTGTGGGCGCCGCGCAACGTCGCGATGCCGGCGAGGTTGGCGAGCGCTCCGCTCGGTGTTACGATCGCTCCGCTCAATGTTACGATCGCTCCGCTCGCGCGGGTTCGCCAGATCGCGCCGCCTGCGCGTTGAAAAGACTCGCGCTCGGCGGCTGCATTCGCGCTCTCGCGCTTGGTCGGGTCGTCGAGCACCTCGATGCCGATGGTCGTCAGCCCTTGCAGCGCCCGACGCAGTGCCATCGCGCGCGACCAGGGATCATCGAGGCCGGCGACACCGGTTGCCGAGGTAGCGGCGAGAATGCGCTCCTTGACCGCGGCGTAGTGGGCCATGTCGCCATGCCGGTCGAGGTGATCGGGCGAGAGGTTCAGCATGATGCCGGCATCGAGCTGCAGCGTGGGCGTCAGGTCGATCTGGTAGGACGACAGCTCTATCACATAGGCGTCGGTTTGCCGGAACGGCTGGAGGCCGAGCACCGCATCCCCGATGTTGCCGCCCATGGCGACCCGCAAGCCGGCCGAGCGCAGCAGATGGGCCGTCAACGCGGTCGTGGTCGACTTACCGTTGGTGCCGGTGATGCCGATCACCTTTGCCGCCGCGCCCGAATCCCGGCGCTCGCGCAGGAAGAGCTCGGTGTCGCCGATCACCTCGACGCCGGCAGCGCGGGCGCGCTCGACCGTCCAATGTGGGGATGGATGGGTGAGGGGCACGCCGGGCGCCAGCACGAGGGCGGCAAAACCCGACCAATCGGCCGCTGCCAGGTCGAGGAGCGGCAAACCCTCCACACGGGCGCTTTCCCGAGAGCGCTCGCCGTCGTCCCAGGCCGCAACATCAGCGCCGCCGGCCTGCAGGGCGCGGGCAACCGTCTGGCCGGTGCGGGCGAGACCGAACACGGCCACGCGCCGCCCGGCGAATGTGCGAACGGGAATCATCTCAGGCGAGTCTACGCATGTTTGTGCCGATCAGCCAGCGCATGGCGGTCACGTATCACAACGGAGCAACGAGTCCGGGTGCGGACGGCGAATTCGCTAGCCGTCGACGTGGGCACCACGGTGCCACGACAGAGACGCAAAAGGCGCCGAGGCCATGGCCTGCAGCGCCCTGAGATCAACGCTTGTCTGGAACGCAACTGTACTTAGTGCCGGGTGCTCGGCTGACGACGCTTCAACTCGTCTTTCAGGCGGAGCTTTTCCCGTTTCAGCTGTGCGATCTTCAGATCGTCCGAGCCGGGCTTTTCCAATTCTTCCCTGATCCTGCGATCCAGCGACTTGTGCTGGTCCGCAATCTCCGACAAATGCGCTTCAACGGCCATCACGACCTCCGATCGTTTCACCGCAAGATCTCAATGATGTCAGATCCGCGACAGCTTGTCCAATGGGCGCGATCCGGCCTGTTCATGGTGCGTGTGCAACCATTGGCGGCGGCGCACTCGACTTCGTAACCCGATCGTGCTATCGGCCAGGGAAATCGAGCGTGCCCGCCGTCATCTCCTCGTCGTCCGGGGTGGTTGGCCGCCTCGTCAGAACCCACCGCTTCATCATACCCGAGAGGTCATCCGCGTGCAGGTCATCGTTCGCGAAAACAATGTCGATCAGGCGCTGAAAGCGCTCAAGAAGAAGATGCAACGCGAAGGCATTTTCCGCGAGATGAAGCTGCGCGGCCACTACGAGAAGCCGTCGCAGAAGCGGGCACGCGAGAAGGCGGAGGCGGTCCGCCGGGCCCGTAAGCTCGCCCGCAAGAAGCTGCAGCGCGAAGGCCTGCTGCCGGGCGCGCCCAAGAAGGTCGCGGGTCCCGCCACCAACAACCGCCGCTAGACATCCCTCCGATCTCAATCCGGGCTGATTGCCCGGACCCAACCCCGGGCCCGCAAGGCACCGGGGTTTTCGGTGTTGCGAGCTTGTTGGATAGAATCATGCGTTTCCGATTGACAACCTGGAGGCAATGCGGCGTACAGCCGCTCCGAACGCGAGCCCATGTGCTCGTCCAACAAGACACCGAGAGCTGACAAAATGTTTGCCGTCGCCA
This sequence comes from Hyphomicrobiaceae bacterium, assembly GCA_031431235.1. Classification (GTDB taxonomy): domain Bacteria; phylum Pseudomonadota; class Alphaproteobacteria; order Rhizobiales; family Hyphomicrobiaceae; genus JANNSW01. The sequence goes on from JANPDA010000012.1 coordinate 5,724, forward strand.
AAATGAAGGTCACCGGAAGGTGGAGTGGTCTCGCCTGTGGCGCCACCAGCCTCGCCAACCCGAATGTGACCGCCGGGGACGGCAGAGGGTCGATGCTCTAG
>JANPDA010000013.1:0-23543 GCA_031431235.1 Hyphomicrobiaceae bacterium
CCACATTTTGACGGCCAGAGTCAAACGCGCTCATGAAGCCCCAAGAGGCCCCTGCGTAGTTGCCATTCGGGTCAACAACACTGAACGAGAACGCCCAATCGCCGTGGCCATTGTAAGAGATCCAGCCGCCGGCACCCGACAGATCGACACCGTCGAGCATGCCGTCCGAAGCCGTGCCAGTCTGTCCAACTGACAGCTTGCCGAGCTGCTCACTTTTGACCCACCAGAAGGCATGACGAACGCGGACACCATCAGTGCCGTCATCCACATCATTCTCTGCAAGATAGCCCATCTCGGCCGGGCCGGGTGTCGCGAGCTCGATCCTGTAGCCGGCCTCAACGCCGGGACGAAGCGTGCCGGAGCCCTTGATGCCGATGCGCGATCCCGCCGTGTCGTTGTTGACGACATACACATCGGACTCTTCGCCGTTGTCGTACCAGAGCACGCCCTGGTTGACCCAACCGTAGAGCGTGACCGAGATCTTGCGGTTGCCCTTGCGGACGGTCGTTGCCTCGAGCTCAGCGACGCGCTCCTCGAGGTCTGCGCAGCAATCGCCGCCGAGGTCGGCAGCGCTCGCGGGTGCGTTGTACGCCCCCATCATGAGGCCAGCGGCCGCCAAGATGGCGAAGCGACTGGTCGTCTTTTTCAGTCCCCCAATCATGTTCTCTCTCCACTCCACCGTTACCGAACCAAAATTGACTTCCTGCAATCCGTCGACCCGCCAAGGCCCCCGACTGCTTCGGTAGTTCGCCCCCTCAGTCGAGAGTGGCGTCCGGAACAGACTGCCTTTCAGTCCGTGCCTTCCACCCTTCTCTAGACGAGGCCGAGGGGGATCGTAAATGGCTTGTTGCAGATGCCCCCACGAATCGAAAGTGGCTGTGGCCGCGGTGCCACAAACCAGTGGGTAAGGGCACAGGGGATAGGGTGGGAGTGGGGAGTAGGCAGTCGGCAGTCGGCAGTAGGGAGAAGGGAGGAGGGAGGAGGGGGAGGGATTTCGGCGGTTGGGTAAGCCTCGAATGCAAAGAGGGCGCCAAAATGGCGCCCTCTCCGTTGGTAGTCGCTTGTGCGGCGGTGTGCTCAGAAGGGCACGACCATGCCGGCGAGGACCGCGTCGATGTCCTCGGTGTCCAGATCGCCCGCAACCACGTCGGTGATGTCGGCCTCGAGGTGGCGGTAGCCGAGATAGGCGGTTGCACCCAGCGAGTCGAAGTCCTGGCCGATGCCGATGCCCCACATGGTGCCCTCAGCTTCGGACGTGGTGGCCGCCAGCGTGCCGCCGACGGCGAAGTTGCCGTTGCCGACGAAGATGCTGTTGGCGCCGACATCGACGTTGGTCTCGCCGTACTCGACGTAGACCGCCGTCTCGCCGTGACCGAACCAGTTCTTGCGCATGCCGACCTTGGCATACCACTGATCCGCATCATCGCCATCGCCGAGGCCGAGGCCATTGTCGCTCTGGGCGTTGGCGTAGGCGAAGGTGCCGAAGATGCCCGAAGCGGCGTGATAGGCCGACAGCGACCCGCCGAACACCTCGTGATCGGAGTCGGCGGTGTGCTCGTCGTTCGACCAGTAGTAGCCGACGGCGGCTGCGACCTCGAGACCGTTCCAGTTGTTGGAGTAGGTCAGGCCGAGGTCGTATTCGTCGTCCTCACTCCACGATGCCGAGGCGGTGAAGCCTGCCATGGTGGGCGAGTCGTACTTGACGACGTTCTGGCGGGCCTGGTCGAATGCGCTCATGAAGCCCCAGAGGTTGCCCGGAGCGCCCTCCACGCCGAAGGAGAACACCCAGTCGCCGTGGCCGTTGTAGGCGATCCAGCCGCCAGCGCCTGCAAGATCGACGCCGTCGATGGTGCCGCCCGAAGCCGTATCGGTCTGGCCGACCGTCAGACGACCGAGCTGCTCGCTGCCGATCCACCAATAGGCATGGCGAACGCCCACGCCCGCGCCGTCGTCATCGGCGTCGTTCTCGGCAACGCCGCTGACGTTGGCCTGATTGACGGAAAGCTCGATGCGGTAGCCGGCATCGAAGCCGGGGCGCAGCGTGCCCGAGCCCTTGACGCCGATGCGCGTCGTGGCCGTATCGTTGTTGACGACGTAGATGTCGGACTCTTCGCCGTTGTCATACCAGAGCACCGCCTGGTTGACCCAGCCATAGAGCGTGACCGAGACCTTGCGGTTGCCCTTGCGGACCGTGGTCGCCTCGAGTTCGGCAACCCGCTCCTCGAGATCGGCGCAGCAATCGCCGCCGAGATCGGCCGCGCGAGCCGAAACCGACCCGAGACCGCCCATCATCAGGCCCGCTGCAGCGACGAGCGCCAGGCGGCTGGTCGTTTTCATCATTCCCCCAATCATTTCCATCTCCACTTCCGTTTCGTTCGAAGATCCTCGATGGCGGCAGCACGAAGCGGCTGCTCGCCACGGCCCTGGATGATGCGCATGGGGGCGCAATCGCCGGGGACCGGACGCAACGCGGACAACGCAACGGATACGGATCAGATGGCTCGTCTCGGGTGCGGCGCCTCGGATTGGAGGGCTGCGGCCAACGCTTACGAGAACGGGAGTTGGCCGGCTACGCACCCGGCGACTCGACTTGATGTGTGATTCATAGGTGATGCGGGGAGTGCGCGTAAAGCAAACCATCGGCTGAAGCCGGGAAAACGCAACGGTCTGTGGCGCATCCGCAACGAACGAGCGGTGCAGGGGTCACAATTTTCTTGGTTTGTTCTCATTTGGGCCCGGATCAGCCCGCGGGTGCCTGGCAAGCGTGCGCGGAATCCGGGTCAGTCCGTACGAATCAGTCGTGCTGGCACGCTCAGGGACTGGCTGAGCGATCGAGATCGCGACCGAGCGCGCCGGCGAGTGGGGTCAGGTGACCGGCGTTGCGCCAGCGGCGCAGACGCTCGGCGGCCAGGATCGCCCGGAGCGAGGCCATGCTCGCTTCCAGATCGTCGTTGACGATCACATAGTCATACTCGGCCCAATGGCTGATCTCGGAGGCGGCGGCGGCCAAACGGCGCGCAACCACCTCGGGCGCGTCCTGGGCACGGGCGAGGAGCCGGGAGCGCAGGGTCTCGGCGGACGGGGGAAGCACGAAGATCGAGGCGACATCGGCGCCCGAGCGCTCGCGGACCTGACGGGCACCCTGCCAGTCGATGTCGAAGAGGATGTCGCGGCCGGCAACGAGCGAGGACGCGATCGGGGCCTCGGGCGTGCCGTAGCGGTTGGCGAAAACCTCGGCCCATTCGAGCAGTGCGCCCTGCTCGACCAGGCGGGCGAACTCGGCCCGGTCGATGAAATGGTAGTCGACGCCGTCGCGCTCGCCAGGGCGGGGCTTGCGGGTCGTCACCGAGACGGAGAGGGCAATGCCCGGGTCGGAGGCGAGCAGGCGGCGGGCGAGCGTGGTCTTGCCGGCGCCCGAGGGCGAGGAGATGACCAGCATCACGCCGCGGCGGGCGGCTTCGATCGGCGTCTCGTCACTCAATGTTCTGCACCTGCTCGCGCAATTGGTCGATGACCGCCTTGAGGCGCAGCCCCATGCGGGTGATCTCGGTGTCGTTCGACTTGGAGCACAGGGTGTTCGCCTCGCGATTGAGCTCCTGGGACAGGAAGTCGAGCTTGCGGCCGACAGGGGCGTCGGCGGCCAGATGCTCGCGCGCCGCCACGATGTGGGAGCGCAGGCGCTGCAGCTCCTCGGCGATGTCGGCACGGGTCGCCAGCAGCACCGCTTCCTGGTGGAGGCGCGCCTCGTCGAGCTTGGGCTGGGCGTCGAGCAGGCGGGCGACCTGCTCGGCGAGGCGGGCGCGGATCGCCTCCACCGTGCGGGTGGGCGAGCGCTCGGCCTCGGCGACGATCGCCGCGATCTCGTCGATCTGGGATTCGAGCACGGGCAGCAGACGGGCGCCCTCGCGGCCGCGCTCGAGGATGACGCGGTCGAGCGCGACCTCCAGCCCGTTGCGCATGGCGTTGAGGCGGGCCTCGGTCTCGCGCTCGCTCTCCTCGGGCTCGACCAGCTCCATCACGCCGCGCAGTGCCAGAATGCCGTCGAGACTCGGGGGCGCGGCCGGGCAGATGGCGGCGGCGCGCTGCAGGGCGGCGGCCACATCGGCCAGCGCCCGCTCGTTGAGGCGGAGCGTGCCGACCGAGCCTTCGCGCTCGAGGATGAGGGTTGCCGATACGCTGCCGCGCGCGAGCTTCCTGGCGCAGGCTTCTCGCGCGGGCGCCTCCAGCGCTTCGAGGCCGGGCGGCAGGCGCAGGCGAATGTCGAGGCCGCGCCCGTTGACCGTGCGGACCTCCCAGTGCCAGGCGGCATCGCCGCAGACGCCGTCAGTACGGGCAAAGCCGGTCATGCTGCGCAGGGGCATCCACGTGCTCTTCCAACACCAAAGCCCGCCGAAGACACCGACGGCGGGTCAATTCATGCGTGGACACTACAGTCGGAAGGGCGCGGCAACAAGCCTCGAGCGCACGAATGGCCAGGGCAATCGGGGAATGACTGGTCGATGTCATGAGGCAGGCGACGGCTCGCTCAGGGACCGGTCGGCTTGCGCTCCGGCAGCAGGATGGTGCCGGCGGCGCCCTCAGCCGTGACGACGGACACAGCCGCCGGCGCAGCGGCTGCGGTCGCGCCATCATCGGTTTCGACCCCCGGCATGTCGTCGAGCACGACGCCGGGACCGGCCGAGCGCTCGGCCTCGGCTTCGTCGGGCGCGGCAGCGACTGCCGTCGCCTCCGGTGTCGCCCCGGCGGAAGCCGCGACGGTCTTGGCCACCTCGGCCTTGGCTTTGGCCTCGGCCCGGAGCTGCTTCTCGACCTTGCGCCAGGATGCGACGTTCTTCTGGTGCTGCTGGATGGTCTCGGCGAACGCGTGGCCGCCGGTGCCGTCGGCGACGAAGAACAGGTCCTTGGTGTCGGCGGGGTTCAGCACCGCTTCGATCGCAGCCCGGCCGGCATTGCAGATGGGGGTCGGGGGCAGACCATCAATCTGGTAGGTGTTGTAGTCGTTCTTGGCGTCGATCTCGCTGCGCCGGATCGGGCGGCCGAGCGCGCCCTTGCCGCCGGTGATGCCGTAGATGATGGTCGGGTCCGACTGCAGGCGCATGCTCTTGCGGAGCCGATTGAGAAACACGCCAGCGATACGATCGCGCTCGTCGGCCCGACCGGTCTCCTTCTCGACGACGGAGGCGAGCACGAGGGCCTCCTCCACCGACTGGAACGGCAGGCCCTGGGCGCGCGACTGCCAGATGGCATCGACGAACTTGCGGTGCGCGAAGACGATGCGCTCGATCAGCTCCTGCCGGTTGGTGCCGCGAGAGAAGCGATAGGTATCGGGAAGCAGCGCGCCTTCGGCAGGAATCGTCGTGATCTCACCGGTCAGCTCGGGCTCCTTCAGGAGGATCTGCATCATCTGGTAGCTGGTCAGGCCCTCCGGCAGCGTCACCTTGTAGAGGATCGACTTGCCCTCGACGAGGGTGTCGAGCACCTGCCTGAGGCTTGCCTGTTTCACCACCTCGTACTCACCCGCCTTCAAAACCGGCTGGGTGCCGCCAAAGAACGAGCGGGTGAGGCGGAACCAGAGAAAGCTCGCGGTAAACACCCGGCTGTCGTGGATCAGCCCCTCGCGCTGCAGGCGGTCGGCAATGGCATTCACGCCTTCGCCCTTGGGAATGACGATCACGGTCGACTGGTTCAGCGGACCTGGGCGGTCGAACTGGTGTTTCACGATGAAGTAGAGCGCGCCCAGCAGCAGCATGCTCATCAGCATGAAAGTGAGCGTGCCGTTGAGGATCCGCACCAGGCCACCGGCCCAGCCTGGCGTTTCGCGACGGGCGCGGCCCTTGGAGCGCCGCGGCGGCTCGGAGGCGCGGGCGGGCTCCAGCATCTCGCTGGGGCTGCGCGGCATCAACGGCGGACCACGATCACGACCGAGGTCGTCGTAGCCCTTCCGGTTGCGGCCGGATGCGCCGGCCCTGTCTCGCTGATTGCCCATGTCGCGACCCGTCCTCGAACTCATGCTCGTTCACCGTAGTGTCCCATCTCCGAAATACGCTCGACCTCGCAGTGTCCTCTGAAGCGTATTTCGGAGATGAAAGGACACTAGCAACTCTATGATTCTAGTGTGGTTTCGCCTCGCAAATGCCATCTCCGAGCCAGCCGCGGATGCTGGATGGCAGTTGCGAGACACCACACTAGGCCAAAATGTGGCGAAAGGAGGTGCGTTACAACGTAGACGGAATAATGGAGCCGGCCGGACGCCGTAACCACTTTCTCTGGCTAGGCCGCCAGGCGGCGCAGGATCAGGGAAGCATTGGTGCCGCCGAAACCGAAAGAATTGCTCAGCACCGTGTCGACGCGCTTCTGCTTGGCTTTGTGCGGAATCAGATCGATCGCCGTCTCGACCGAAGGGTTGTCGAGATTGAGCGTCGGGGGCATCACGTTGTCGCGGATCGCCAAGGTCGAGAAAATAGCCTCGACCGCACCCGCTGCCCCCAGCAGATGGCCGATCGCCGACTTGGTCGAGGACATCGACAGCTTGCCGGCCGCATTGGCGAACAGTCGCTCCACGGCACCGAGCTCGATCTCGTCGCCCAACGGGGTCGAGGTGCCGTGGGCATTCACATAGTCGATGTCGCTGGGATCGATGCCGGCGCGCTTGACTGCCGCCTTCATGCAGCGATAGGCGCCGTCGCCATTGGATGCGGGCGCGGTGATGTGATGGGCATCGCCCGACAGGCCGTAGCCGATCACCTCGGCATAGATGCGGGCGCCACGCGCCTTGGCATGCTGGAGCTCCTCGAGCACGACGATGCCGGCGCCTTCGCCCATCACGAAGCCGTCGCGATCCCGGTCATAGGGGCGCGAGGCCAGTTGCGGCCGATCGTTGAAACCGGTGGACAACGCCCGGCAGGCTGCGAATCCCGCCAGCGCCAGCCGGCAGATCGGGCTCTCCGAGCCGCCCGCGACCATGACGTCGGCATCGCCGATCTGCACGAGGCGCGCGGCATCCCCGATTGCGTGCGCGCCGGTCGAGCAGGCCGTGACCACGGCGTGGTTGGGCCCTTTGAGCTTGTGCTTGATCGAGACATGACCCGACGCGAGGTTGATCAGCCGGCCGGGGATGAAGAAGGGAGAGATCCGTCTCGGCCCCTTCTGGGCGAGCAGGAGCGCGGCCTTCTCGATGCCTTCCAGGCCCCCTATCCCCGAGCCGATCAGGACGCCGGAGCGCTCCTGCTCGTCGTCGGTCTCGGGGTGCCAGCCGGCATCGGCCAATGCCTGGTCGGCAGCGGCAACGGCGAAGACGATGAAATCATCGACCTTGCGCTGCTCCTTGGGCTCCATCCACTGGTCGGCATTGAAGGTGCCGCTCGTGCCGTCGCCACGCGGAATCGGGCAGGCGATCTGGCACGAGATGTCCGACACCTCGAAGGTCTCGACGCGCTTGGCGGCATTACGGCCAGCCAGAAGCGCCGTCCAGCTCGCCTCGACTCCGCATCCAAGCGGAGTCACGAGGCCGAGCCCGGTGATGACGACCCGTCTCATGCGTTCCCCTGCTCACAACTCCAAAACGGCTGGAAACCGCCGGCCGCAGACCGAGACGCCGCCTCGACCCGTCGATGCATTGTGCCCTGGCCACGCATGCCCGTACCGATTCAGGCAGCGTTCTTCTCGAGGAACCGCACCGCGTCGCCGACCGTCAGAATGGTCTCGGCGGCATCGTCGGGAATCTCGCAGCCGAACTCTTCCTCGAACGCCATCACCAGCTCGACCGTATCGAGGCTGTCGGCACCGAGATCGTCGAGAAAGCTCGCGTTCTCCGTCACCTTCTCCGCCTCGACGCCGAGATGCTCGACGACAATCTTCTTCACCCGATCTGCGACGTCGCTCATATCTCGATAGCCTCACGTTGTTGGGAATTCGACCGGACACCACGATTTGCTCGACAGGTCCATGCAGGGATTGCCTGGGCAGCGCAATGGACGGTCCGTCGCACCGGATGAAAACGTCTGGAAAACCACTCCCCCGTTGGATTCCGGCGCTCTAACACACTTTCCGAGGCTTTGCCAGCAAGCCCCGGCGGGCCAATTCTTCGGATTCGCGAGCGAATGGAAACGAATCAGATCATGGCCATTCCACCATTGATATGAAGGGTTTGTCCGGTCATGTAGCCGGCTTCCCGGCTGGCCAGATAGACGGCGGCGGCGGCGATATCGCTCGCCTCGCCGAAGGTGCCGGAGGGAATCATCTGCGCAACCTGCTCGATCTGCTTCTCGTTCAGCGCTTGCGTCATCGCCGTCTTGATGAAACCGGGCGCGATGCAGTTCGCCGTGATGCCGCGAGGCGCGACCTCGCGCGCGATCGATTTCGTCATGCCGATCATGCCGGCCTTCGAAGCCGCGTAGTTTGCCTGGCCCGGGTTGCCGATGACGCCGCTGATCGAGGTGATGTTGATGATGCGCCCGAACCGGCGCTTGATCATGCCGCGCACGGCGCTGCGGCAGAGGGCGAAGGCCGAGGTCAGGTTGACGTTCATGACGCGATCCCAGTCGTCGTCCTTCAGCAGCATGAAGAGATTGTCCTTCGTCACGCCGGCATTGTTGACGAGGATGTCGAGGTGGCCGAGCGCGGCTTCAGCCTGCTTGGCCAGCCCCGCCACCTCGACGCGATTGCCGAGATCGCAGGCGATGATGTGCACCCTGCTGCCGAGCTCGGCGGCGAGTGCCTCGAGCTTGTCAGCCTTGGTGCCGGAAATGACGACGGTCGCGCCCTGGGCATGAAACGCGCGGGCGATGGCGCCACCGATACCCCCGGTTGCACCGGTCACCAATGCGCCCCTGTCGCTCAGATCGAACATGCCAGTCGCCTCCGCTCGTAGGAATTCGAATTCAGCTCCGCAGACCGTCGGCGAGCGCCTCGATCTCCTCGGGCGTGCCCACGGGCCTGGCCACCAGGGACGGAACAATGCGGCGTGCCAGCCCCGACAGCACCTTGCCGGCGCCGATCTCGCAGACCTCGGTGACGCCGGCGTCCGCCATATGGGCGATGCACTCGCGCCAGCGCACGGTGCCCGTCACCTGGGCGACGAGGCACTTCCTGATCTCGTCGGGGGCGGTCACCGGGCCTGCCGTCACGTTGGCGATGACTGGCACGCGTGGCGCCCGCACCTCGGCTTTTGCCAGCGCCTCGGCCATGGCGAGGGCCGCCGGCGCCATCAGCGCGCAATGGAAGGGCGCGGAGACGTCGAGCAGGATGGCCCGGCGGGCGCCATGCTTCTTGGCGATCTCGAGTGAGCGCAGAATCGCGCCACGGGCGCCGCTGATCACCACCTGGCCGGGATCGTTGTCGTTGGCGACGTTACAGACCTCGCCGCCTGCTGCCTCCTCGGCGATCTTGCGGGCGGCGTCCACGCCGACACCGAGCAACGCCGCCATCGCGCCCTTGCCGACGGGCACGGCTGCCTGCATCGCCAGGCCGCGCAGCCGCAACAGCCGGGCCGCCTCACCGACGGTGAAGGCGCCGGCGGCGGCAAGCGCGGAATACTCACCCAGGGAATGGCCGGCGACGAATTTCACCTGCCGCGGCAGGTCGAGACCCTTGGCCTCCAGCACGCGCATCACGGCGAGCGAGACCGCCATCAACGCCGGCTGGGCATTCTCCGTCAATGTCAGACGGTCCTGCGGCCCTTCGAAAACAACGGCTGACAGCTTCTCGCCGAGCGCCGCGTCGACCTCGTCGAACACGGCGCGTGCCGCAGGGTAGGCCTGGGCGAGAGCCTTGCCCATGCCGACGGTCTGGCTGCCCTGGCCGGGAAAGGTGAAGGCGATGGACATGGTCGCGGCGCCTCCTGCTTTTCACCATCGGGATCGAAACGTGACATCCGCGGCAGGCGCCGAAGCCGAAGTCGCGCGGTTTGGCCGGAAGAACAATGTTAGACGTCCCGAGTCAAGCGGGCGTCTCAATCGAGTGAGGGCATCGAGCCGGCTCGAACAGCTCGATCAGGTTGCCGGATGGATCGAGGCAGAGAAGCTGTCGGCCGGCTACCATCGGGCATGGGCTTGGAGGCGGACGCGAGCGGGCCGGCCAGCCAAAGCTCCAGGCTATCGCGCTCGAGCATCGCTATGGCGGGGCCGAATTGCTGCACGAGCCGAAAACCGAGCTTGCCGACATAGAATGCAACGTCCCGATCAACGTCCTCGACGATATAGCGGACTCGGGTCATGGCGTCGGTTCCCACGATGCCCCAGCGCTTGCCGCTTCACCAGCCACAGCCTCGTACCCGGAGGCACGAGCTCTCATACCAAAGCCGTCCTGCCCGCGTCACGGCTAAGCCGTGCTCCGCACGGAAGGCGGGCATCCAGCCAATTCCCGACGCGACATCAGCTGCTCGACTGGATTCCCGCCGGCGCGGGAATGACGTGGGAGGAGGTGTGTCGTCACTCGATCAGTGGAGATGGCGGGGACCAGCCTGCACCCAGGATTCGCCAGGGAGCAAGCAAGGCGATGAGACTGAAGGGCAAGGTGGCCGCCGTCACTGGCGCCGCGCAGGGCATCGATTTGCGCGCCTATTTCGTGATCGGCCAGGCGGCGGCCCGGCAGATGGTCGCCCAGGTGAAGGCAGTCGGGCCAATGGGCTCGATCGTCGACATGAGCTCGGTGCAGGAGCATTCCGGGCTGCCCGACCACGTCGCCTATTCGGTCGCCAAGGGCGGCGTGCGCAAGATGCCGCTGCACGCCGTCATCTCCGATACCGTGTTCGAGCGCATGAAGACGTCGATCCCGGTCTATGCGCCGCAAAGCCTGTTCGACCTCGACGATGCGCTCGACGCACGCCGCCAAAAATTCGCCGCATTCGGGCCCGGCCGATCCGGGGTCCAATGACGAGGCTGCGGCAAGGCGTCGGGCTGTTGCCGCATTTTGCCGCATTTGGGACGCATCCTGGCAATGGCTGCCGATTCGGGGAGTTTCCCATGATGACGCAACGAGCTCACCTTCCCACCCTCGTCCGTCCGCTGGCCGGATGCGCCCTCCTCATTGCTGCGCAAACGACGCTCGCCCTTGCCGGAGCCGAGTTGAAGTGCGGCGATGGGTTCAAGATGTCGTCCAACACATCGGCGCGCCTGACCTGCCACCGCAACTCGACGGTACCCGACGCCAAGCGTGCCGAGAAGCTCTCGCGCAAATGGCTCGCCTCGGCCTCCTGCAACGGCCATATGGTCGACCCGCAGGCGAGCATTGCCGAAGCCGGCAGCAGCGGATTCCTGGTGACGGTGCGGTTTGCCTGCGAGGGCGAGTGAAGTTGGACGCCGTTGACAAGCGCCGAGCACACGCGCTTGTTGCCGGCGTCCCCAACAGCCGGTTCCAAAACCATGGCCCAGCGCCCACAGCGCCGTCCGATCAAGTCCGACCTCGGCTCGCTCGCCCATGAGGCCGCAAGTCGTGGCGACCTGCAGACATCGAGGCGGTTCCTCGAGGAGGCGCGTCGGCAGGACAAGACCAATGCCGACCACGCGGCCAACCATGCCGCGGTGTGCGAGCGCATGGGGGATGTGGATGCCGCGCTCGCCGCGCTCACCGACACACTGCGGTTGCGCCCGGCGCTGGAGGTCGCCGCGCGCCGGCTATCGGCCCTGTTGACGCGCTACGATCCGCGAACGCCTGAAAACCTCGATCCCTTCGGCCTCAGGATCGCGCTCGGGTTCGATACCCTCGACCATGCCCCGGTCGCAGGCGCGGCGCTGGCGCGACTGAAGAAGACGACCCGGCTCGGAGCTCTGCTCGAGGAAGGACATGCAAGCGGGTTCGCGGCGGTTGCACGCGGCCTGGTGCAGCGTCGCACCGACGACGTGCTGAAGGACGATTTGCTGCTGACCGCGCTCGAGAAGGGCATCGTCAAGGATCCCCGGCTCGAGTTGCTGTTCAGTGCGCTGCGGCGGACGCTGCTGCTCGATGTGCCGGTCGACCGGTTCGAGGACAAGGCGCTGACGCGGTTTGCAGTCGCGCTGATGGCCCAGACGATCAACAACAGTCATGTCTGGCATGCCGACACGACCGAGGAGGCTGCGCTCGCTGCGTTGACGATCGACGGGGTCGGGCTCGCGGCCGGTGAGTTCGAGCCGTCGCGGCGCCTGCTGCTCGCCGCGCTCTACCGCCCGCTCGACGTGATTGCATCCGAGCTGTCGGCCCAGGCACTCGCCGCGCTTCGCCCCAAAGCCTTCCGTGAGCTCGTGGCCACCCACCTCACCGAGCGCCGAGACGAGAACAGGATCGCCGCCGGCATCGAAACGCTCGCCGCGATCGAGGATGTGACCTCGAAGCGGGTCGCCGGCCAGTACGAGCAGGCACCCTATCCGCGCTGGACCAGCCTGATGCTGCCGGCGCCCCGCGCCATCCGGCAGGCGCTCGTTCCCTTCGTGGGAGCCGACAAGCTCGGCTTTTTCGAGCAACCCTTCGATGTGCTGATCGCGGGCTGCGGCACCGGACGGCAGGCGCTGCAGACGGCGGTCGGTTTCGGACCGAATGCCCGGGTGCTGGCCCTCGATCTGTCGCTGGCGAGCCTTGCCTATGCCAAGCGGATGGCGGCGCGCCACGGCATCTCCAACATCACCTTTGCCCGCGCCGACATCCTGGGCCTGCCCCGGCTCGGCCGGCGCTTCCGTGTGATCGAGGCGATCGGCGTGCTCCACCATATGGGGGACCCGGCAGCAGGGCTCGAAGCGCTGGTCGAATGCCTGGAGCCGGGCGGGCTGATCTACCTCGGCCTCTACAGCAAGCTCTCCCGGGGCAAAATTGCGGAATTGCGCAAGGATCCGGGATATCCCGGCCCCGACTGCTCGGATGCGCAAGCCCGCGCCTACCGGGGGAGCCTGATGCAGCGCGAGGAATTGAAGCCCGAGCTGCCTGGCATGGGGTTCCTGGGATCGCGGGATTTCTACTCGCTCAACGAGTTCCGCGATCTGGTGCTGCACCAGAGCGAGCGCCAGCACACGCTGCCCGAGATCGAGGGCATGCTCGGGGAGAGCGGGCTGACTTTCCGCGGGTTCACCCACGAGTCGATCGTGCGCAAAGCATTCGCCCAGCGCTTCCCCGACAATCCCTGGCCCGGCCGGCTCGCCGATTGGCATGTCTTCGAGGAGGCCAATCCACGCATCTTCGATGCGATGTACCGGTTCTGGTGCGAGAAGACGGCGTGAGCGCAAACGACGACGAGGAGAGGAACCGCCTCTCGGCGCGCGCCGCGCGCTATGTGAAGGTCGGCACCAATGTGGGGGCGATTGCGGCCCGCATCGCCGGCCACCGGCTGCTCGGCATCGGCCTCGACCGGCAGCGGAGCGCAGCCGACCTGGCAGCCGCGCTCGGCGGGCTGAAGGGCCCGATCATGAAGGTCGCGCAACTGCTCTCGACGATCCCGGAGGCGTTGCCGGCCGAGTATGCGGCCGAGCTTTCGCAACTGCAGAGTCAGGCGCCGGCGATGGGGCCGGCCTTCGTCAAGCGCCGGCTCGAAGCCGAGCTGGGCCTCGACTGGAAGAGCCGGTTCGGCGAATTCGAGCGCGAGGCGGCGGCATCGGCCTCGCTCGGACAGGTGCATCGGGCAAGGACACATGACGGGCGGGCACTTGCGGTGAAGCTGCAGTATCCCGACATGCCATCGGCGGTGGAAGCCGACCTCTCCCAGCTCGGCATGATCTTCGCACTGCACCGGCGGATGGACCCGGCGATCGAGACCGCCGAGATCCTGGTCGAGATCGCCGCACGGCTGCGCGAGGAGCTCGACTATGAGCGCGAGGCGAGCCACATCCGGCTCTATGGACTGATCTTCCAGGGCGACAGCATCATCCGCGTGCCGGAGGTGCTGCCTGAGCTGTCGACGCGCCGGCTGCTCACCATGTCCTGGCTCGAAGGGGAGAAGCTCATCAGCTACAAGGGGGGCGCCATCGAGGATCGCAACGCGATTGCGCGCGCCATGTTCCGGGCCTGGTGGTATCCATTCTCGCACTTCGGCGTGATCCACGGCGATCCACATCTGGGCAACTACACGGTGTTCGAGGAGGCGGGGCGGCCTGCCGGCATCAACCTGCTCGACTATGGTTGCATCCGCGCCTTCGAGCCCAAGTTCGTACGAGGCGTGATCGATCTCTATCGCGGTCTCGAGCGTGGCGACCGGGCGCTGGTCGTGCACGCCTACGAGACCTGGGGGTTCAACGGGCTTTCCAACGAGCTGATCGACATCCTCAACATCTGGGCGCAATTCATCTATGGGCCGCTGCTCGACGATCGGGAGCGGGCAATCGCGGAGGACGTGTCGCCGGGAGAGTACGGCCGGCATGAGGCCTTCACCGTGCACCAGGGCCTGCGCGCGAAGGGGCCGGTCAAGGTGCCGCGCGAGTTCGTGTTCATGGACCGCGCCGCGATCGGGCTCGGCGGCGTGTTCCTGCATCTGGACGCCCGCCAGAACTGGCACCGCCTGTTCAACGAGCTGATCGAGCACTTCGATCTCGCCGAGGTGGCCGAGCGCCAGCGCGCGGCGTTCGCGGTGGCCGGAGTGCCGCTGCCTCCCACTTGACCCCGGTCAAGGCCGACACCGTTGCGATCCGCCATCAAGAACGAAGGACGCTCGACGCTGGAGGCCCGCCATGCCGTGGAAAACCATCCTCGCACACCTTCCCGACGAGAAGCGGGCGGCGGCGATCCTCGCTGTGGGCTTGCAGCTGGCCGACAGGTTCGACGCCCATCTGATTGCCCTGCACGTCGTGCCGCAGCCCTATGTGCCGATCGCGCCCTATGGCGACGCAGCGGGCGATATCATGGAGCGGGAGCGCGAGACCCTCGAAGCCGAGGCGCAGCGCATCAAAGCGAGTTTTGCGGCGATGATCGCCGGGCGGGCGGTGATCCCAGAGTACCGGCAGGCCCAGGCGCGCTTCATGCCAGTCGCCGAGGTCGTCACGGCGCATGCACGCTGCGCGGATCTGGTTGTCGCCGGGCAGCCCGAGACGGGCCTGAGACTGGACTACCGCCCCGGCGACGTCGGCGAGGACGTGATGATGGAAGCCGGGCGGCCAGTGCTGCTGGTGCCGGAAACGTGCTCGAAGACCACGCTGGGCGAACGCGTGCTGCTCGCCTGGAACGGCAGCCGGGAGGCGAGCCGGGCAGCGTTCGATGCTCTCCCGATGCTTGCAGGTGCCCGCGAGGTGCGCATCCTGACGATCAATCCGGCGAAACGGCTCGACGAGAAGCCAGACGACAGCGGCCGCGAGCTGGCGACCGCCCTCGGGCGCCATGGGGTCAATGCGATCGCGGCATGGAGCATCGTGCACACCCACGGAATTGCCGAGGAGCTGGCGTCGCGGATCGAGGATCTCGGCGCCGACCTGCTGGTGATGGGTGGGTATGGCCACTCACGCTTCAGGGAATTCCTCTTCGGCGGCGCAACCGCCGGCATGCTGTCACGCATGCGCCTTCCCGTGCTGATGTCGCATTGAGCCGGTGGAGGCAGGAGATGACGCCTGCAAGGATGCTGTCGCTGCTGGCAGCCGTCGCGGTACTCGGGCTCGCGGGCAAGCCGATCCTCAGCCACGGAGCCTTGGGAGCTGATCCTGACCGAGCAGATGACGCACGAGCTCGGCTGCAAGGTCGTCAATGTGAGCAACGTAAGGCAATTCAGGCTCGGCGAGAGCCTCGTGATCGACGGCCACGCGGATTGCGAGGACGGTCGCGCCTATGATTTCACGCGCCCCAAGGACCATATGAGCTTCCAGTTCCGAGCCTGCGAGCCAGTGGTTTGCTAGTCGTCCTGCGGCTCCACCAGCCCCGCACCTTCCATCTTCGCCATCTTGCGGTTGCCACTGGGCATTGCGCCACCTATAGTCTTGCCGATCCCTTTCATGGTCAGATCGGTTTCGGCCCTGTGCCCTCGAGGCGCGCGGCCCGGAGGAAGGATTTTATGACGCAAACCCCGCTCATGCCCAAGGCAACGGCCGTTTGGCTCGTTGAGAATACCTCGCTCACATTCGAGCAGGTGGCGGAATACTGCGGGCTGCACGTGCTCGAGGTCAAAGGCATCGCCGATGGCGACGTCGCGCAGGGCATCAGGGGCATGGACCCGGTGAATTCCGGCCAGCTCACCCGCGAGGAGATCAAGCGCTGCGAGGACGACGCCGACGACCGGCTGAAAACGGCCGTCAGCAAGGTCGACATTCCTGTCTTCAAGACCAAGAAGGGGCCGCGCTACACGCCGCTGTCGCGCCGCCAGGACCGGCCGAACGCGATCCTGTGGCTGATCAAGAGCCACCCCGAGCTGAAGGACAGCCAGGTGATGCGCCTCGTGGGCACCACCAAGCCGACGATCGCGGCGATCCGCGACCGCAGCCATTGGAATTCGCCCAGCCTCGTCGCCCAGGATCCGGTGACGTTGAGCCTGTGCTCGCAGATCGAGCTCGATGCCGAGGTGAGGAAGGCTGCCAAACGCCTCGAGCGCGAGCGCGGTGACACGCCCAAGGATGTCGTAGCCGAAGGCGGAACGCTGCTGCCGACCGAGGAGACGACCAGCCGCGCTGCCGCGGAGGGGCCGCAACCGGCCGAGATCGTGTCCGGCAAGCCGAGCCCCGAGGAGCCCCGCGAGCAGACGCCCGCGGAAGAGGCCGCCGGCATGTTCGCCAAGCTGACCGCGCTCAAATCCAATCACGAGGAGCAGGGCAAGGAAGGCTGAGGCAAGAGCTCGCCGGCATCAACGGATTGGAGCAATGGATGCGTATTCTCATTGTCGGGGCCGAAGGCACAGTCGGCAGCGCCATCGCGCGCGAGCTCGGGGCACGCCACGAGATCGTCAAAGCCGGCCGCAACAGCGGCGAGCTGCATGTGGACATTGCGGACCGCGCTTCGATCGAGGCGCTCTACGAGAAAGCCGGCAAGATCGATGCCGTGGTCTCGGCGGCGGGCACCGTGCATTTCGGGCCGCTGGCGACGATGACGGAGGAGCAGTTCATGGTCGGACTGCGCAGCAAGGTGATGGGGCAGGTCAATCTCGTGCTCGCCGGGCTGGCGCAGGTGAGCGAAGGCGGCTCGTTCACGTTGGTTTCGGGGGTGCTCAATCACGATCCGATCGTGTCGGGGGCAGCGGCCGCCGCCGCGAACGCGGCACTCGAAGGGTTCGTCAAGGGCGCAAGCATCGAAATGCCGCGCCGGCTCCGGATCAATCTGGTGAGCCCGGGCCTGCTGGAGGAATCCGTGCCGAAATACGGCGCCTATTTCCCCGGCCATATCCCGGTGCCGGGCGCCCGCGTCGCCAAGGCCTTCCAGAAGTGCGTCGAAGGGGCGATCAACGGCGAGGTGGTGAAGGTCTTCTGAAGGCGCCCCGGGCTCGACGACGACTGGCTCGACGACGACTGGCCCGACGACGACCGGCCCGATGACGCGGCTTCAGCGCGGCCTCCATGCTCGCCGTCTGGCGATGCGCTCGAGGCCGAGGATCTCGTCATGGTCTGGGCACACCGCTGAAACCGGCCGGCGCCTCGGCAGGCAACGCTTCCCGCCCCGCGACCCGATCGCTGAGCTTCTCGGCCATCATCAGCACAGTGGCGTTGAGGTTGGCGGTCACCACGTCCGGCATGATCGAGGCATCGATCACGCGCAGGCGCTCGATGCCATGCACCTTGCCCTCGCCATCGACCACCGCCATCTCGTCGAGCCCCATGCGGCAGGTGCAGGACGGGTGGTGCGAGGTCTCGGCCTTGGCTCGTGCGAAGGCATCGAGCTCGGCATCGGAGACGACATGCCTGCCGGGTGCGATCTCCTCGCCGCGATAGGGATCGAAGGCCTTCTGCGCGACCACGTCACGGGTGATGCGGATGCCGTCGCGGATCTCCCGGCGATCCTCGGCGTCGCTCAGGTGATTGAACTGGATGCGGGGCGGGGCAAAGGGATCGGCCGAGCGCAGGCGCACAAAGCCGCGGCTGCGCGGGCGCATCTGGCTCAGGTGCACCTGGAAGCCGTGGCCATCGACCCTCTCGTTGCCGTCGTAGCTGATGGCGAGGGGAGCGAAGTGGTGCTGCAGATTGGGGTAGGCGACCTCCGGGCGGCTGCGGAAGAAGCTGCCGGCCTCCCAGATGTTGGACGCCCCCGTGCCGGTCTTGAACAGCAGCCACTCGGCGCCCAGCGCCAGCATGCCGAGCGGGCGGGTCGCGGGATAGAGCGACACCGGCTGCAGGCAGCGGTACTGCACCAGGAGATCCAGATGGTCCTGCAGGTTCTCGCCGACGCCGGGAAGATCGGCGGCAACGGCAATGCCGTGCGCGCTGAGCTCGGCGGCCGGGCCGATGCCGGAGAGCTTCAGGATCTGGGGCGAGTTGATGGCGCCGGCCGCGAGCAGCACCTCGCGGTCCGCCTGCACGGAGCGCTGTGTGCCGTTGTCGAGATACTCGACGCCGACGGCGCGTCCCTTCTCCAGCACGATGCGCGAGACGCGAACCTCGACGGCGAGATCGATGTTGCCGCGCGCGCGCGCCGGATGCAGATAGCGGCGGGCCGCACTCGATCGTATGCCGGCATGGGTCGAGCGCTCGAAGCGACAGACGCCGTCCTGGCGGGCGCCGTTGACGTCGTCGGTGTAGCCCAGGCCCGCCTGCTTGCCAGCCTCGATGAAGGCCTGGAAGAGGGGATTGGCGCACTCGGGGATCGTCACCTTCAGCGGACCGCTGCCACCCCGATAGGGGCTCGGACCATTGGCACTCGACTCCATGCGCTTGAAGTAGGGTAGGCAGTGGCCATAGGACCAGCTTTCGAGGCCGTT
The DNA here is from genome assembly GCA_031431235.1 of Hyphomicrobiaceae bacterium. GTDB lineage: Bacteria > Pseudomonadota > Alphaproteobacteria > Rhizobiales > Hyphomicrobiaceae > JANNSW01. The sequence continues at coordinate 18,776 of JANPDA010000013.1, forward strand.
GGTGCGGGCCCAGCCGTCATAGTCGAGTCTGTTGCCGCGCAGATAGACCATGCCGTTGATCGAGGAGGAGCCGCCGACCACGCGCCCGCGCGGGTACGAGATCCGGCGGTTGTCGAGGAAGGGCTCGGGCTCGGACCAATAGGCCCAGTTGTAGCGCTCCGACTTCATGGGCTCGGCGAGGGCCGCCGGCATCCGGAGCATGTAGAGGCTGCGATCCATCGGGCCAGCCTCGAGCACGAGGATGCGGACGGCCGGGTCCTCCGACAAGCGCGCGGCGAGCACAGAGCCCGCCGACCCCGAGCCGACGATGACGTAGTCGTATGCCTTCGCGTCGGCACGCCCGGCCATGGTTCACCCCGCCTCGTTGTCGGACGACCCTCGCGCGGGCCGCTCCTCGAGGTGGCTCGAGCCGAACTGCTCCCAGTCCGGAAAGGGCATGCGGAAAGACTGGTCGACGGTCGTGTAGAGGAAATAGCCGAGGCGGGCGATCGGCTTGGCATCGAGGATGTCGACGCGGCCGTTCTTGACCAGGCGATCGTCGATGTGGATGCCGACGACCTGGCCGAACACGACGGTCTGGCGCTCGCCGGGCTTCCAGCACGGCATCTCCACGGTCGAGAGGTAGCGGCATTCGAGGTGGACCGGGCTTTCAGCCACGCGCGGCGGCTTCACCAGACGGGAGGGAAGCGGCGTCAAGCCCGCCTCCTTCATCTCATCGACGCCGGTGGGGAAATGTGCGGCGGTCAGGTTCATCTGCTCGCGCAGCTCCCAGGTCGCGAGATTGCAGACGAACTCGCGCGTCGATTCCACATTGGCGAGCGTGTCCTTGACCGGACGATCGGGCTTTGGGCCTTGCGGAGCGAACACCACGCAGGGCGGCATGTCGCCCATCGCATTGAAAAAGCTGAAGGGTGCGAGGTTGGCGATCCCGTCCGCATCGATCGTGGTGATCCAGCCGATCGGCCGCGGCACGATCAGGCTCTTGAAGGGATCGATCGGGAACGGGCGCTTGGCGGGATCGGAGCTCGGCTCGTAGAACATCGGTGCGCGGGCCTCGGTGATGGGGAGGGCAGTCGTTCGACTGCCTCATCGTTGCAGGTCCCGCGTTGCCGGTAAACCCGCGCTCGTGCAAGCGAGCCCTGCCCCCCCCGGGCACGGCCGAGCGGAACGAAGGGGACAGGGCGCGCTACCGACAAGTCCGGACGGCAACTTTGACCGATCGAACGGCAGCTTACCCCCTGATCGGGATGGCGTCGAGCCAGGGCCGCGAGCAGCATGGGAATGTGCGCGGCACCAACGGTCCAGGCCCACTCGTACTCGCGCAATCCGTTGCCGAACACCTGCGCGCCCCCGGCGTCGGTGTCCTGCCCCTCGATTTGCAAGTCCCCTTCGATCGTCTCCGCCGCCGCCAGATACCGCCAGACCAGGGCGTCAGACAAGTCGCGCAGGACCACTTGCATGACCGTCTATGGTCTAGGCTCGATGTTCTGATTGAGGCGAAAGAGATTTGTGGGGTCATAACGCCACTTTAGCTTGGAAAGGCGATCATATTTGCCTTCTCCATAAGCTTTGATTGCTACTTCCTTGCCAAAATCTGCTTGCTCATTGACGTAGTTTCCACTCATCGATATCTCAGTGAGACGTGCAGCAGCCTTTCTGCTCCAGCCGACAAATTGATCATCGTTGGCTTTCTGATCCCAGCCGGATTCGACGATCCAATAGTGGCCCGCCGCTCTGCCGGTGTATGCCGTAGCATCATCGTCGATGTCGGCTACGGCTCCGCCCAGTTGCAGCACGTAGTATTCTGCGTCGGGTGATGGAGCACTGGCGATGTCGTTCACCATGCACTCGATAGCGCGATCGTCAACCTCCTTCAGGTATCCGCCCTTGGCGTAGTAGCGCCGGTTCCAGGCCATACGATCATCGGATCGCCGCTGCAGATCGAGGAACGAGACACCTCCGATCTTGCCAGACGTTGGACTGCCCAGCTTGCCAAAGGCAGCGACCGCTGGCTCGGCCGCTTGGACACCGCCCGACCATACTGCGGTCATCGACAACTCCGACGACGTCAAGACGAATCCCGAGCTCAGCTCTCGCGGAGCCTTGGCGACGAGCTCCCGATAGCGGCGCAGAACCGCTGCCGATTCAGCGACTCGATAGACCCAGCTTCCGATCAGCACATCACCCAACGGGTGCATCCGGAATACGAACTTCGTCACGACCCCGAAGTTGCCACCGCCACCCCGGATAGCCCAGAACAGGTCAGCCTCTTCGGTGGCGCTCACGCGACGCGAGCGGCCATCGGCAGTGACGATGTCCGCAGCGATCAAGCTGTCGATCGAGAGCCCCAGTCTTCGGCTGAGCCAGCCCATGCCGCCACCCAGCGTCAGACCCGCAACTCCGGTGTGAGATACTACGCCGGCTGGAACAACGAACCCCGAAGGTGCAGCCGCGCGGTCGAGGTCGCCGAGGAGGGCACCGCCCTGCGCTTCCGCACGTAGCGACGGGACATCGACCACGATGGAATTCATTTGAGAGAGGCTCAGCATGATCCCTCCGTCACAAGTCGAGAGACCCGGCAGACTGTGACCACCACCGCGGATAGCGAGGAGCGCACCATGCTCGACAGCTGTGCGGACAACTTTTTCTATGTCCTGCACACTGCGCGCCTGCACAATCACCGCGGGGCGGCGGTCAGCCATGGCGTTCCAAACGCGGCGCGAACTATCGAATTCACTGTGAGTGGGATCGATGATGTTTCCATCAATCCGACGATTGCGAAGATCGTTCAGGAGTTTGTCGGAAGCCATGACTGCCCTCGGTAGAAGTAATTCTCAAGAGACAGATCTATGTAAACCCTATGCCAAACACGCGCGCTGCGATAGCGGGAGGTGCTTCATTCGAGGCGGCGAACCGACCAACGACGAGAGCTCGTATCAACAGTAAACTGGCCGCGACGGGTCAGCAACGGCGGTCGCAGCGGCGGCGAGCAATGCCCGAACAAGCCCCCCAGCTGCGGACCAGAACAGATCGTACCGCAAACAATGTCCGCTTGACCACCGTTCTCGATGGTGGCGGCGTCGGGCCGGTCAGGAGGCCTGCAACCTCGTTCCTCCACACGGAGCTCATTTCGGATCGACGCCGAGCCGAGGAGAGCCCAGCTTTGTCGCCGATCGTGGGCGTTGCCGAACGCTCGACGCACGCCTAGGATCGAGTCCGTTGCCGATCTGGCGGCGTTGCAATGGAGGACCAGACGATGGGGTTTGATAGCATCTCCGAAATCATCGATCTCGACCGCTATCCGCTGCATCAACCGGAGAGCGCGACTGTCGAAGCACTGCTCCGACAAGGCCAAACCGCGCTCGAGCGCGATGCGTTGTTTTCCCTGCCGGGTTTCGTGCGACCCGAGGCGACCTCGTTCATGGCGGCCGAGTTGGAGGCGCGTCAGCCATGGGCCAGCCGGTACGAGGCGATGAGGGGCAGCTACGGCAGCGACGGCAGCGACTGGCCGGCGGGCCATCCGCGCACCGCGACCAACCCGTTCCGCTATCATCAGGTGCTGAACCATCAGATTCCCAACGATTCCCCCCTCCGCAGGGTTTACTGCTGGGAGCCGCTGCGCGAGTTCCTGCGCCAACTGATGGGCTACGAGACGTTTCACCGCAGCGAATGCCCGCATTTGGCCCTGACCTCGAAGATCGCGGGAGATGGCGATACCGACGGCTGGCACTTCGATGGCAACGACGTCGTTTTCTCGGTCCTGTTGAGAGAGCCGGAGCAAGGCGGTCTGTTCGAGTACGTTCCCAATGTGCGGACCGATGCCGACCAGAACTATGAGGCCGTCGCGGCGGTGTTCGCGGGCAAGCGGGACGGCGTGCGGTGCGCCGAGCTGGCCGTTGGAGACCTGAATGTCTTTCAAGGAAATCAGACTCTTCACCGCGTCAGCCCCGTGAAGGGGGCACGCAAGCGCATTGTCGGGCTGTTCAGCTACGACCGCCAGCCCGGAACCAATTTCGGCGAGCCCTATATCGCCGAGCTGCGTCGGCGAACGCCGGGGACAGTGCCATTGGACCAGGGCTCCGCGTAGCAACGAAGCCCACTTAGGACAGCTCGAACAATAACCGAATCTTTTTTACCGAGCGGATGCGCTTCGGCGTAGGGTGCAATAGGCGCCTTCGCCGTATTGCACCTTCGGCTGGCGTTGCGATCCGGGGTGGTGCAATACGGCCTGAAGCAGGCCTATTGCACCCTACAGATCCCGTTCTCGACTGGACGACGACACGGTGCGGTTATTGTTGGGAGTGTCCTTAGGACACCGGCGACAATGAACGAATCGAATTGAAGCGGATGCAGTCCGCCCAGCCGTTTGCCCGGCCAAGCGACCAGCGGGAGCGCGGGAAGCCGGGAGCCAGCATGAAAAGTGCCGAAGGCCCAATATGTTGCGGCTTTGCCGCTTCTCGCGCTGGATCCCGGATCAATCTCCGCCCTGGCGATAGGCCAGGGCTCCGATCGTCCGGGAAGACGGAGCAGTCGTTGTTCGGATTGTCCTGACGTGGGGAAGGGTCCGGATCGCCCGCCGACGCAACGATAAGGTGGATGGGCTCCTTCTCACCCCCGATGTGCGTTCGAGGGTTGCCCGGATGGGCCGGGAGGAGACGGTGTGGTCTCGCCTGCCGGCCGAGGCTCTGGACAGCCTCGGAGCGCAGAGACGGATCTCGGCAGCTCTGCTCGTCTTGCACGAGAGCGGCCTTGGACGTGTGAACCGAGC
>JANPDA010000014.1:0-2547 GCA_031431235.1 Hyphomicrobiaceae bacterium
GCCCAGATCACCGGCGCGAACCTTTCCATCGATGGCGGCTGGACGGCGCAGTAGGGGGCGGAGTAGGGCGAGCTGCAGCTCGGCAAGTTCGCCAAGTCGTGAAATCGCCAACTCGCCGAGCCGCCGGGCGCCCCGAGTTGGCGACTTGGCGGCTTCACGAATTCACGCCGCCTATCCCCACCGCCAGAATCCCTCGCCCTCCTTGGCGTAGGCGCGCGCGCAGATCATCTTGTGGACCTCGTCGGCGCCGTCGAGGATCCGGGCTTGGCGCGCATAGCGATAGATCCACTCCAGGATCGTGTCCTTGGAGTAGCCGCGCGTGCCATTCAGCTGGATCGCGGTGTCGGCCGCCTTGTGCAGCAGGCCCGCGACGAACACCTTGGCGATCGACACTTCCGTCATCGCCTTCTCGCCGCGGTCGAGCGCCCAGGCGGCTTTCATCACCAGCAGCCGCCCGATCTCGATGTCTTTCGCCACGTCCCCCATCATCATCTGCACGCTCTCGCGTTGGCTGAGCTTCTGCCCGAATGCCTCGCGGCGGTTGATGTACTCGGCCGCGATCGCCATCGAGCGCTTGGCGAGCCCGAGCCAGCGCATGCAATGGGTGAGCCGCGCCGGCACCAGCCGCGTTTGCACCACCCGCATCCCCTGCCCGACCTCGAGAATGCGATTTTCGTCGGGGATCTCCATCCCGGTGAAGGTGAGCTCGCAATGCCCGCCATGCTCCTCGGGTCCCATGATCGCCACCTTGCGGATGAGCTCGAAGCCGGGCGTGTCGCGGTGGAACAGGAACGCCGTCAGCTCGCGGCGCGGCTCCTCGGAGGTGCGTGCGATCAGGATGAAGTGCGAGGCGAGCCCCGCCCCGGTGATGAACCATTTGCGGCCATTGACGATCCAGCGGTTGCCTCTGCGCTCCGCCGTCGTGCGGATCATGGTCGGGTCGGAGCCGCCGCCCGGATGCGGCTCGGTCATCACGATGGCGCCGCGCGCACGCCCTTCGATGATCGGCTGCAGCCACTCGTCCTTCAGCGCTTCCGTCGCCAGCAGCTGGTTCAGCACCCGCATGTTGCCGTCGTCGGGTGCCGCGCAATTGAAGCAGACCGGCCCGAAGATCGACCAGTTCGCCTCCTCGTACATGACCGCCTGCCCGACCATCGGCAGCCCCATGCCGCCGCGCGACCTCGGCACCTGCGGCGCCCACAGCCCGGCCGACTTGGCCTTGACCCGGATCCCCTCGAGCAGGTCGAGCCGGATGTTCTCGTGCTCGTCGTAGTTGGCGCGATTGGCTTCGAGCGGGAGCACGTGCTCGGCGATGAACGCTTTCGTGCGCTGCCGGACGTCCTCGATCTCGGGCGAAAGGGAAAAGTCGATCATGAATGCCTCGGTGCGGTGTTCGATCGGCCCTGACCGGACGAGGCAATCGGGCGCCGTCGGCTATGCCGTGGCCGCCCTGCCCCCGATCGAGCGGCGTAATGTCGGGGAGAGACCCACAACTGTCAAACGAGGTCGCTCCGTTGAGGCGGGAGAGCGCCGACGGGGCATGACGCTGCCGCAAGTGATCCGGATCGTAGGGTGCCACGTTTCATTGCTGAACACTCAATCGGTGTTCTGGCCGCGGGAGGTCGTGGTTCTTGCTCGTCGACACTCTGATGCCCATGCAGTCCGCACTCATCGTGCACCCCGTGCTTTCGAACACGCTCAAGCGAAAGTGCAGCCTCATCGGCTTGATTGTGTCGCGCTTAGGCGAAGAGCAGGGGCGAATGCCCAAATTTGGCGCAGATGATCCACGGTAGCGTGTTTTAATTCGGAGGTCGCAATGCAAAAATTAGTCGCACACGCATGGAATTACATATTCGATCATGAAATCAGCCCGCTCCGGCACATTCCTGATGTTGCCACGCGGCACATGATCTTGCAGATTTTGGGGTGGATGTGGGCAGTTGCTTTTTCGATAGCGATTGGAAGCTATGCTCTACTCCCAGCAAGTCTGATCGGTCATATCGTCTTGATTGGAGCGGCAGCGATCACAACGGCAACCTACACGGCTGCCGCAACCAAGCCGGGATTGTTCAAGTCGGGCTCGGGTCGCCGCCGTGATGGAGAACATGCTTAGGGCTCCGTCCCATTCATTCGATTTCGGCGAAGCTGGATTCGAATAGCACCGTCTGCCCCGCACCTCCGGCCGCCGCCGTCCCTTGGCCCACGCGCCGGACGGTCCGGACGACGCCTCGAGTGGCAGGCGATGGGGGTAGTATCGGCGAGGTTGGGCGGCGGGGGATGAGTTGTACGCGCTCTTCTGCGCCGAGGGTTGATCTGCGGCAGTTGTGCGTGTTTGAAGGGTCGGTCGGGGCGGTTGGCTGCCCGGCCCTGCCATGATTGACGCAGAACCCCCATCGCGGCAGAAAGACCCCCAGCACCGGAAGGGCGGCGATGAGGGAGGGGCGGATGCTGTGGGCCAGAAGGAGGCATGCCACAACCAACATTCAATGTATTACCGTTGGGTCGCTTTTACATCGACACCTGTACTGAGCTATGCCATGTCATCAG
>JANPDA010000015.1:0-16130 GCA_031431235.1 Hyphomicrobiaceae bacterium
TAATGGTCGTTGAACGTGTGGTTCTGCTCGGGATCGAGCACCTCGAGCAGGGCCGCCGCCGGATCGCCACGGAAGTCCGAGCCCATCTTGTCCACCTCGTCGAGGAGGAACAACGGGTTGGACTTCTTCGCCTTCTTCATCGACTGGATGACCTTGCCGGGCATCGAGCCGATATAGGTGCGGCGGTGACCACGGATCTCGGCCTCGTCACGAACGCCGCCGAGCGACATGCGCACGAACTCTCGCCCGGTCGCGCGAGCGATCGACTTGCCGAGCGACGTCTTGCCGACGCCGGGCGGGCCGACGAGGCACAGGATCGGGCCCTTCAGCTTGTTCGTGCGCTGTTGCACGGCTAGGTACTCGATGATGCGCTCCTTGACCTTCTCGAGGCCATAGTGCTCCTCCTCGAGCACCTGCTCGGCTTCCGCCAGGTCGCGCTTGATCTTGCCGGGCTTGCCCCACGGGATCGAAAGCAGCCAGTCGAGATAGTTGCGCACGACCGTCGCCTCGGCCGACATCGGGCTCATCTGGCGCAGCTTCTTGACCTCGGCGAGCGCCTTGTCCTTGGCTTCCTTGCTGAGCTTGGTCGACTCGATCCGCTCCTCGAACTCGGCGATATCGTCGCGCTCATCGCCGTCGCCCAGCTCCTTCTGGATCGCCTTCATCTGCTCGTTGAGGTAGTACTCGCGCTGGGTCTTCTCCATCTGCCGCTTGACGCGGGAGCGGATTTTCTTCTCGACCTGCAGCACCGAGATCTCGCTCTCCATCAGCGTATAGACCTTCTCCAGCCGGCTGGAGACGGTGGTAATCTCGAGGATGTCCTGCTTGTCGGCGATCTTGATGGCGAGGTGGGAGGCGATGGTGTCGCCGAGCTTGGAATAGTCGTCGATCTGGGTGACGGTCGCGAGCACCTCGGGCGAGATCTTCTTGTTGAGCTTCACATAGCTCTCGAACTGCGACACCGCCGAGCGGGCCATCGCCTCGATCTCTTCCTCGGAGCCAGCCTCCTCGACCACGCGCTCGACCTCGGCCTCGAAGTGCGCGGCATTGGGAGTGTAGCGCAGGATCCGGGCCCGCGCCGTCCCCTCGACCAGCACCTTGACGGTGCCGTCGGGCAGCTTCAGCAGCTGCAGGACGGAGGCGAGCGTGCCGACCGAGTAGATGCCTTCGGGCGAGGGATCGTCATCGCTCGCATTCTTCTGCGCGACGAGCAGGATCTGCTTGTCGTGCCGCATCACCTCCTCGAGCGCGCTGATCGACTTCTCGCGCCCCACGAAGAGGGGCACGATCATGTAGGGAAAAACCACGATGTCGCGCAGCGGGAGCACCGGGAAGAGCTCAGCCTTGGCGCCCTTACGCATTCCATGGATCTCGTCGGCCATCGTTCCGTTTTCCTGTCTTGCCACGCCTGCCGCCAGCTCGCCCGATGCGACACCTGCAGTCCAGGCTGCGTCAATCCGCTCCACCGAGGGGCTCTGAGCCGGTCCCTGAGGCCCCGGCTCGGCCCTCGCACAGTCCGGACCAACTTGGATAGCTATGCCCTATCGGTGCAAATTCAAGGGCAGAACCCGGGATATGCCCAACGGACCCGAGCCCGTTGGGAAATCGCGCGACTTCGGTGTCACGCGCTGGTGCTGATTTCGCTCATCCGGTCGGAGTAGATCCTCAGCGGCTTGGCGCGTCCCTCGACCACCTCCTGGCTGATGACGACCTCTTCCACGCCCTTCATGGCGGGCAGATCGAACATGCTCTCGAGCAGGATGCTCTCCATGATCGACCGCAACCCGCGGGCGCCGGTCTTGCGCTCGATCGCTCGCCGCGCAATGCCCCCGAGTGCGTCTTCGGCAAACGTGAGGCGCACATCCTCCATCTCGAACAGGCGCTGATACTGGCGCACGAGAGCATTCTTGGGCTCGGTCAAGATCTTGATGAGGGCAGGCTCGTCGAGATCGCCGAGCGTGGCCACGACTGGAAGCCGGCCGATGAACTCCGGAATCAGACCGAACTTCAGCAGATCCTCGGGCTCGACCTCGCGCAGGATCTCGCCCTGACGCCGCTCGTCGACCGAGCGCACCTTGGCACCGAAGCCGATCGAGGTGGAGCGGCCACGCTGGGAGATGATTTTCTCCAGGCCGGAGAACGCGCCGCCGCAGATGAAGAGGATGTTGGTCGTGTCGACCTGCAGGAACTCCTGCTGGGGATGCTTGCGGCCGCCCTGGGGAGGCACGCTCGCAACCGTGCCTTCCATGATCTTCAGCAGCGCCTGCTGCACGCCCTCGCCCGAGACATCCCGGGTGATCGAGGGGTTGTCGGATTTGCGGCTGATCTTGTCGACCTCGTCGATGTAGACGATGCCGCGCTGCGCCCGCTCGACATTGTAGTCGGCATTCTGCAACAGCTTCAGGATGATGTTCTCGACGTCCTCGCCGACATAGCCGGCCTCGGTCAATGTGGTGGCGTCGGCCATCGTGAAAGGCACATCGAGAATGCGCGCCAGCGTCTGCGCCAACAGCGTCTTGCCACAGCCGGTCGGGCCGACCAGCAGGATGTTCGATTTCGCCAGCTCCACGTCGTTGTTCTTGGCGGCGTGGTTGATGCGCTTGTAGTGGTTGTGCACGGCGACCGAGAGGACTTTCTTGGCGTGATCCTGACCGATCACGTAGTCGTCCAGAACGGCACAGATCTCGTGCGGGGTGGGCACGCCGTCGCGTGACTTGACGAGCGAGCTCTTGTTCTCTTCGCGAATAATGTCCATGCAGAGCTCGACGCATTCATCGCAGATGAACACCGTCGGGCCGGCGATGAGTTTCCTCACCTCGTGCTGGCTCTTTCCGCAGAAAGAACAATAAAGTGTATTCTTGTCAGCCATCTCGCTCGTCTTGCCCTTTCGGACCAGCCTTACGGCCGGTCGGTTTCTGGCTGTCTCACGACCCCTGTTCGCGCGTCTGCCCTCAAAACCGACGCCCCGACTCGAAGTTCGCACGAACCAGAGCGCGACGTTGGTAACCAGAGCACGGTCTGCGCCGTCAGATCAAGCCGTGAGAACAGAACTCACCGCCGCGTCCCATTGCTTCGCGGCGCATTTGCAACACCTGTTGCAGCCGCACCTCGACTCTGCCTTTCCACCTTTCCTCGACCGGCCCCCGGATACGGATACGATCGGTTTCCCGATCGGATGGGCAGATTGATCGTCGATTCGGCCGGAATGAGGACGACGCCGACTCCATTTGCGCAAATGTGACGTCGGTAAGCCTCGCGCAAGCCAGGCGTGTCACGCTGCCGCGGCAACTCCTGCTTCTGTCTGAAGGCAAGCCCCGCGCCAGTTCGTCGACCGAGCCGAGCTACCTTTGCCTGGCCGTCCGACGCCTGCGTCATGGCGATCCCGACAGCGGAGCACTCATTGCTCGGTGTCGCCTGAGCGGCAGCCTGCCGAATGGATCGCTGTCTTTGCCGCGATAATGTGGACGGGCTCTCAGGCCGCGCTCCAAAACAACTGCTCCGTCTTCCCGGGCGCTCGAAACCCCGGCATTCAGCCGGGGCGGAGATCGGCCCAGGATCCAGGGCCCCGGACGGGCCAGTCCCCCGACGAGATCGTGCGAGTTGTTGTGCCTTCTGCCCTTTTCGTGCTGGATCCCGGGCTCGGCGCTCCCGTTGGTCGCTTGGCCGGGAAGACGGCGGGGCGAGAAATGGGCTCGATGAAACCGATTCACTCGTTTTTGCGGGCTCTTAGGGTTCCGACTCGATCCAGCCTCGCGGGAATCGAATGAATGGGAGGGAACACTAGCTGCGTTTGAGGCCGGTCGGATCGGTGTCATCGGTCTCGGCACGCTTGGCCATGACCTGGTCGATCAGGCCGAATTTCTGTGCGTCCTCAGCGGTCAAGAAATAGTCGCGGTCGAGTGTCCGCTCGATCTGCTCGAAGGCCTGACCGGTGTGCTTGACATAGATTTCGTTCAAGCGGCGTTTCATCTTGATGATGTCCTCGGCGTGGCGCTCGATGTCGCTGGCCTGCCCCTGAAAGCCGCCCGATGGTTGATGCAGCATGATGCGCGCGTTCGGCAGCGCGAAACGCATGCCCTTGGCTCCCGCCGTCAACAGCAGCGATCCCATCGAGGCCGCCTGGCCGATGCAGAGCGTGGCGACCGCCGGGCGGATGTACTGCATCGTGTCGTAGATCGCCATCCCCGACGTGACGATGCCGCCCGGTGAGTTGATGTACATGGAGATTTCTTTTTTCGGGTTCTCCGATTCCAGGAACAGCAGCTGCATGCTGATCGAAGCCGCGGTCTGATCGTCGATCGGCCCGGTCACGAAGATGATGCGCTCTTTCAGCATCCGCGACGGCAAGTCGTAGCCGCGCTCGCCCCGGTTGGTCTGCTCGATCACGGTCGGCCAATAGGCGGCGTAGGTCTCAAGCGGGTCGCGCATATCTGGTGTCCTCTGTTCGGGCCGTCTCGGCGGCCGCGTTCGGCTTTGCGGCGGACGCAAAAAGTACTCTCATGCCAGCAGCAGAATGATGGCCGCCGCCAATGGATCTCGATTGCTCTGCTTCGGCCGCGCGCGAACGGGCGGGATGCCGGGATCAATCGTGCTTGTGACCGTGAGCGCCATGATCATGGTCATGATGGTCGTGATCATGATGGTCGTGATCGTGGTGATCATGATCGGGATCGGGATCATGGGCATCCGCGGCCGCAGGCTGCTCGGTATCGTCCTCCAGGTCCTTGAACAGCTCCTCGGAGGTCACCGTGCGCTCGTGAACCTTGGCGAGCTCGAGCACGAAGCTCACGACTTTGTCCTCGAAGATCGGCGCTCGCAATTGAGCCAGCGCGGCCGGGTTCTTTCGGTAGAAGTCGTAGACGAACTTCTCCCGGCCGGGATACTGGCGGACCTGGGCGGCGAGCGACCGGCCGAGCTCCTCGTCGGACACCTTCAGCTCGTTCTTCTCGCCGATCTCCGAAAGCAGCAGCCCCAGCCGCACGCGCCGCTCGGCGAGCTTCCTCATCTCGGCGCGCTCACTCTCCTCGGTCTTGCCTTCGTCGGCAAAGGTGCGGCCGGCCTGCGTGAGATTCTGGTTCAGCCGCTTCCAGATCTCGTTGAACTCGCCCTCGACCAGCGTGGGTGGAAGCTCGAAGCTGTGGCGCGCGTCGAGCGCGTCCAGCAGCGCGCGCTTGGCCTTGGCCCTGGAGGCATTGGCGTATTCGGTCCGAAGCCGCTCGCGCAGCGCCTCCTTCAGCTTGTCGAGGCCCTCGAAATTGAAACCCTTGGCGAACTCGTCGTCGGCGACCGGACGCCGCGGCGCAGCGACTTCCTTGACCTTCACCGCGAACTCGGCCGGCTTGCCGGCGAGCGTCTTCACCGGATAAGCCTCGGGGAACGTCACCTTGAGCGTCCTCGACTCCCCAGCAACCGCACCCTTGATGCCCTCCTCGAAGCCCGGAATGAAGCCGCCGCGACCTATGATCATCTGCGTGTCGTCGCCCGTGCCACCTTCGAAAGTCTCGCCATCGACCCGGCCTTCGAAATCGAAGGTGACCCGATCAGCCTCGGCCGCGATCCGGTCCTCGGTTGCCTCGTAGCGTGTTGCGTTGTCGAGCAATGGGACCAGCGCCTTCTCGACGTCGGCCTCGCCTACCTCGGCGACCGGGCGCTCGACCTCGAGGCTCGACAGGTCCGACAACGCGATTGCCGGCAGCACCTCGAAGGAAACGGTGTAGGCGAGGTCGGCGCTGCCCCCGATCACACGCTCGATCTCGTCCTTGTCCTCGGGCAGCTTGATCTCGGGGCGCATCGCCGGACGCTCCTTGCGCTGGTCGAGCGCCTGCTGGGTCGTCTCCGCGACTGCGCTCTGCACCACCTCGGCCATCACCGAGCGGCCGTAGACCCGGCGGAGATGGGCAACCGGCACCTTGCCCGGGCGGAAGCCCTTCAGCCGAACCGTATCCTTCAACTCATCGAGCTTCTTGGTGAAACGCTCACCCAGCTCGCTTGCACCCAACACGACCTTCAGCTCGCGCTTCAGGCCCACATTGCTCATTTCCGTGACCAGCATCTCACACCCGTCCAACCGTCGATGGCGGCACTGGATGTGCCCGCCGGAAACCTTCGTGCTCGCGGATCCAGGGCCCCAGGCAACTGGTGCGGGCGGAGGGACTCGAACCCCCAAGGCCTAAGCCACCAGAACCTAAATCTGGCGTGTCTGCCAATTCCACCACGCCCGCGCTGCCCGCAGAACCAACCCCGAAAGACACGATCCATGCCGAGACCCCCTAGCCGGGTTCTCGTGCACGCGCCATGCCTTTCCGGCAAAACCGCTCCCTCGAACGATTGGTCGATCGGACCAAAAGTCGTTGATCCAATTGCCTCGGGGCGAGCGTACACCTTACGCAATCCCTCGAGACGGTCTATATCATCCGGAGAGTGTCTTAAACGAGGGCTCGGCTTTAGCAAGAACCGGCGCCCTGCACAATCGGGTTCGAACCATGCTCATGCGAAACGCTCTGATTGCTTTCTCCATCGCCTCGACCCTCGCGATCGGTGGACCACTCGCCGGCTCGGCCATTGCCGGAACGGCGGCAGGCACCGTCACCCGCATCAAGGGTGAGGCCAGCGTCCTGCGCGGAACCGCCAAGGTCGTGCTCGCCCAAGGCGCCGCGCTCGAAGCGCTCGATCGGGTCGAGACCGGCAAGGATGCCCGCCTCGAGGTCACTTTCCTCGACGAGACCAAGCTGACGCTGGGCGAGAACGCGGCCCTCACGATCGACGAGTACGTCTATAAGCCCGAGCAAAATCAAGGAATTACACTGCTTGGCCTGTTGCAGGGCGCGTTTCGGTTCACGACCGGCAAGATCGGCAAGCTGACCGAGAGACGGGTCGAGGTGAAGACCGGATTTGCCAATCTGGCGGTGCGCGGCACCGACTTCTGGGGCGGCCCGATCGACGGCAAGAACGGCGTGCTGGTATTGAACGGCACCGTCGAGGTGACGACGAAGAGCGGCAAGGTGCTGCTCGACGAGCCGAATGCGGGAACGATGGTCAAAGTCATCGACAAGCGGCCGGGCAAAGCGAAAACCTGGAGCGATGCCAAGATCGCTCGTGCGGTCGCGACGGTCACGTTCTGAGCCGGCCGATACGGACACGGATGACGTGTCCGTAGCACCCTCACACGCCTGCCAGCCATTCCGGCGGCATTTTGGGATGATCAGATAAAGCCATCTGCTGGAATCCGCGGTGGCTCGCCGCAATCCGCGCGGCGGTCCTGTCCTCTGCCGCCACGTCGGCAAGCAGATCCGAGGTGGCCTGACGCGCGCTCAGCCACAGTCCTGCAGTCTCATGGCCGATCGCCACGGCGCGGGCGCGCATGGCCGCGAGCGCAGGGCGGGAGTGCGCCGCAAGCTCACGTGTGAAAGCAAGGCCTGCCGATTCGATCGCGACCTCGATCATCGCCCGATCGCTGCCCGCCAGCCGGTCCCAGGCTGCACGGCCGACAACCGCCGAGAAGTGCGTGCCACCGGCGAAGAAATCGCCATGCTGCAGGCTCGCGGCCGCACCAGGCATACCGAGCATCAGATCGAGCATCGGATCGAAGCCCATCGCGGCATCGAGCCGGCCAGAGGCGAGCGACAGCGCGAGGTTGTCGGGGGCAATGCCTTCGACCGCGGCGCCGAGCGCTGCGAGCACATCGCCAGCGACCCCACTGGCAGCAATCGAGACGGACTTCAGTCCGGCCAGTGGCCGCACGCCATAGAGCCCGCGATCGGGGCCGCCATGGCCGGCGTGGAACGGCTTCAAGCCCTGCTCGGCCGCCAGCGCGTCCCATAACGACTGCCCGCCCCCGTAGGCAAGCCACGTCGCCGTCTGCTCGCCGGTGAGGCCGTAGGGCACGCCCGTGAAGAAGGCCTGGGCCCGCGGGCGACCGTTGCCTGCGAGCGACATCGTCAGTCCGATCTCGGCCTCGCCCGCGGCAACGAGCGCCGCCGGGTCTGCCGCCGTGCCCGCCGCGGGAGCGAGCCGCAAGCGTCCGCCCGACATTGCCGCCATCCGCTCGCCCAGCTGGCGTACGAAACCATCGACGCCAGGCAAATCGGTCGCAAGAGCTGTCGCCAGCCGCAACTCGATCGCGCCGGTCGGGAGCGAGGGCGCCGCCATGCCGGGAGCAACCTCGAGGGCAACGCCAGTCGCCGTGGCGGCTGCGGCTGCGGCTGCACCGGTGGTCTTCAGGAACGAGCGGCGATCCATGGGGCCTCCAACGATTGAATGGGCAGGTTCGTCGGCGCCAGTCTAAGCCGGTTTCACGCTCTTCGCCAATGCGCGATCAGTTGACCTCGGCTCCTGCTCAATGGCGTGTAAACAGCTGCTCCTCGAGCCGCTTGATCGCGTGATGGGGCACGCTTTCGTTGCTGCTGCCGGGGCCGGCGACGAGGCGCAGCATGTCGATCAGATCGCTGCGCTCCTTGGCTTCGAGCTGGCGCTCGATCGGACCGCACAGCCGGCGCAAGGCCTGGTCCAGATCGCGCACGTCCTTGGCGAGCCAGCGGCCGCGAGCAAGCAGCTCCTCGGCCTCCTGCTGGGTCGCATCGAAATGATCGATCATCTCGCCCAGGATGAGCGAGCGCTCGGCATCGGTCATGGCGCCGTCGTATTCCGCGACCGCCACCATCATGGCGGAAGCCGCTTCGCGCGGATCGCTCACGAGATCGAGCGGATGCCGGCCCGCCTTGCGGCTCCAGGAGAGGCGCCGCAAGAAGCCTCGCGCCTCGTCGGCTGCCCCGATCATGCCTTTGGCCGCATCGGACGCCGCCTGAATGCGCCACAGCACCACCCCGACAGCACCCATGGCCGCCAGCAATGCAAGGATGATCCCCAAGGATGCCCTCCTCCGGTCGTCGGTCGCCCAGCCACTGTCCGAGGGGATCGCTTAGCACGAAACAATGAGCAATTGTGGCAGGCCTCACGCCGGAACGGGAAGCCTGCCGTGCAGATCAGAAGACGAAGTCGGAAATGTCGAGCTCGTACTCGTGCGTGCCAACGAGCTTGACAGTGTCGCCGCCACCCAGATCGATGGTGGTGCCCGAGGCATCCTCGGAGGCGCGCGCGTTCACCTGCGCCATGCTGGTGAAGTCGAACGCGGTGCTGCTCAGATTCAGCACATCGTCCCACTGCAAGTCATGGATGTAGTCGTTGCCGCCGCCAGCCTCGAACTTGAAAATGTCCGCGCCTGCCCCGCCCCACATCAGATCCCCGCCCGTCCCGCCGGCCAGATAGTCGGCGCCATTGCCGCCCATCAGCTCATCGCCATCGCCGCCGCCGAACAGGGTGTCGTTGCCGTCCTCGCCCCAGAGCCGGTCGTAGCCGTTCTCGCCGAAGAGCTTGTCGTTGCCTGAGCCACCGGCGAGGTCGTCGTGACCATCGCCGCCCGCGAGCATGTCGGCGCCCTCGCCACCCCAGGCGCTGTCATTGCCGAGCCCGCCCCAGACCTTGTCGTTGCCGGTGCCCCCGATCAGCTGGTCCTGGCCGTCGCCGCCGATCAGCTGGTCGTCGCCCGACTCGCCAAACAGTCGGTCGTTGCCCGCATCGCCCCAGATCTTGTCGTTGCCGGTGCCGCCCTCGACCGTGTCGTTGCCATTGCCGGCAACCACCTGGTCATTGCCACCGCGGGCATCGATGAAATCGCTGCCGTTGTAGCCAAAAATCAGGTTGCTCAGGTTGTTGTCGGTGAAGTTGTCGGCGAAATTGGTAAGGTGCCTGGTCGCCATGTCATCTCTCCTTGTTTTTCTTCTTTGGGCCTGTTTTTGATTTCAGGCTCCGCTGCGGTTGACCCGATCGCTCGGATCGCCCTGATCTGTTGCGGGAGAGGCGCAACTTCAAGATTCTACATTGTTGTTGGCGGCATCGGCGCAAAAGTACGGTTTATAAAGTATTAATTCTGAAACGGGATCTCCGTGTCACTTGCCGTGATCCCGGACGACGGGTTTGGGTTCGCCAGGTTGGGTGAAGACAGGCCGTCAGTCGTCGCCGGCCACCAGCGCGAGCACACGCAAGGGGCTGCCGGTGCCATTCTCGATCTTCAAAGGCGCTGCGATCAGGATCGCGCCCGTTGCCGGCAGCTCGTCGAGGTTGGTGAGGGACGCCAGCCCGAGCTTGCCGGCGCCATGCATCAGGCTATGCGCCGGGAACGGCGGCTCGAAGCCGAAGGCCTGGCCGTGGTCGGTTCCGACCGCTTCGACGCCCCAGCCGAGGATGTCCCGCTTCTCGATCAGGAAGCGGATGGCGTCGGCGTTGGGGCCCGGCACGTGGGGCCCGTCCTCCTTGGCATTGAGGAATTTCGCCGGGTCCTTGCGCTTCGACCAATCGGTGCGCATCAACACCCAGCAGCCGGAAGGAATCTTGCCGTGCGCGTCCTCGAAAGCGCGGATGTGAGCGGGCGTGAAGATGAAGCGCTCGTCCTTCTCAGCGTCCTTCGAGCAATCGATCACTACCGCCGGCGCAATGAACTGCTCAGGGGGAATCGTATCGGTCGCGCCGTTCTCGGTATCCTTGCCCGTCACCCAGTGAATCGGCGCGTCGAAGTGGGTGCCGGTGTGCTCGCCCATCGAGATGTTGTTCCAGTACCAGGCCGGCCCCTTGTCGTCGTAGCGCGAGATCAGCGTCTTCTCGAAGGGCTTGGACTGGGCGAACGGGGGTGGCAGCTGGATGACGGGCGTCGACGCCTTCAGTGTCTGCGTCAGGTCGATGATGCGGATCTTGCCGCTGAGGAGGTGCTTGGCGAGCTTCTCGAGGACGCTATCGGCGGACATGGGCGGGGCTCCGGGTAGTGGGACTTCCAGGATCGTCGCACTCGTGCTCGCGTAGAATGCTCTTCAGGCGAGGAGTGAGGTCCGTCACGACGATGCCAACGACACGCTTGTTACCGCATTGGCCACGATACTGATGGTCGAGCATGACTGAACCGTACATCACTTTGCCGCCACTTGCGATAGGGTACGGAACGCCTCGACCGCCGCGGCAAAGCCCTTGTGCACCACGTCGATGTCGTTGGCTGCGACCACCATGCGATAGCCGTGGCCGGTGCGTAGCGTCGCCATCTCCGGGTTGGGCGTGAAGATCCCGCAAGGCAGGAAGCGCTGCTTGCAGACCTCATGGACCTTGGCGCAGGCGCGCAGCACGGGCAACCCGAAGGCCGGGAACTCACCGAGCGAGATGGCGAGGTCGCCCGTGCCGATGAAGACCATGTCGAGGCCGTCCGTGCGGGCGATCTTGCGGGCATTGCGGACGCCGCGCTCGGTCTCGATCATGACGGCGATGACGGTGCGGCGACTGGCCAGCTCGAAATAGCGGTTGAAGCCTGACAGTGGCCGCACACCGCCGCCCGAGCGGATGCCGTGCGGCGGAAACCGGCAGGCCGCAATCGCGCGCCGGGCCTGCTTGCCGGATTCCACGAGCGGCACGATCACCCCTTCAGCGCCCGCATCGAGCGCCATCGAGATGGCTGCCGCGCTGTTCTCGTCAACCCGGACCCAGATCCCAATCCCGGGCGGCATCAGGCCGATCGCCGCCTCGAGTGCCTGGCGCTCCCAGAGCCCATGCTGGAGGTCGAAGACGACGGCATCGGGCTTGGCGCGCGCCGCCGCCTCGGCAACCGCGACCGAGCCGAGCGAGAGCCACAGCGCGGCCATGGTGCGACCACTGTCGAGCTGGAAGCGGAGTGTCGCGCTTGTGGGGTCGAGCATGGGGGATGGCGCCGGTCTCGTCGTTGCAAGCCGTGAAGGCACGCACCGTGCCATCAGAGAGAGGCGCATCGATATGGTGGAGTGTGATAAGGGTTAAGCGCTGCCTGTCGCGTGGTGGCGATCAGGAGATCGAATTGTCGAGCACAGTCATCAAGGTTGGCGAGCTGCCTGTCACTTTGCGGAAGCGTTTGGGTTGCGCGGGAAGAGCCGAGAGCGAGCACGTGCGAGTCAGCGTCAGTGAGGTTGCGCAAGCGACTCACACCGAACACGAACACCCCGACAGCTTGCCGGAAACAGCAGTCAGCAACGTGAGAGAACCTGTTACCGGTGGCGTGCCTCAACGACCGCTGAGCGAGGAGGAGATTCGAAAGCGTTTGGCTATTGTTGCTAGCATCAAGCCGACAAGGGCCCCTGTGGCAACGAGCGCTGAAGAGATCATTCGGATCATCCGGGATGAGGACTTCTAACGGCCACTCATGCGTTTTGTCGTGGATTCATCTGTAGTGACCAAGGCCTTCGCGCGCGAGAAAGGCAGCGGCACAACACTTGCGTTGCTGAATGCTGCAGGTGCGGGAAGATGTCAGCTCATCGCACCGTCGATCTTGATCTACGAGGTGACCATTGCACTTGTACGCAAGGGCTTTCGGTCGCGATTACTGCACCGTAAATTGGAAAGATTTTTGGAGTTAACCACTAACGGCATTATCACATTGATCAACCCTGACGCTGCACTGCTCAAAGAATCAGCGTCAATCGCTGAGAAAGTGTCCCCAAATCCCCGCACGAAGCCGTGGTTGAACGATGCAGTTTTTCATGCACTGGCGCGGCGCGAGGCAGCGACGCTTCTCACCGCCGATCGCGCATACGTCGAGCGGTTGAAACTGCTGCCCAAGTTGCAGGCCGGTGTCGTCCTCTACGACAAGCTCAGCTTGCCGAGTCGACCCTGAGCCCCACCTCCCGCATCAAAGGCAGCACCCGCGCCAAAAAAAAGGGCAGCTCGTCCGTATAGTTGACGAAGGTGAGGGCCGCGCCCGCGTAGCCGGCATCGGCGATCGCGATCAGGTCCTCGACGATGCGCTCCGGCGTGCCGATCAGCGGATAGGTGCCGGCGCCGCCCGCGAAGCGCTGGCGATAGTGGTCGAAGGCGTCGGGCTCGTGCGAACGGGCGTACTGCTTTTTGCCGGCCATGTGGATGTCGACGGCAGCATGGTCGGCGCGCTCGACCGCGTAGTGGTTGTAGTAGGCCTCGGCTTCCGCTTGCGTCTCCCGGCAGACGACGTGGGCAACCGTGCAGACCGGCACCTCGCGGCCATGGCTTGCCGCACGGGCCCCGATGTCGGCAACGTGCCTGGCACCGTCCGCGATCTCGCTGAACGTGGAGAACAGGAAGTCACAATAGCGCGCGGCAAAGTCGCGCCCGGGCGGGCCGAACGCGGCGTTCATGGTGAGGGGCCTGGGACGCTGCAGGCTCGCGGGCCGGCTGACGGCGCCCTTCAGCTGATAGTACTTGCCCGTGAAATCGAATGGCTGGTCCGACGCGTAGGCCTGGTCGAGAATCGTGATCCATTCGCCGGCCTGGCCGTAGGCATCGTCATGCAGTGCGGCGCCGAACATGGCGAATTCGGCGGGGTTCCAGCCGCAGACGATGTTGAGCCCTGCGCGTCCGTTCGAGATGTGGTCGACGGTCGCCAGCGCCTTGGCCGCATAGAGCGGATGCACGAGCGGCACGTGCACGGTCATGAAGAGGGCAATGCGCGAGGTAGCAGCAGCAAGCCCTGCTGCCCATGTGAAGGTCTCGAAGGAGTGCTCGCGCACATGCGTCGCCCCGCCAAAGCCCTTCCAGCGGGCGATCGGCAGCACGAACTCGAGTCCGGCCTCGTCGGCGAGACGCGCCGCCGCAAGATTGTCCGCCCAGGAGGAACGCCAGCGCTCCTCGACCGTTGTTATCGCGAGACCGCCATCGGCATTGGTCGAGAAGATACCGAGCTTGAAGCGATTGGGGCCGCGGAGGGGATGAGGCATGGGCCCTCGCATAAGCCAATCCGGCGCTCGGGTCGAGACGGCGCGGTGCCGCCGGTGCATGGTCGCCTTCACGGCATTGTGTGATTTTTATGGCACAATGCAAGCGAAAATGATATACACGCATGAGCCTGTGGAGATTGTGTGTCATGACAGTAGGCGTTGTACCGCGTAACGCGCCACGAATTGGCAAATCGATGGAACCGCCGAAGCCGGCCGCCACCTTCGAGGCTCGATGGCTTCAACCCGGTTTGCAATGCCGTGTGCTGCTGCGAGGCGACATTCTGTTTGCGGCAGGCGAGCCCAGGGCCGCGTTTTTCCGCATCGAGACTGGGGCCGTGTGCGTTCACGAGCCAGTCTGGGTGGCCGGTTGCAGGGTCCTCGAATGTGCCGTGCCTGGCGATTTGGTCGGGCTCGGCTATCGGGCGACCCACACTTTCGGGGCACGCGCGCTCATCGATACCCACGTCACTTGCTTTCCCTCCTCCGCCCTCGATCAGCTCGTGCTCGCCGATGTTGCCGTGCGCGACCGCCTGCGACGGGCGATCGCGGCAGAGTTCGATTTCGTCCGCTCGGCGCTGGTGAAGGCCAACGAGGGGAATACGGTCGGACGGCTTGCCGCGTTCCTCGTCGTCGTCGCCCGCAACAATGCCTACGAAGGGCACGATCCGACGCTCGTCTCCGACAAGCTTTCATGCGGCATGGTCGGCAGCTGCCTGGGGCTGGGCATCGACGAGTTGCAGCACGCGCTCGTGGAGCTCGAGAGACGAGGCATGATCGAGACCTGCCCGGACTCGGCACTGAGGCTCAAGGATCTGCCGGCGCTCGAGCGGTTGTCAGGCAGCACCGAGGGGGCCCTCGCTCCCCTGCCGCATCACGATCAACAGCACACGCGGCATTGAGCTGCGCCGGAGCGCCTGCGATCGGAAATGTGCTCAGAGCACGAAATCCGTGCCCGCCAGGCTGGCGACGTCGGACACCTTGATCTCGAAATCGGCCCGCCGGTCACCATTGACGTCGCCCGATACGATTACGTCGGCGCCGCTGTCGACGACGTGCAGCTCGCCGGCCCGGCCGTGGAAGCCCTGCGTGCCGATGAAGCGGAAAGCCTGGTTGCCCGCGGCCCGCGTGCTCGCGTCGATGCCGGCGAGATCGATGCGGTCGTCGCCTGCGGCGAAGTCGGTGATGGTGTCGCGGCCAGCGCTGCCGCGCTTGGTTTCTGCTGTCGCGTTGAAGTCGAACCGGTCGACCCCCGCGCCCCCGGTCAAGGTGTCACGGCCAAGGCCACCCCACAGCTTGTCGTTGTCGCCCTCGCCTGCAAGCCGGTTGTTGCCAGTGCCGCCGAAGAGGTCGTTGCGCAGCTCGTTGCCGGTGCCCTCGATCGCCGCGACCCCGAGCAACCGCAAATCGGCCGCGTTGGAGCCGAGCGTGATATCGACCGAGCTCTGGATCATGTCGCCATCGACCAGATCGACCTTGGCATTGCGGCCGGTCATGGTCAGCAACGCCGAGACCGGAGCGGGGAGGCCGCCACCCGAGAACGTGACCTCGATGGCGCCGGCCTCGACCGCGATCGCGTAACCGCCGGCGAGCGCCGTCGAGCCCGCAACGTCGCTCGCGGGATGATCGACCGAGATCCTCACTCCGCTCTGGCCTTCGCCGACGCTATAGAAGTCGTTGCGGTCTGAATCCTCGAGCACAACGCCCGAGAGCAACACATCCGTTCCCGAGCGCGCGAAGTTCTCGGTCACCATCAGGGCATTCCAATTGGTGCCGCCAGAGCTGAAACGCCCCTCGACCGCTCCGAGCCCGACCTCGCGAAAGTCCCCATTCAAGAGGTTGATGCGGTGGCCTGGGCTGAGGAACAGGCTCCGGTGCTCGTCGGCGATGTAGGCGGCCGTGGCGAAGCTTCCGGTCGTGCCTTGCCAGGCGATGTTCTCGCCGCGGGTCCAGGAGCCGGAAAAGGCATAGCCCGCCGCCTCCATGCGCTCGCCCGGCGAGCTGTTGCCCGCACCGGTGTGGGAGAACACGTCGTGGGCGAGCATCCAGGAGCTGTGATCCTCGGCTGAATTGTTCAGCAGATTGTCGGGTGCGAGGATCTGCCTGGCGCCCGACGTCAGCGCAGCGCCCGAGATGCCCGAGTTGAGCCCGATGCCGAACCGGGCGGCCTCTCCTGCCGGGTCGAGCCGCGCACGATTGACGAGCTCCAGCAGCAACTGCTCCGCGGCGCTGAGCGTGGACATCGGCTCGTCTCCCAGTTCTCAAACCTCGGTAGGGCTCGATTTGACGCCCGAATCGGTCACCAAACGCTTGCTTGCATCGAGCGAGCGCCAAACAAGGCGAACAATCGATGAAAATGTGCCCGGCAATGGCTAGTGTTCT
>JANPDA010000016.1:0-10404 GCA_031431235.1 Hyphomicrobiaceae bacterium
CGCCGTTGGCCTCGGCTTCGCCGAGCACCAATCCCAAATCCTTGCGCATCCAATCGACCGCGAAGCCGAAATCGAACTTGCCTTCGGCCATGGTCTTCCAGCGGTTCTCCATCTGCCAGGAGCCCGCTGCTCCCTTGGTGATCGTCTCCAGTACGGCGGGGATATCCAGACCGGATCTCTGGGCGAAATGGATGCCTTCCGACAGCCCCTGCACCAGCCCGGCAATGCAGATCTGGTTGACCATCTTGGCGAGCTGGCCAGTACCGGACGGGCCGATCCGGCGCACCATCCGCGCATAGTGCGTGATCACCGGCTCGGCGCGGGCAAAGGCTGCCTCCTCGCCACCGACCATCACCGTCAGCACGCCATTCTCGGCGCCGGCCTCGCCGCCCGAAACCGGCGCATCGAGGCAACCGAAGCCTTTGTCGGCGGCCACGCCGGCAAGCTCGCGGGCGATGTCGGCGGACGCCGTCGTGTTGTCGATGAAGACGCTGCCCTTCCCCATCGCGGCGAACGCACCATCGGGTCCAAGCGTCACCTGGCGCAGGTCGTCGTCATTGCCGACGCAGGCAAACACGAAATCGGCGCCGCGGGCGGCCTCTGCCGGAGTTCGTGCGATCCGTCCGCCGTGCTGGCCCGCCCACTTCTCGGCCTTGGCGGCTGTCCGATTGTAGACGGTCATGTCATATCCACCCTTGGCGCGGATATGTCCCGCCATCGGATAGCCCATCACGCCAAGCCCCAGCCACGCCACTTTCGCCATCGATGCCTCCCCGACGGGTGCGGCGCACCCAGCCGCTGTCCCAAAGACCCGTACTTAAGCGCAAACCACCGGCGAGGCCAAGCGGGGTCGATGCCTGGCCGCCGGATTCCGCCTTGCTGCGGCTCGAGACGGCCTGTATAGCCAGCCCCGCAATGCCTCTGTGGCGGAATCGGTAGACGCGACGGACTCAAAATCCGTTTCCCGCGAGGGAGTGGGGGTTCAAGTCCCTCCAGAGGCACCACCGTTTTGGCAGCGCCTCAGCCGGCCGCCGCCGCCAGCCGTGCCACGATCTCGTTCCTCGCCTCGCACGCCCGCGGGCCCCAGGTCGCGGCCTTGGAGGCGACTAGGCAGGCCTGGCTCGCCAGGATCAGTCCGTCCTGCAGCACTTTCAGGTGGTTGGCGGCGAGCGTCGCGCCGGTCGAGGTGATATCGACGACGATCTCCGCGGTGCCGGCGGCGGGCGTGCCCTCGGTCGCGCCCAGGCTCTCGACGATCCGGTAGCGCCAGACGCCGCGCTGGGCGAAGTAGCGCCGGGTCAGGTTCATGTATTTGGTCGCGACCCGCAGGTGTCGGCCATGCGCCCGGCTGAAATCGGCCGCGATCCGCTCGAGGTCCGCCATGACGCTGACATCGATCCAGCACGCCGGCACCGCCACCACCACATTCGCCTGACCGAATCCGAGCGCCCGCAGGAACGTCACGCGCGCCTCTGCGTTGGCGATGTTCTCGCGCACCAGGTCCTCGCCCGTGATGCCCAGATGCACGCGGCCGCTCTTGACGTAGAAGGCGATCTCGGAGGCCGACAGGAACGCGACCTCCACATGGTCGATATGTGCCATCGTGCCCGCATAGCCGCGATCGCTGCCGACGCGGCGGATCGGCAGTCCGGCCTGCTCGAAGGTCTCCAACGTCTGCTCCATCAGCCGGCCCTTGGAGGGGATGCCGATCACCAACGGCCCGCTCATGCTTTGAGCTCCTCGACGATCGCGAGCAGCCGCTCGGTGTGGATGGCAGCGCCGACCGCGGGCACGTCGCGCGGGGCGCCGACCATGCGGGCGAGCCCGTCATAGCGACCGCCGCCGGCAATCCGGCCGCGCCGTCCCTCCCCCGGCAGCTCGATCTCGAACACGAAACCCGTGTAGTACTCGAGCGTACGGCCGAACTCGGCCGAGAATTCCGCTTTCGAGAGGTCGACGCCGGCGCGGCCGAGCAGGTCGAGGCGCTGGCGGAAACGGTCGAGCGCGGGACCGAGGTCGACGCCGTGGCGCGCCACCAGATCGGCGATCCTCGCGCCGGCCGCGCGCGGCGGAGCGGCGATCCCCACATAGGCCTCGATCAGGCTGGCAGCCTCGGGTGCGAGCGGCTCGGCCCGTTTGTCGGCCGCAACCTCGACCAGATGGGCGGCGATCTCGTCGAGCGAGCGCACGCCGACCTCGGGGATGTTGCGCTCGGCGAGGTAGGCCACGAGCTTGGCGGCAGCGGCCTGGGGATCCTCGGGATCGATGCTGCGAATCAGATCCTCGGGCAGCCCCGGTGGCACCGGCCGGCTCTGCTCGCAGAACTGGCGCAGCAACTCGTGGAACTCGCCCGAGCGCCAGAAGGCTTGGGCGAGGCGTCGGCGCCAGCGCGCGGGCATCTCGATCGATTCGATCAGCGCCTTGAACAGGCCGAGATCGCCAAAGCGCAGGCGATAGCTTTCGAGGCCCGAGCGCTTGACTGCCTTCAGCACCAGCGTCAACACCTCGCATTCCGCGGCTTCCGGGTCGGTGGCATTGAAGCACTCGAGACCCGCCTGGCGGAACTCGCGCGGGCGTTTCTCGTCAGCCCCATGGGGCTGGAAGCGGAACGCCGAGCCGTTGTAGCTGAGGCGGGCGGCGACGGTCGCCTCAGGCTCTCGCTCGAGGTAGAGCCGGCAGGCCGGCACCGTCAGGTCGGGCCTGAGACAAAGCTCCTCGCCGTCGGGGTCGGTGAAGACATAGGTACGCTGGCGCAGCTCCTCCCCGATCGCATCCAGATAGATGCCGGCCGGTTGCAGGATGGCAGGCGCGACCCGCTCATAGCCGGCCTCGGCGAAGGCGCCCATGATGCCGGCGGCCTGATTTTCCAACGCCTCGAACTTGCGCGCGGTTTCCGCAGCCATGAGTGATGCCCGCCCTGGCCCGGCTCAGGACGTCGCGTGGCGGGCAAGCACCCGCCGCACGGCTTCAACGAGACTGGCCTCGGGCACCGAGAACTGAGCTGGGCGCCCCTCCTTCCAATCCGCGTGGCTCTGCACCTCGCCGGCAAGGCGCGCGCCTTCGATCAGATCCTTCAAGGTGACCTCGCCCTTCGAGCGCTCGTCCTCGCCCTGGATCACGACGGCGGGCGCGCCGCGCTTGTCGGCGTAACGCATCTGCGCCTTCATGCCGGAGGAGCCGAGGTAGATCTCGGCGCGGATGCCGGCCGAGCGCAGGGTCTGGGCCATGCGCTGGAAATCGCCGATGCGCGCCTGGTCCATGACGAGCACGACGACCGGGCCGTGGTGGGAGCGATCGCTGGTCCGCCCGAGCGCCCGCAGCGCCGACTGCAGCCGCGACACGCCGATCGAGAAGCCGGTCGCGGGGACCTCGGTGCCCTTGAAACGGGCAACGAGACCGTCATAGCGCCCGCCGCCGCCGACCGAGCCGAAGCGGGTGGTCTGGCCTTCGTCGTTCTTCGTCTCGAACGTGAGCTCGGCCTCGAATACGGGACCGGTATAGTACTCGAGCCCGCGCACCACGCCCGGATCGACCACCACCCGGTCGGCACCGAACCCGGCTGCGTCCAGAATGCGGTCGATCTGGCGCAATTCCGCAATGCCAGTCTTGCCTGTCTGGCTGCGGTAGACCAGCGGCTCGATCAGATCGAGCGTAGCGCCGCGCTCGCCGACGCTCGCGGTGACGTAGTCGAGGATTGCTTCCGCCGCTTTTGGCTCCAGGCCCGCGCCTGCGGTGAAATCGCCGGATTCGTCCTTGCGGCCGGGACCGAGCAGCAACGCGACGCCCGCAGGCCCGAGCCGGTCGAGCTTGTCGATCGCGCGCAATACGACGAGGCGCTGGGCGGCGCTCGCCTCGCCCTTGGGATCGATGCCGGCCGATTCCAGCACGCCGTCGAGCACCTTGCGGTTGTTGAGCCGCATCCGGTAGGAGCCGCGCGGGATGCCGAGCTTTTCCAGCGTGTCGGCCGCGAGCATGCAGAACTCGGCATCCGCCGCCGGGTGGTCGGTGCCGACGGTATCGGCGTCGAACTGCACGAACTCGCGGAAGCGCCCCGGTCCCGGCTTCTCGTTGCGCCAGACGCTGCCGGTCTGATAGCGCCGGTAGGGTTTGGGCAACTGGTCGTAGTTGAGGGCGACGAAGCGGGCGAGCGGCGCGGTCAGGTCATAGCGCAGCGACAGCCACTGCTCGTCCTCGTCCTGGAACGAGAACACGCCCGCGTTCGGCCGGTCCTGGTCGGGCAGGAATTTGCCGAGCGCGTCCGTGTACTCGAATGCCGGCGTCGCCAGCGGCTCGAAGCCATAGGTCTCGTAGCTCTCGCGGATGGTGGCGAGCATACGGTCGAGCGAGCGCATCTCGTCGGCGCCAATGTCTCGGAGCCCCTTGGGCAATCGTGCCTTGGGCCGGTCGTCTGCGGGTTTCTGGGCCATGGGATGTGCTCGCGCCGAAGCGCCGTTCCTTGTCGAAGCGTGGAGCGGCTTATAGCCGATCGGTGGGAAGCGGGGAAGCGCGGGGATTGGGCAAGGCAGACTTGGCCAACTCGGCAACGATCGCGTCAGAGGCGGCCCACGCCGACCGCCCTTGCCGCCATCGAGCTCAGCAGGTCCCGCCTTGCGGGTCCGGGATTCGATCGTGTTATAGGAGAGCCGAATTCAAACCTCACGCCACTCCGGAGCCCCCCGATGAAAGCCGTTCTCTGCAAGCAGCTCGGGCCGCCCGAGAGCCTCGTCGTCGAGGCGATCGCGACCCCGGTCGCGGGCCCGGGCGAAGCCGTGGTCGGGATCGAGGCGGCAGGCCTCAATTTCTTCGATACTCTCATTATCGCGGGCAAGTACCAGGAGAAGCCGGCGCTGCCATTCTCGCCGGCGGCCGAGTTCTGCGGGCGCGTGCTCTCGCTCGGCGCGGGCGTGACCACCTGCAAGCCCGGCGACCGCGTCATGGGCTACGCGCAGGGCGCGGCGCGCGAGCAGATTGCCATCAGCGCGGCAAGCCTGTTTCCGGTGCCCGACGCGGTGCCCGCCGAGATCGCGGCCGCGCTGATGGTCACCTATGGAACCACGCTGCATGCCTATCGCGATCGCGCCCACCTGCAGCCGGGCGAGACCGTCGCCGTGCTTGGAGCCGCGGGTGGCGTCGGGCAGGCCGCCGTCGAGCTGGGTCATGCGCTGGGTGCCCGCGTGATCGCATGCGCTTCATCCGAGGCAAAGCTCGCGTTCTGCCGCGAGCTCGGCGCAGCCGCGACCGTCGACTATTCCCGCGAGGACCTGAAGGAAGCCCTCAAACGCCTCACGGCAGGCAAGGGCGTCGATGTCGTCTATGATCCGGTCGGCGGCGATTTGAGCGAGGCGGCCTTGCGCGCAACCGCCTGGCGCGGCCGCTTCCTCGTCATCGGCTTTGCGTCTGGCACGATCCCGAAGATGCCACTCAATCTCGCCCTGCTCAAAGGCTGCGACATCGTCGGCGTGTTCTGGGGCGAGCACACGCGGCGCGAGCCCGAGCGGCACCGGGCCAACATGGCCGAGTTGCTGGCGCTGACGGCAGCCGGCCGGATCAAGCCGCACATCGACGAGGTGTTGCCGCTCGAGCGTACCGGCGAAGCCCTGCAGCGGCTCGCCCGGCGCGAGGTCAAGGGCAAGCTGGTGCTGAGGCCGTGACCGTGACGCGACAAGCCGGGCTCACTTTCGCGCTCTCCGAGGACTATGCGCGGGCAACCGGCGGCTTCGTCTACGATCAGCGGCTGGCGACCGAGCTCGAGCGGCTCGGCTGGCGGGTCGAGCGGCTGCTGCTGCCGGCCGGCTTCCCCAGGCCATCGCCTGCGGCTCGACAGGCCTGCGCGCGTCTGTTGGCGGGCCTCGCCGACCACACCGTTCTGGTAACCGACCAGCTCTGTCTCGGCGTGATGCCGGAGGTAGCGGCCGCCGAGGCGCGGCGCCTCCGCCTCGTCATGATCGTGCATCATCCACTGGCGATGGAGGGCTATGAACGGGCCGCCGGATCGCGCATGCTGTTTGGCTCCGAGCGCGAGGCATTGCGTCACGTCTCGCTGGCGATTGTCTCCTCCGAGGCGACCGCGAGAGCCTTGCGCGTCGGCTACGGCGTCGAGCCGGGCCGGCTGCTGGTCGCCCCGCCCGGCACCGACCTGCTGCCGTCGACTGAAGGCGCAGGTGTGGCGCCGTTACAATTGCTCTGTGTCGGTGCCCTCGTCCCGCGCAAGGGTCATGATCTGTTGGCCGCGGCACTGGCTTTGCTCGTCGACCTGCCCTGGCAGCTCACGGCCGCGGGCAACCTCGATCGGGCGCCGGATCATGTGGCGGCCTTGCGGGTTCAGCTCGTAACGAATGGCCTTGCCGAGCGCGTGAAACTGGCCGGCGAGGTGCCGGCCGACGCGATCGAGGGGCTCTGGCACCGAGCCGACATCTTCGTCTCGGCATCACGCCATGAGGGCTACGGCATGGCCATTGCCGAGGCTGTAGCGCGCGGCTTGCCGGTGGTGGCGACCCATGCGGGTGTTGTCGGCGACTGGCTGGGCACTTCCGCCGCCAGCATCGTTGCGACCGGCGATGTGGTCGCGCTCGCCTCGGCATTGCGCCGGGTGCTGACCGAGCCAGAGCATCGCCTGGCCTTGCGCGAAGGTGCCATCGCCTGGCGTCGCCGGCTGCCCAGCTGGCGCGTGACGGGGGAGGCTGTCCATCGTAGGTTGTGCGCCTTGGCGGCCTGACCGGGCCGCACAACCACAGGCCATCGATGACCGACCGGACGAAACGCCCCAGGCAGAGCTCGGCCCGACCGAAGCCAGACGCACGGCGCACCGACACGCGCCGCCCCCGCGCGAGCACTCCCGAGCGCGATGACAAGAAGCTGCTGCGCATCGCGGGTCTGCCTGCCGTCGAAGCGCTGCACGCCCATGCGGCAGGCCGCATCGATCGGCTCTATTTTCTGGCCGAGACCAGGGGCAGCGTCGGCAACATCTGCGTCACCCTGGCCAAAGCCCACAAAGCCTACAAGATCGTGCGCCCCGACGAGCTCGAGCGCATCGCCGGCACCAACATGCACGGCGGAGTGGTTGCGCTCGCCGAGCCGCCGGTCGTTGCCCGCTTCGATTCCGCGCTGGCCGAGATCTGGGGCAAGGCAGGTCAGGCGGTGGTCGTGCTCGACGGCATCGGCAATCCCCACAATCTGGGCGCGATCGTGCGCACAGCCGCCTTTTTCGGCGTGCGCCATGTGCTGCTGTCGGACCATGCCGGGCAGGCAGCGCCGTCGGACGCCGCCTACCGGGTGGCGCGCGGCGGCATGGAGCATGTGGATTTCACCCGCGTCGAGCAGTTTCCCGAGCAGTTGCGCCGGCTGAAACGCAGCCATCAGGTGGTCGCAACCGCGCTCGACCGCGGCGTGCCGCTCGCGGCCCTGAAACGCGATGCCCGCCCGGTCGCGCTCATCCTCGGCAACGAGGAGGAAGGCGTCGGCAGCGCGGTGCTCGATGCCGCCGACGCGATCGTGATGCTTCCAGGTGCCGGCGCGGTGCAATCCCTAAACGTCGCGGCAACGGCCGCGATCCTCATTCATGCGTTGATGGTCGAGGGTGGGTAGGGTGTCCGTGGCCTCAGGTCGTCGCCTGCCCAGTCAGCCGAAAAATCCCCGGAACCGCGAGGCTCCGGGGAATGGCGATCGCAGGCCATGTCCACGCGCAGCGAGGAGACT
This sequence comes from Hyphomicrobiaceae bacterium, assembly GCA_031431235.1. Taxonomy (GTDB): domain Bacteria; phylum Pseudomonadota; class Alphaproteobacteria; order Rhizobiales; family Hyphomicrobiaceae; genus JANNSW01. The sequence goes on from JANPDA010000016.1 coordinate 7,696, forward strand.
CCGATAGCTATCCGCGCAGGCGCGAGCGCACGATGCGAGGCATGTTGAGATCGCTGCCAGTGATTTCGCCTGCCGGAGCTGGCTGTGCCGCGCCGCGTGCAGTCGAGGTCGCGGGCTGGCCCTCGGATTGCCACCAGCGGTCGGCCTGGGCTTCACGCGCAGAAGCCTCACCGGCGCCACCGCGTTGCACCATCTGCGAGCCGACTGGGCCGCCGGCGAACCAGGCGTCGATCAGGTCGAGTTCGTCGGCCGTGAGATTGAGGCCCTGGCTGCGGCAGCGCGCCACCGCATAGTTGCGGAAGCGGCCAGCCAGCAGATTGGCCGAGACCCCCTGCTCGAACCAGGGGTCGGCCTCGCTCACCACATCGAGCGCGAGGCGGATATCGTCGGTCTTGACCGCAAGGCCGGCAGCCTTGGCGCGGCCGGCAACGCCCGCGATCGTCTTGGCCGAAGGCGCGCCATTCTCCGCGATCTCGGCCGCGATCACCTCGAACAGCAGCCGGTACTCGGGCGGCGCCAGCGGCGGCACTTTGCAGGCCTCGTGGATCCGCGCGAGCGACTGTTGCAGGTTGATGATCGGCTGCTCTGAGAGCGAGGGACGTTTGGGCGCCGTCGCCCGCTGCGGCGGCGTCGTGGTCTGGGGTGTCGATGCCGCTTCCGCAGGGGCCGGCGCCTGCATGGCATTGGCCGCCGCGCGCCGGGCCGCGTCGATTTCGGCGCCGTGTCGCGCCGGATCGAAGGCGAGGTAGGGCGCCTGCTCCGTCAGCACCACGTCGCCTGGCAGCTCGGCCGAGAGCAGCGCCCGGAACGAGCCGGCGCCTGCCCAGTTGGTGCCGATCGTGCGATCATGGCCGAGGGCACGCTGCGCACGGTCGGCCAGCACCTCGATCGGCACGGCGCGATCCGATGTCCGGACGATGCCGGCCACGTGGGAGATGATCTCCAGGCGCACCTCGTTGGTATCGAAAGCGTCTTCGGGTTGGAGCGATGGCTCGTCGGCACTGATCCGGCCTTCCATCAGCAGGCTGATCAGGTCCTGCTCGCGGATCTCGCCGTCGCAGATCGCGGTGTAGGGCGAGGCCGTGTGCTCGTTGGCGAAGATCACCGTTCGGCGCGCGTGCGCCCGCAGCCGGTGCAGCACCGGAGTGAAGTCCGAATCCCCCGATAGCACGATGAACTCGTCGAAATAGGTCTCGTGAGTGAGGAAGTCGCGGACATCCATGACGATCCGGATATCGGAAGAGTTCTTCAGCTGCGCCGTGAGCGGGGGGCAATCCACGACCTCGAAGCCGGCACGCAGGAAGTTGTGGCGCACGAATGGGAACGAGCTCATGTCGGTCGAGTTGTCCCGCCCGTTGCGGCGCGGCACCGGATTGCCGTAGCACCGGTTCATCACGATGCGCCGGCGGATGTCCACGCCGTGGCCGCTGGTGGGCGTGATCAGCGCCCCCGTCTCGACCGCCTTGATCCAGACCGCGGCGTCCTTGGCGAAGCGCTTGGCGGCTTCCTCGTTCTTGCGCTTCAGCGACAGATAGATGTTGTCGTAGTCGACAAACACTGCGCTGAGGCACGGCCCCGACGTTTCGCGTTTCATGGATGCACGACCCCGCTAGCCCTCTTGCACGTCACCTCTTGGACCGAATTCGACTGATTCGCGAGTGAGGGCCAGTGCCGGTGCGACGCGTGTCAGGGGAAAATCGGCCGTGAGCGCCTTTCTGCGGGCGTGAGGTGATGCATTGGCAACACATTTTGCCTGCCGGTCCGGCTGCGCACGTGGCGTGCCAGCAGCCGCATTGCGGGCGCCGCGGCCGCGGCCGCTCGCCACGGGCAAGCCCCCGGCAAGACTCAACCACCGTGCCGCCAGAGCCGGCGCTGGCCATGGACGATGAGCAGGCACCCGGCCACCATGCCCGCGGTCAGGAACACGATGGTGATCGCCAGCGATTGCATCGATTCGGCCGCATCGGCCTCGCGGAAGGAGAGCTCCTCGATCGGCAGGGTCAGGCCCGCCGCGTTCGAGGCGAAGCTCGCGACCAACGCGAGCCCGACCAGAGCCGGATAGGACGCGATGGCGAGCAGGCTGCTCTCGATCGCCGCGCGCAGCATGGAGCTGCCGAACAAGCCCATGAGGCAGGCGAGCGTCAGCGTCATCTGGTCGGTTCTGAGTAAAGCTACCAGTTGCTCGGTCATGCGGCGTCCTCGCTAAGCAGAGCTCCCAAAAGTGGCCTATCGGGTTTTGGGACAAAGCTCTGCGAAATCTAAGGGATCTAAGCAGGCTTTCGTTGGGTACCCAATGAAAGCCTGTTTAGAGCGGAGCCCGGTTTGCAGCCCTCGAAGTGGCCGGACTGATGCTCGACCCTAGCATTCCTCGATTGACCGACCCTTAACCCGCGGCGGCCATGGAGCGCGTGCCGCGCAGCGTTCCTACCCAGCTCGTTGATGGTGCGATGCAGAAAAGACTTGAAATCGTACCCTACCTGCTCGACCATTCCGCTGCACTGCAGCAGAGGCATGAATCACTGGGCCGATGGTGCGCGGGGCAACGCATGAAGCGGTCTGAGCGCACGGCGTCGGCGCTCGCGCGGGCGGAGCATGGCTTCGTTACGAAATGGAGGCAAGGCGATGGCAGGGACGGGAACGAAGGCAATGAAATCGGAGAAGTCGAAAACGGCAGCCGCCGTTGCTGCAGCGCCAAAGCTGAAGGATCTC
>JANPDA010000017.1:0-2029 GCA_031431235.1 Hyphomicrobiaceae bacterium
CAAGGACCTGAACACCTTCAAGACCGGCTGGCCGGCGACGCAGGGAAGCCGCGCACTCGCCGACAGGAAGGCGGGTTTCGACAGCTTCATCGTCGAGCGGCTGGAGCGGGCCGGCGCCTCGCTCGTCGGGCAGACGACATCGCCGGAGCTCGGACTCTCGCTCACGACGGAATCCCCGCTCTGGGGCATCGCCCGCAATCCCTTCGATCCCACGCTCTCGCCCGGCGGCTCGAGCGGAGGCGCCGCCGCGGCTGTGGCTGCTGGGATCGTCCCCTTTGCCCAGGCGACCGACAGCGCCGGCTCGATCCGCATCCCGGCCGCCCATTGCGGGCTCTTCGGCTTGAAGCCGTCGCGCGGACGCATCCCTGCCGGGCCCGACACGGGCGAGCGCATGGCTGGGCTCACGACGACCTTCGCCGTCACCCGCAGCGTGCGGGACGCCGCGCTCCTCCTCGATCTCCTGCATGGCCCGGCACCGGGCGATCCCTATGCGGCGCCGGGGCCGGATGGCACGTTCGGGGAGGCCATGCGGAACGCGCCACTGCCCCGCCGCATCGCGCTTTGCCCGAAGTCCTGGCCTGGCGTTCCGGTCGACGCTGCCTGCTGGGCGGCAGCGGCCGAGGCGGCCAGCGTGCTCGAAGAGCTTGGCGCGACGATCTATGAGGCCGCCCCCGATGTCGATCCCATGCAGCTTGCGCAAGCTGTCCGGACGGTCATTGCTTGCCATCTGGCGACAGCCGTCGAGCGGCTTGCCGCCGGTGGCCCGGAGCAAACGGTGCTCTCGAACCTCCAGCCGGTCTCGAGCGAGCTTGCCGAGGAGGGCGCACGCCTATCCGCGACCGCCTATCTGGAAGCCGTGCAGGCGCTCTTCGCGACGGCCCGCGCCTTCGGCCGGTTCTTTCTCGAATACGATCTCTGGATCACGCCCTCGGCCGCCGCGCCGCCGCCAAGGGTCGGCACCTTCGACATGAACACGAGGCCGCTCGCCCCCTATCTCGAGCGGTTCTTCGCCCACTCCCCCTTCTCGGTCTGCTGCAACGCGGCCGGCGTGCCTGCGGCATCGGTTCCGATCGGCTGGCTCGACCACCGGCTGCCCATCGGCGCGCAACTCGTCGCCCCGCTCGGCGGCGAGGCGCGCATCCTCCGCGCTGCAGCCCTCATCGAGGAGGCCCGGCCCTGGAAGGAGCACTACTCCCGCTGCTGCGGATGAAGGATCGGCGCGTAGCAAAGATCACCTCCGTCGACCATCAGAGAGCCAACCATCAGTTAGGTGCGCGCGGCACAACTTGAGAGCAGGCGGAAGGAGAGTCGGAGGCGGCTTGCGATCGCTGAGCGCGGTCTTCCCTACGACGGTGAGCAGCAGGACATCCCTGACGGCGAACAGCATATGGAACGCCTGCACTGCCACGGTCGGTGTCCCCTCGGCTGCGGACATTGTCGACTGGCACGATCACGACACCGCCGGTGGTGGTTCATGTGCTGGCTACTGGGATGACGGAGTTTTGTGCGGCGCACCGCCCGGGTGGGAGCGTTGGATCACTTCTGGCCCACTGCGGAACCGTTCTTGATGTGTTCCATTGGCGGACGGTCTTGAGGCTTCAGCGGAAGCGTTTGGACCTCCCGGCGGCGTCCTAGTGTTCTGACTCATTCATTTGGTACCCCAAATGAATGGCCATCCCACTAGCTACCTCCTTGTTTGTGTTCCGCCTTTCCATTCATTGATCCAGCTTCGCCGGAATCGAATGAATGGGCCGGAACACTAGCGGGCATTGCAGCCCTCACCCAGTAATCCTGTTCGTTGCTCGTGCGCCGGCAAAACCGGCAAGGAGTAGATGGTGCAAGTCCATCACGATGAAAGAGTAGCGATCTGCATCGACCCCGAGTCATGCGTGGTGGCCCGTGAGGGCCACGGCGAAGCGTTGACAGGGGATGACATAGGCCAGCCATTGAGCCTCGTAATGAACATAGTCCTGGGTGCCGACGCGCTTAGCAACGTGGAAGGCAATACGGACGGGTGCGCCATCGCGAG
>JANPDA010000018.1:0-36912 GCA_031431235.1 Hyphomicrobiaceae bacterium
CGCGCGTCAAGGCCATGTCGTCGCGGTGCACCACCTCGGCGCGGCCCTCGAAGCCCAACAGGCTCGCGATCTCGCTCGACTTCTTGCCCATGATACGCTCGACGTCGGAGCGCGCATAGGCCGTGAGACCGCGCCCGAGCACGCGGCCATCGGCCACGCGGATGCTGACCGCGTCGCCCCGGTCGAATTGGCCTTCGACCGCGCGCACACCGGCCGGCAGCAGGCTGCGGCCCTGGCCGAGCGCTTGCGCCGCGCCCTCGTCGATGACGAGCGTGCCTTTCGGCTCGAGCGTGCCCGCGATCCAGCGCTTCCTGGCCGCGACCGGATCGGAGGGGGCGATGAACCAGGTGCCGCGCGCACCCTCGCCGATCGCGGCAACGGCGTGGAGCGGCTTGCCCGACGTGATCAGCATGTGGGTGCCGGCGGCGGTGGCGATGCGGGCCGCGGCGATTTTCGTCACCATGCCGCCGCGCGACAGCTCACTGCCCGCATCCCCCGCCATGGCTTCGATCGCGGGCGTGATCGCGGTGACTTCCGGCACGAGGCGGGCAGCGGGGTCGCTCGCCGGCGGCGCCGTATAGAGCCCGTCGATGTCGGACAGCAGCACCAGCACGTCCGCGCTCATCATGCTGGCGACACGGGCGGCGAGGCGATCGTTGTCGCCATAGCGGATCTCGCTGGTAGCTACCGTATCGTTCTCGTTGACGACGGGCACGGCTTTCAGCCGCAACAGCGTGCCGATGGTGTGGCGCGCATTCAGGTAGCGCCGCCGCTCCTCGGTGTCGCCCAGCGTCAGCAGCACCTGAGCGGCTGCCAGGCCACGCTCTTTGAAGAGGCTCTGATAGGCCTGTGCAAGGCTGATCTGGCCGACGGCGGCCGCCGCCTGGCTTTCCTCGAGCTTCAAGGCGCCCTTGGGCAGGCCGAGCGTGCCACGCCCGAGCGCGATCGCGCCCGAGGAGACGAGGATCACCTCGCGGCCGTCGGCGGCAAGTGCTGCGATGTCGTCGGCGAGCGCGTTCAGCCAGGTCGCCTGCAGGCGCCCGGTGGCGCGATCGACGATGAGTGCCGAGCCGATCTTGACGACGATCCGCCGGGCCTTCTGCCATTCTCCCCGCATGGGCGTCCTGTTCCGGTTCTCGAGCGGTCCTTCAGTAGGCGAGAACGGGCCGAGCGGGAAGGGGAGAAGAGGCGAGGCCTCAGAATGGGCTGCGCAGCAGCCGCCGCGCGCGCCGGACGACACTGCGAGCGGCCTTTCCCGCTTTGCGCACCACCTTGCCGCCGGCCTTGAGCGCCGGTCTGGCCACCGAGCCGATCGAGCCGAGCCGGCGCACGGGGTCGATCGAGAGCCGCGTGCGCAGGAACGGAAAGGCCCGATTGAGCCTGATGCCGGGCAGTAGCTTGTCGCTCCACTCGATCGGCGCGCTGAGCAGGCCGGCCGGCGAGACGTGAACGACACGGCCGACCTTGTCGTGGCGGCGGCACTGCGTCGTGCAGATGTCGACGGCCCCCTCGTGCAGGAGCACGACGACGTTATGGTCCTCATCGAGGAACACGTCGAACACGGTTCCGCGAACGGCGAGGCTCGCGGCTCCAACCTTGATCTTGTAGGCGTCGTGGTCGAGCTTGCCGGTCAGGAAGCGGAAGGCGCCAGCCAGCAGCTCGAGCACCACCGATGCCGAGCCTTCCTTGCCGTCATAGACGGCCTCGTCGAGCGTGAGCCGGGCGCCCGGCCCGAGCGCGATCTTGGAATCGTCACCCAGCCGGAACTCGCTGCTGCCGGTCTTTCCGGTCTCCAGGATCTCGCTCCGATAGATGGGGTCGCCCTTGGCGAGCTTGCGCGTCTGGTCGGCGCGGGTGCCAGTCGTCTGCTTGGCGGCAACCACGACGCCGATGTCGTCCGTCGATGCGGCGATCGCCGGGCAGGACGCTGCGAACGCTCCCAGCAGCAGGCTCGCGACTACCACGCGACGGGCGCGCTCCGCACCACCGGTTGCGGTGAGACGAACCCAATCAGGCTTCGACATGGTCCGGCTCCGCAGCTCACTGATGAAATATCTGATAGGAGAATAACATAAGTAGCCGCCACATGCCCAGCAGCGCATTTGCCGCCAAGCCCACGCGATCCCGGGCGAGTGAGGAGGACGCCGGCCCGGCGATGTCTCAGGCCCGATCGGGGATCCTGATCCGGAAGGTTGCCCCGGTCTGGCCCGGCGCCGGATCGAGCAGGCCGACGGTGCCGCCATGCGCCCTCACCAACTCGGCGACGATGGCGAGTCCGAGACCGGTGCCGCCTTTCCTGGCCGAGCCGTGGAACGGCAGGAACAGGCTCGCGCGCGCTTTCTCGGGGACCCCCGGGCCCGTATCGGAGACGTCTACCACCACGGCCGCGGCGTCGCGCCGGGCATCGACGGTCAGCCGGTGGGGCCCGCGCGCGACATCCATCTCCATCACCTGCACCGAGTTGCCGCAGAGGTTCTGCAACACCCGGTAGAGCTGGTCGGGATCGGCGTCGATCGAAAGTCCGGCCGGTACCGCGACCACCCATTCGATCACGGCCGGCCGCGGCAGCCCGAGGCCCTCGCCGACCTCGGCGACGACCGGACGGAGTTGCAGCGGACGCCGGTCGGGCGGGGCCTCGCTGGTCTTGCCGAACCGCAGCGTCTCGGTGCAGAGCCGGATCGCGCGATCGAGCGACTTGATGAGTTTCGGCGTGACGCGCTGGACGGTCGGGTCCTCGACCATGCCGAGCCGGTCGGAGATGAGCTGGGCGTTTGCCAGCATGTTGCGCAGGTCATGGTTGATCTTGCTGACGGCGAGGCCGAGGGAGGCGAGGTGGCTCTTCTGGCGCAGCGTCTCGGCGAGCTCGCGCTGCATCATGGCGAGCTCGCGCTCGGCGGTGCCGATCTCGTCGCCGCGGTCGGAGGGCGCGATGATCCGGCTCGCGTCGTCCGGATTGGCGCCGAACGCGACCATGCTCTCGGTCAGCCGTCGCATCGGCCGGACCAGAATGCGGTGCAGCGCGGCATAGACGAGGGAGGCCGCCAGCACCGAGATGATGATCGAGAGCCCCAGGATGTTGAAGGCATACTGCCACATCGCGCTCTTCAGGCGCTGCTCCTCCATCACTACCTCGATCGTGTCCTCGGAGGTGCTGTCGGGCTTGCCCATCACGCGGATGATGCGATCATTGCGGGCAAGAAATACCGCCAGCCCCGCGCCGATGTTCTCGAGCGTGGTGGCGGTGCGCAGGTCGTAGTGGCTGTCGATCGCGGGCGGCATGTCGTCGGAGAGGATCAGCACGCGCAGGTCGTCGCGCTTGAGGGCAACCCCACGCACGCCCGCCTTCATCAGCAACTCGTCGCGCAGCATCTGCGGCAGCCGGCCGTCGGGAGCCGCTTCCGCCGCGAGCGAGGCGATCTGGGCCGCCGCCAGCCGCTGCATCAGCCAGTTGTTCCGGAAATTGGCAACCGAGGGCACGAAAATCAGCACTTCCGCCAGCATGACGAAGAGCGCGGTCAGCAACAGCAGCTTGGCCGAGAGGCCCGAGCCGCGCGCAAGGCGTGCGGGCGCCGCCGTCAGCCGGGTGACGGGAGCCATCCAGGCCCTCGGCGGCCTCGCATCATTGCCGTCCTGCTGCACGTCGCCTACCTCGATGTGCGTTGGTCCAGGGTATCTCAGCCGAACCTCGCCAGGAACCGCACGGCGCTACGCACCAGCGGGTTGGCGAGCTTGGGCACGAAGAAGTTGACGGCGGCGCGCTTGTTCACTTCCGAGAGTGTCGGATAGGGCGAGATGTAGCCGGCCATGTGCTTGAGGTTGAGCCCCGAGGATACGGCCAGCGACCACATCTGGATCAGCTCGCCGGCCTGGGGACCCAGGATCGTCGCCCCGAGGATCTTGCCCGAAGGCAGCGCGACGACCTTGATGAAGCCTTCCGTCTCGTGCTCGGTTTGCGCCCGGTCGTTCTCGGCAAAGGGCCAGCGGACGATCGAGATGCGCTTGCCATAGCGCTTGCGGGCCGCATCCTCGCCAAGTCCCACATGGGCGAGCTCGGGATCGGTGAAGGTGACCCAGGGCACCACCGCCTCGTTGACGGTCGCTGGATAGCGAAAGAGCGCCCGGCGGATGACGATGCCGGCATGGTAGTTGGCGACGTGGGTGAACTGCAGCGAGCCGGTCACGTCGCCGATCGCGAAGACGCGCCGGTTGGAGGTCTTGAGACCGCTCGAGACGCGCACGCCGCGGCGGTCGAATTTCACACCCGCCGCATCGAGATCGAGGCCATCCACATTGGGCTTGCGCCCGGTCGCAACGAGCAGATGCGATCCGGTCAGGACCTCGAGCCCCCGCGTCGACGACGCCATCTCGACGACGATGCCGCCCTCGACCGTCCTCACCCGGTCGACTTTGGCTCCCTCGTGGATCTGCAGACCTTCGGCCCGCAACCGCGCGATCAGCGGCTCGGTCAGCTCCGGGTCGTCCTTGCCGAGCGCCTTCATCGCCTCGATCACGGTCACGCGGCTGCCGAGCCTGAGGTGGGCCTGTGCCAGCTCGATCCCGATCGGGCCGCCGCCGATCACGATCAGATGGTCGAGCCGCTCGGCATTGTCGAAGATCGTCTCGTTGGTGAAGAAAGGGACGCGCGCGAGCCCCTCGATCGGGGGCACCAGCGGCGATGACCCGGTCGCAATGACGAAGCGGCGCGCCTTCACCTGGTAGTCGCCAGCCTCGACGGTCTGGCGGTCGGTGAAGCGCGCGGCGGCCTGGATCACGCGCACGCCGAGCCCGGTGAAGCGCTCGACCGAATCGTTGGGAGCGATGGCACGGATGACGCCCTTCACGTGATCGCGCACGGCGCGCTGGTTGATCATCGGGTTGGTGGGCGTGATGCCGAGCGGGCGGGCCGTGCGCATGCTCTGGGCGCGCCGGGCGGCAGCGATCAGCGCTTTCGACGGCACGCAGCCGAAGTTGAGGCAGTCGCCGCCCATGGCTCCCTTTTCGATGAGCACGACCGCGACACCGAGCTGGGCGGCGGCGGCTGCGACCGACAGGCCGCCCGATCCCGCTCCGATCACGCACAGGTCCGGATTCAAGACTTCGCTCATCCCCTATCCCCTCGCAAGCTCTCGTCCGGCAACGGCCGGCAGCGGCATGTTCTATCCGATCGAGGAGGAAAAAGGGAACGCTTCCCGGGAAGTCGCGCCGTCGCGCCCTCAGGTGCTGGGTGCGGCCGGCCGCAGTCGCTTGAGCAGGATCGGGATCAGCGCGACGACGCCCAGCAGCGCGAAGGCGATCAGCAGCTCGGGTGTCACCAGCGATTTGAGGTCGAGCGCGAGCCGGCAGGCCGACGCTGCCGCGGCATCGCTGCCCGCCGCCGCCTTGCAGGCCTCGAACGGGGCCCCCTGGGCCGCAAAGACGCTGTCGAGACCGGCGCCGGCAAAGGCAAAGGCGAAGGTGCCCGGGATGATGCCGACGACGGTTGCGATCACGAAGGTCGAGAGCGGCACACACAGCAGCGCCGGCGCGATATTGACGACGAAGAAGGGAAAGGCCGGCACCAGCCGCAGAAACAGCAGATAGCTCATGGCATTCTGCTTGAATCCGTCCCGCAGCTTGGCGAGCCAGGGACCGGCACGGCGGGCGAGCGTCTCGCCGAGCGCGGTCCTGACGGCGAGGAACACGAGCGTCGCCCCGATTGTCGCCGCCACGATCACCACCGGTCCCGCCATCGCCCAACCGAACAGGAAGCCGCCGCCGATCGTCATGAACAGTCCGCCCGGCAGCGACAACGCCACCACTGCAATGTAGATGCCGATGTAGATGAGGAGCGCCAGCCCGAGGTGCAGGGCAATGTAGGCCTTCAGCTCCAGGCGGTGCTCGTAGAGCAGCTCGGGCGTGAGCTGGCGGTGCCAGCCCATGGCGAAGACGAGCGCCATCAGCGCGCCGATCACGACGAGGGGGGCGATCCGCCAGAAGTTGTTGCTTGCCATGACCGCCATCCCTTCGTCGCTAGTGTTCTGACTCATTCATTCGGTACCCCAAATGAATGGCCAGCCCACTAGCCAACTCTTTGTTTGTGTTCCGTCTTTCCATTCATTGATCCAGCTTCGCCGGAATCGAATGAATGGGACGTAACACTACCGCGCTTCGATCCGAGCTCAGCGCGCGGCATCGTTGAGGCTCCAATCATAGGCGTAGTCGTCGATCGCGTCGAAGCCCTCGAGCTTCGACCGGAGGGCAGGCTCTGAATAGCGTTTCAGATGGGCGAGGACGCCCGTCTCGCCGCCGAAATCGACGGCAAACCATTCGTAGATGCCCGACGCGATCAACGTGTCGCCCTCCACGCGCGCGCCGCGCGGACTGTTGATGTAGGCTTTGGCGGCCGCGTCGAGCTGAGCGCCGAGGGTGGCGCCGGTCAGGGCAGCAGTGCCCAGATTGGGGCAGCCGATCGAGGCGCAATTGACCGCATAATGCGCGCGCGGGTCCTTGAAGATCGGCCTCAGGATGGCGTGCTCGATGTCATCGAGGCTCAGCTCCTCTCCTGCGACCTTCACCACCTTCGCCTTCCAGGGGCCGCCGGTCAGATTGGACAGCAGCGTGCCGCCGAGGCTGATCTTCTTGATCGAGGCGACCGGATAGTGGTCGAGCACGATCGCGATCGTCTCGGCATTGTAGAGGTTCGCCCAGAACGCGAACTGCTCGGGTCGCGCGAGCGCGGCCACGTCGACCGCCTGGAGCCTGACGAGATAGGCCTCCAGCGCCGCCCGCCCCTCGGCCTTGAAGGCCTTGTAGTCGACGCGGTTGAGGCCGTCGCCGCCCGGCTTCACATAGGTTGCCAGCAGCTGCGACCAGGCGGCATGATCGACGGTTGCGGCCGAGCCCTCGGTGCTCCTTGCGAACATGGCCGCGAGATCGGTCTTGGCCGCGGCCGGTACAATGGTCGCCGCCGACAGGCCGGCCGCAAGCGCCAGTCCCAACAAGGACAGCATGACGGCACGGCGATCGTTGATTGGCATGGCAGGACCTCCTCTACTCTGCTCGCAAGATAGTCGCTCCCGGCTTGGTGCGCCCGCCGGCTCAATCACTCGTGATCGGTCGTCAGAAAACGTGATCTGCTGATGGCAGCCAGCGCTTTCGGTTGCAAACCGGGCGCGCGGCTCTATAGTCTCGCCCGAATTGACGCGAGTGTGCCGGCTTCCGAGGCTTCCCCGGCGGCTGCCCAGGCGACGCTTGCCCCACCACTCCGAAAGGCCTCCCCATGCTGATCACCCCCGCCTTTGCCCAGACCGGTCAGCCGATGGGCAGCGACTTCATGGTGACGCTCATTCCCTTTGTCGCGATCTTCGCGATCATGTACTTCCTGATCATCCGGCCCCAGCAACAGCGCCTGAAAGCCCACCGCGACATGGTCGCCAATGTGAAGCGAGGCGACACGGTGATCACCTCGGGTGGTTTGATCGGCAAGGTGTCGCGCGTTGTCGACGACAGCGAGATCCAAGTGGAGATCGCCGACAACGTGAAGGTTCGCGTCGTCAAGAGCATGCTGGCCGAGGTGAGGGCAAAGGGCGAGCCGATCAAGGATGCGGCCAATTCCTGACGTGCCTGCGCTTGCGCCCATGGCCTGCATACCCCCACCACTCGTGACCGACGGCTTCCGACATGCTGCATTTCAATCGCTGGAAGATTTCCGCCATCGTCGGCATTTGCCTGCTCGGGTTCATCTACGCACTGCCGAACCTGCTGCCGGCCAGCGTGCTGCGCTCGTTGCCCTCATGGTGGCCGCAGCGGACCTTGAGCCTCGGTCTCGACCTCCGAGGTGGCTCCTATCTGCTGCTCGAAGCCGACGTGGACGAGCTGAAGCAAGAATGGCTGACGACCATCGAAGCCGATGCGCGCAAGCTCCTGAGAGCTGCCAAGATCGGCTACACGGGTCTTGGCCGAGCGGGTGAGCTCGTGCGCGTGCGCCTCTCGAAGCCCGAGCAGCAGGAAATCGCGCTGAAGGAGCTGAGCGGCATGATCCGCCAGCTCCAGGGCAACGTGTTCGCGGGCGCAGGCGGTCCCGATCTGCGGATCACGACCGACGCCGACGGCTCGATCACCATCACTCCGACCGAGCCCGCGATCAACGAGCGCATCTCGAACGGCATGAGCGCCTCGATCGAGACGGTGCGCCGTCGTGTCGATCAACTCGGCACCACCGAGCCCAACATCCAGCGCCAGGGCACGAGCCGCATCATCGTGCAGGTGCCGGGTTTCGACAATCCGGAGCAATTGAAGGCGGTCATCAGGACGACGGCGGCCTTGAGCTTCCACGAGGTCGATCTGTCGAAGAGCCCGAGCGACGCGGCTGCGACGGGTGCCCCGCCCGGCTCCAAGCTCTACCCCTCCGAGGAGGGCGGCGGGCAAATGCTGCTGATGGAGGCGCCAGTCGTGCGTGGCGAGGATCTGGTCGATGCCCAGCCGAATTTCGACGGGCAGACCAACGAGCCGGTGGTGTCGTTCCGGTTCAACACGTCGGGCGCGCGCAAGTTCGGCAAATACACGCAGGAGAACGTGGGCCGGCCCTTCGCCATCGTGCTCGACAAGAAGGTGATCTCGGCTCCGCGCATCCTTGGCGCCATCCTCGGCGGCTCGGGCCAGATCAGCGGCAGCTTTACGGTCGAGAGTGCCAACAACCTCTCGATTCTGTTGCGATCGGGTGCGCTGCCGATATCGCTGACCGTCGTCGAGGAGCGCACGGTCGGCCCGAGCCTCGGCCAGGATTCGATCGAATCCGGCAAGGTCGCGGGCTTGATCGGTGGCATCGCGACGGCGGTGCTGACGATGCTGGTCTACGGTCTGTTCGGCCTCTTCGCCGTCGTCGCCCTGATCGTCAACGGTCTCCTCATCATCGGCATCATGTCGGGCATCCAGTCGACGCTGACGCTGCCGGGCATTGCCGGCATCGTGCTGACGATCGGCATGGCTGTCGATTCCAACGTGCTGATCTACGAGCGCATCCGCGAGGAGCTGAGGGCTGGCAAGAACGCGGTCTCGGCGATCGAATCCGGCTTCAGCCGCGCCTTCGTCACCATCGCCGACAGCCAGCTCACCACACTCGCCGCTGCTCTCGTCATGTTCTTGCTGGGCTCGGGTCCGATCCGCGGTTTCGCCGTGACGCTCTCGATCGGCGTCATCACCTCGATGTTCACCGCCGTTACCATGACGCGGCTCTTGATCGCGCTGTGGCTGAAGCGCGCGCGCGGCCGGCAACAACGCATCGAAGTACCGATTTAGGGGTCTCGCATGGTTTGGAAGGGCTTCGACTTTTTCCCGCACGGGACACGCATCGACTTCATGCGCTGGAAGGACATCTGCCTCGCGTTGTCGCTCGTGGGTATCGTGGGCTCGCTGCTGCTGTTCTTTTTCAACGGCCTCAACTACGGCATCGATTTCAAGGGCGGCACGCTGATCGAGGTCGGCACGCGCGGTCCCGCCAATCTCGGCGAGCTGCGCGACAAGCTCGGCGGTCTCGGCTTCGGCGACGTCCAGATCCAGGGTTTTGGCAAGCCCGAGGACGTGCTGATCCGGATCGAGACGCAGCCGGGCGGCGAGGTTGCGCAACAGGCGGTCGTCGACAAGGTGAAGGCGACGCTGGGCGACACGGTCGACTATCGCCGGACCGAGGTGGTCGGGCCTGCCGTTTCGGACGAGCTGCGCAGTAAGGCAGCATTCGCTGTGATCTTCTCGATCCTGGCGATCGTCGCCTATGTCTGGTTCCGCTTCGAGTGGCAGTTCGCGGCGGGCGTCGTGCTCGCGCTCTTCCACGACGTGATGCTGACGGTCGGCATCTTCTCGATCCTCCAGCTCGAGTTCGACCTCTCGGTCGTCGCAGCGCTGCTGACGATCGTCGGCTACTCGGTCAACGATTCCGTCGTCGTGTCGGACCGAATCCGCGAGAACCTGCGCAAGTACAAGAAAATGCCGATCGTCGAGTTGCTCAACACCTCGATCAACGAGACGCTGTCGCGCACGATCCTGACCGGTGGCACGACCATCGCGGTGCTGCTCGCGCTCTATTTCTTCGGCGGCGAGGTCATCAAGCCGTTCACCTTCGCCATGCTCTGGGGCGTCGTCGTCGGCACCTATTCCTCGATCTTCGTCGCTGCACCCCTGCTCGACTACCTGGGCGTCAAGCGCGACTGGTCGAGCCAGGGCGGAGGCAAGGCGAAGGGGCCCGCCGGCAGCAAGGCGTGAGGTCGGCGGCATGGCAGCGAGGCAGGGGCATTACCCGGGACGGGCGCCGATCGATGCCTATGGCAATGGCGGCTTCCGCTTCGCCGAGATGAGCCATCGTGGCTCGTTGCTGCTGTTGCCCGACGGCGTCCATGCTTGGCGGCCGACTGCGGCATCCGAGATGGTCGCGGCCGACTTCGAGCCAGTGTTGGCGCAACGCAAAGCGATCGAGCTGGTGCTGCTCGGCACTGGCGTGGGCCAGCAGTTTCCCCCGCTCGCACTGCGGCGCATGCTCGAAGCCGCCGGCATCGGCCTGGAAGCCATGAGCACGGGCGCTGCCTGCCGGACCTACAACGTGCTGCTGGGGGAGCAGCGGGCCGTCGCGGCGGCCTTGATTGCAGTCGATTGACAGGCCCGGCCTCGCGGCCACGGGCAAACCCGGGAGAAACGCATGCACGGACTCTGGCAAACTCCCTGGCGGGCCGTGCTTGCCGGCCTCGTGCTGACAGCCGCCGTCATCCTCGTCTGGCTCGTTGCCTGGGGCAGCCAATGGCAGGACGTCTACCTGCCGGGTCTTGCCATGGTGATCGTGCGCTTCGTGCATGTGCTGGCCGCCATGGTCTGGATCGGCCTCGTCTGGTATGTGAATTTCGTGCAATTGCTCGCGATCGAGGAGCTCGATGCCGCCGGCAAGGCCGCCATCCATCGCTCGGTCGCGCCACGGGCCGCACTCTGGTTCCGCCACATGTCGACGCTGACGCTGGCGTCGGGCATCGTGCTCGCTCTCTTCACCAGCTATCTGACTTTCGGCGGATTCACGACGCCGCGCGCGGCCCTGCTGGCACTTGCGATGCTGGGTGGCCTCGTGATGTGGGTGCTCGTCCATCTCGTGATCTGGCCGGCGATGCAGCTGGTGCTGGCCGGTGGCGGCGATACCATAGCGCTCGCCAAGGCGCGCACCACCGTGAAAACCTACGCGCGGGTCAATCTGATGCTGGCGCTGCCGGTCACCTTTGCCATGGTGGGCGCCGCCCACCTCGTCTGATGGCCGATCCCAGCACAACCGAGATCGTGCGTCTGTCGGCGCGCCATCACGACCCGGACCGCTATCTGAGTGCGCTGCTGGCTCCCGCCGCGGCGCGTCCCCATCTGCTGGCGATGGCGGCATTCGGCGGTGAGGTGGCGCACGTGCCGCTCGCCGTCAGCGAGCCGATGCTCGGCCGCATCCGCCTGCAATGGTGGCGCGAGGCGGTTGCGCGGGCGTGCGGGGAGACGGGTGAGGCGGCCGGTCATCCGGTCGCCGACGCGCTCGGGCAGGCCGTTCGCTCGGCCCGGCTCGATGCGACCCGGCTCGACGCCGCGATCGATGCCGCCGAGATGCTGCTGGAGCGCCCGGCGTTGCGCGACGAGCCGGATCTGTTCGCCTGGCTCGATGGCGCGAGCGGCATGCTGTTCGAATCATCCGCACGCGTCCTCGGCATTGCCAACTCGCCCGCGCTCGCCGCCGCCGCTCGGGCGGCCGGCCGCGCCCATGGGCTCGCGACGCTGCTGGCGGGCATCGGTGGTCAGATCGAGCGAGGCAATCTGTTGCTGCCCGCGACGTTGCTCGCGCGCCACGGCCTCGACCGCGATGGCGAGACGGATGTGGAGGATCGCCGGGCCGCGGCTCTCGTCGAGCTGGCGGATCTCGCGCGCGACGCCCATCGCGAAGCCTGTGCGGCGGTCGGCGCGCTGCCGGCCATGGCGCGCCCCGCCTTCTTGCCGCTCGCAACCGTCCAGGCCCAGCTCGGCGCGATCGAGCGGGCTGCCCGTGGCTCCTGGCTCGGCATCCGACCGATTTCCCGCCTTGCGCGCATCTGGCGCATCGGCCTCGTGGCTGCAATGGGCAAGTTCGGGTAGGGTTCGAGCTGCGGATCGACCGCGAAGTCTCCACAATTGCCGCTTAGCTGTGCCACGCCCAGCGGGAAGAGCAGATGCGCATCGTTGCACCGATCATGGTGGCCGTCGCCGCCCTCGCACTTGCGATTCCAACGCCTGCGCCCGCCGCCGAGATCGTGTGGCGGGTCGAGAATTCATTCCGCCTGTTCGCCGACCCTGGCGACACCGACACGCATCGCCTCGCCTACGAAAGCCTGTCGCCCGGCGAGCGGCTCGAGCCTGTGCACTCCGCCGAGCGGCGCCTCGCCAGCCTCAATCCGCAGGGCTGGGCGCGCGACGTCTACCGCAATACCTGCTGGCGGACGGAAGCGAGTGAGAACGGCACCTGCGGGCCGGTCGCCGACTACGTCAATCCCAAGCGCCACCGGGTGATCCTGGAAGCTCGCGGCATCGATCGCCCCTGGACCGCGTGCACCTGGCGGATCGTGCCGGCCGGGGCGGCTCGCGAAGTGGGAACGACCGAGCAGAGCGGCCGCTGCGACGAGAAAGCGGTCGTCGAGATCCCCTTTCCCGGGGGTGCCGATGTGAGTCTTGCGGTCGACGGCGAGTCGATCGCGTTCGCGACCGTCAAGGTGCGCGATCTGTTCATCGTCGGCTTGGGGGATTCGTTCGGCTCGGGCGAAGGCAATCCCGACCAGCCCGTCGAGTTGTCGCGCGAGCGTGATGCCAGCTACGGCACCTCGCCCGCGGGTATCGCGCTCACCGGCTATCCGACCCGGATCGGCGCGTGGGATACGGTCGGGGATCGTGGTTTTCTCGACAACGGACCGCGCTGGTGGAGTCAGGCCTGCCATCGCTCGCTCTATTCCCATCAGGTCAGGGCGGCGCTGCAACTCTCGCTCGAGGACCCGCACCGCGCGGTCACCTTCGTCAGCTTCGCCTGTGCCGGCGCCGAAGCGACGTTCGGCCTGCTCATCCATTATCGCGGCACCGAATGGGCGCCCGACCAGCCCGACAAGCCGCAGGTGAGCTCGGCGGCACAGGCCCAGTGCGGCGGCGAGCCGGTCGTCGAGGAGAACTACCCGACCGCCTTCTCGGTGAATGGCCAGATCCCCGAGCTCGACAATATCTTCATCGCCAGGTGCCCACGCGAGAAGGCCCGGCGCATCGATCTGCTGATGCTGTCGGTGGGGGGCAACGACATCGGCTTCGCCAGTCTCGTCGCCAATGCGGTGCTCGACGACACCAGCGTGTTGCGCAAGATCGGCGGCTGGATGGGCAAGATCTACGACCGAGAGCGTGGCGAGGAGCAGCTGCCCGAGCTCGCATTACGCTACAAGGCGATCAACCGGGCGCTGCACGGCAATCTGAGCATCCCGTGGAGCGAATCCGATCGCGTGCTGCTGACCGCCTATCCGGTGATGTCGCTGCTCGAGGACGGCAGCAGCGTTTGTCCCGATGGCAGCGCCGGCATGGGCGTCTATCCGGAGTTCCGCCTCAGCGAGCAGAAGGCACGCGAGGGCGAGGCGGCGGCCGAGGCGCTCGACCGGACCATGCGGACGGCGGCCGGCTCCTTCGGCTGGAGCTATGTGGACGGCCACCGCCAGGCTTTTGCCGGCCATGGCCTGTGCTCAGGCATCCCGGGTGTGGCCGGCGAAGCGAGCGACGACACGCACTTTCCCCGCCGCGTCAAGGGTGTCTGGGCACCCTACAATCCGGCCGACTACCAACCCTATGCACCGCGCCGGCGCTGGTTCCGCACACCCGACGATGCGTTCCTCACCGGCAACTTCCATGTGGGCGGTGCGCTCCTGAAGAGCGCTCTGGGCTTCGAGTCGACGAGCTGGTTCCAACTCGTGCTGGCGTCCACCTATTCGGGCGCCTTCCACCCCAACGCGGAAGGACAGGCCGTCATCGCCGACGCTGTCGCGCGGCGCGCCCGCGCGATCATCGCAAACTACGAGCGGCGAAATCCGTAGCCACGGGGCGAAGGCGCGACTGGGCGGCCGGTGAGCTGCTCCAGTAAACCCCACCTTAACGCTCGCCGGTCATACACTGCCGCTCGTCCTCCCGGACCAGGTCAGACGATGCGCATTGTCACGAAAATCAATGCTGCCCTCGGCGTGGTGCTGGCCGTGTCCGTGGGGCTCAACCTATTGATCCTGAACATGACGATCCGGCCCGAGTTCGAGGGCATCGAGCGCAGGGCCGCCGAGGCCGACTACAAGCGCGTGGTCGAGACGCTCGACGACCAGTTCCAGAAGGTGCTTGCCCCAGCCCGAGACTATGGAGCCTGGGATGACACGTTTCGATTCATCGGTGGCGAGTTGCCCGAATATGAAAGCGTGAATCTCAATGCGGAGGCATTCAGCGCACTCGGCGTCAACCTGATGATGTTCGCGGACCGGGGTGGCAACATCAAATGGGTCAGAAACTACGATCTGGAGTCGAAGGCCGAGTTGGCATTGCCGGAGTTTGCGCGCCAGGCACTGGCGAGCGATAGTCCGCTGCTGCTCCCGCTCGTGACCAACAATGCGAGCTCGGCATTCGTCCCGACCGGCAACGGCCTGATGATGATCGCCGTTGCGCCCGTGCTGAAGAGTGACCGGACAGGGCCGGCGGCTGGCGTCATCGTAGTCGGCAAGCTGCTCGATCGGGCGCAGATTGCCCTGCAGACCAAGGTGCAGTTCTCGGTCGATGAGCCGCAAGCCTTTGCCAACGACGAGCTCCGGTCCGCTCTGTTTGCCTCGCTCGGCTCGCAGCCGCACGCCCGCGCGATGATTGCCGACGGCCGATCGATCCTCAGGGCAACGCTCCTGCCCGATCTTGCAGGCAATCCGCTCGCTCTCCTCACCGTGCGCAGCCCGCGCGACATCACGGCTGCCGGGGGCATGGTGCTCGACTGGGCTTTGCTCGCCATGGCCGGCGTCGGCGCGCTCGTTCTCGTCTTCCTCAGCCTCCTGCTCAACCGGATTGCGATCAGGCGCCTCAAGCATCTGCGCGATCATCTGGCCGATGTCACCGCGACCGGGGCGTTGATCGAGTTGCAGGGCGACGGCGGCAGCGACGAGCTCAGCACGCTGCAATCCGGTTTCAACGGCATGGTCCGCCAGGTCAACGAGCTGAAGGACCGGCTGAGCGAGCAGTCTTATCGCAGCGGCATGGCGGAAGTCGCTGTCAGCGCCCTGCACAATCTGCGCAATTGCCTGGTTCCGGTCACGACCATCTCGGGCCTGCTGCAGGAATCCGATGAAGCTCCATGGGTCGCCCGTGTTGCCAAGGCCGCCAGCGAGTACTCCAGCACCGATTCGACGCCCGAGCGTCGCGAAAAGCTCAAAGAGTATCTGGCGGCGAGCGCGGTGCGGATGAGCAACGAGCGCCAGGAGCGCAGCGAGCAGTTGCGGCGGATGGCGCAAGCGACCGAGGAGATGCAGGAGCTCCTCGCCGAGCAGAATGATCTGACCCTCGCCACGCGGCCGAGCGAGGCGCTCGACATCCTGGAACTGGTTACGGCGGCCTCGACGAGCGCGCTGCGCGACCGGGGCATGAGCATCGCGTTCGATTTGCCGCCGAGCGGTCCGGTCGTCACCGGCGACAGAATCATGTTGCGGCAGGTCTTGAGCAATCTCTTCGCCAATGCCGGTGAAGCGATCCAGGCTGCCGACCGCGGCGAGGGATTGATCGCAGTGCATTTCGCGACAGGATACGACCGGCACCAACTCATGCTCGACATCAGCATCGAGGACAACGGCGACGGCATTGCCCCGGATCGGCTCGAGACGATGTTCCGGCGCGGCAACAGCACGCGCCGGCACAAGAAGGGCGGCCTCGGCCTGCATTGGTGTGCCAACACCATCGCGAGCATGGGCGGCCGCATTTTCGCCGAAAGCCCGGGCCCCGGCCAAGGGGCGACATTCCATATCGTGCTTCCGATGGAAGCCGAGAGGCAACGGAAGGCAGCATGACGATGTCCAGCGCGGATCGGGCACGTGTCCTCGTCGTCGATGACGATCTCGGCGTCATCGCGTCCTATCGCTACGTGTTCGAGCGCTTCATCTCGCGCATGCCCCGTCAGCAACAGCATCAGATGGACCTCGAGCACGAGCTCTTCGGTTCCGCGCCGGTCGTGGAAACCCGGCTGGAGACCCCGCTCGAATTCGACTATGCCGATAGCGGCACCGCAGCCTTGCGCAAGGTTCAAATCGCATTGCAGCAAGGCCTTCCCCACTCGGTGATCTTCCTCGACATGCGGATGCCGCCGGGCCCCAACGGGCTGATGACGGCCGAGGCCATCCGGCGCCTCGACCGGCAGGTGCATATCGTGTTCGTGACTGGCTACTCGGACTATGAAAGCGACGACATTCATGACCGGATCCGACCGCCGGAGCGGCTGCACTACATGCAGAAGCCGGTGAAGCCCGATACGTTGCGCTGGACCGTCTCCAACCTGACGAAACTCTGGATGGCGGAGCAGCAGGCGAGCTGAGAGCGGGGGACCGACGCGGCAGGCGCGGGTGGCGGCCGCCTATGGCAGAACGGCGCCGAACCGCTCGGCAAACACGTGTCTGCCCTTCGGCGTGATGGCGACGGCGCGCGTGCCATCCAGACGCCGGACCCATCCGGCCTCGAAGCTGCGCGCGCAGAGCGCTGCCCCGATCGAGCCGGCGAGGTGGGCTCGCCGCTCGCTCCAATCGAGGCACGGCCGGCATGCGATCCGGCGCGACTTGCTCGGACGATCGATGGCAACTCCCAGTTGCCGGAGAAAGGCGATTCCGCCTTCGGTGACGATGCCCGCGTCGGGGCCGAGCTCGACATGGCCCTGCTCGGCCAAGGCGTCGGCGAGCGCAACCCCCAACGTGCCCGCCAAATGGTCGTAGCAGGTGCGCGCCAGCCGCAACGAGGCGTCGCGCGGTCCGACCGACAGGCGCCGCCGCACGGGCGCGAGGTCGGCGGCAACCCGCATGATGCTTTCGAGCATCCGCGCGATCGATGGCGTGGCGAGCCGGTGATAGCGGTGCCGGCCCTGCTGCTCGACGCTGACGAGGCCGGCGGTTGCCAGGCGTGCGAGGTGCCCGCTCGTCGTCTGCGGCGTCACGCCCGCGACGCGCGACAGCTCGCCCGCCGTCAGCGCCCGGCCGTCCATCAGGGCATGCAGCATGCTGGCGCGGGCCGGGTCGCCGGCGAGAGCCGAGATCTCGGCGAACAGGGCTGTGCTGGTCATCGGCTTCTCCTGCTGGCCGCAGCATCCTGCCGGGCCCGCGATTGCGATGCTTCGGAGGCGACCGTAGCATCGTGGCAGGGCGGTTGTCAGTGTTCTGTCGGGTTGAGCCAGCGCGAAGCGCGGCGTAACCCGACAGGGAGAATCGCGCTCGCAGAGCGCTCACGAGACCGGCCCGGCGGCCGGCATTGGGCGCTCGCGCTCTTTGCTGTCGGGTCTCGCTCCTTGCGACGCCGACCTACTGGAAGCTCCGCGCGAGAAACCGCATGGCGCGTGCCTTGGCATCGGCATGGGCCGCTGCGTCATACTTGATGAGGTGGCCCAGATAGCGGAAGCCGCCGCCCGGTTCCAGGCTCGCGGCGCCGGCCGGCTCGGTCGCGATCCAGGCCTTGATCGCCGCCTCGTCGGCCCCGAACGGATCGTCGAACGAGTGGGTCGCGCCGGGATAGACCTGATACTCGACCGCTGGCGTTGCCTTCACTTTCGCGAGAGTCTCGTCGCACAGGCCTTTCGGTGTCCAGTCGTCGGCGTCGCCGATCAGGGCGAGGAGGGGGATCTCGAAGTTCTCCGACACGTCGCAATAGGGATAGACCGCGATCGCCGCCGCGAACGCTCCCTCGGCCTTCACCAGATCGGAGATCCGCTTCTGGCGCGGGTAGATCGCGTGCAGCAGCGTCCACCCACCGTGCGACCAGCCGGCGAGCGCGATCCGTTTCGGGTCGATCTCCTTCAACCCGGTCAGGTAGCGCTTGGCGCCATAGGCGTCCTCGGCGCGCTGCATCACGTCGACTTTCCAGGGATCGTTGCAGACCTCCTTCACGCCGCGCGGCTTCAGGCTGTCGACGACGAGCCCTGCATAGCCGGCGACGGCGAAATCGCGCGCCCATTGCCGGTGCAGCTCCTCGACGCCAAAGCAGCCCGACAGCAGCACCACGGCGCCATGCACGCCCGATCCCTCCGGCAGGTACAGCTCGCCCGTCAGCATCTGCTCGGTGACACCGGCTGCCCGCGCCGAGGCAAAGGTCACCTGCCGCAGCTCGGCGGCAAAGGCAGGTAGGGACACGAGAATTGCCGCCAGCAACGCAAGCGAGCGGAGCGTTCCGGCATATCCATGCGATTTCCGCTTCCCCGGACGCTGCGGCACGCGGCGATCCGGGGCCCAGTGGCCAAACATGCCGGCGGCGTCCCTCAATCCCGGGTCCCCGCTCTCGCCCGGCATGTCGCCGGGCTCGGCCGGGAAGGCGGGTGCTGAATGATCGAGCCACGACGTTGGCGACATTTGCAATCCTCGTTGGTTGTTGCTCGATGATGGATCGACGGGGTAGCTTGACGAGCACAATTCGATTTGCGCTCCGCATGCGAGGAAACGCCGCCATGAACCACGTCGACCGCCCCGTCCGGCAGCACTACCGGCCGCTCGAGGCCGATCCTGCGCGCTCGCCCACATTGCCGGGTTATCTCTACAGCGATCCGGCAGTGTTCGAGGCGGAGAAGCGGCAGATCTTCTACAAGAGCTGGCATCTGGTCAGCCATCGGAGCGCGCTGAAGGAGCCGGGCGACTACGTGACCAGCCGCATCGTCGGGCAGAACGTATTCCTGCTGCGCGGCAACGACGGCGCGATCCGCGGCTTCTTCAATGTCTGCCAGCACCGGGCGCACCAGTTGCTGAAAGGCAAGGGCAACACGCGCACCGCCATCGTCTGCCCCTATCACGCCTGGATCTATGACCTCGACGGCGGCCTGCGCACGGCCCGCGCGACCAGCCGAATGGACGGGTTCGATCCGGCCGAGTATAGCCTGAAACCCATCCGCGTCGAGGAGCGGCTCGGCTTCCTGTTCGCCAATCTCGATCCCGATGCCGCCTCGATCGACGAGACCCATGGCGACATGCTCGCCGACATGAAGGCCGATATGCCCTGGGTCGAGCAGCTCGAGATGGCGCCCGGCGGGCAGGGCGATCTCGGCCTTGCGCCCACCTCGCCGTTCAACTGGAAGGTGCTCGCCGAGAACTGCCTCGAATGCTACCATTGTGGCCCGGCGCACAAGGCCTTCGTCGATCTCGTCGATATCGGCACCTATGTCTGCACCGTGCATGGCAACTGGACGAAGAGCGCCGCCTCCGCGCTCAATCTGAAGAGCCAAGCCTACACCGTCGCCGAAGATGCCCCCGTCAAGATCAACAATTACTGGCACATGTTCCCCTCGAGCGAATTCGGCTTGTTCCCGGGCTCGCGGACACTGAACGCGTTCCGGTTCCTGCCGACCGGCCCGGAGTCGACCGACTTCATGAGCATGACGCTGGTGGTGCCGGGCGAGCCGCTGCCGACCGAGCGGATCGAGTATGTCCGCAACGTGCTGTGGCCGGAGGACGAGGGGATCTGCCTCTCCGTGCACGACGGCCTGCAGTCGCTCGGCTACCGCCAGGGCCGCTTCGTCATCGATCCCAGGCAGCCCGGCCTCTCCGAGAACGCCGTGCACGGCTTCCAGCGGCGCTACGCCGAGGCGATGGGTCTGTAGGGCGGCTACGGGCTCGCTCAGTCCGCGAACGGGTCGGTGACGAGGATGGTGTCGTCGCGCTCTGGCGAGGTCGAGAGCAGGGCGACCGGCACGCCGATCAGCTCCTCGACCCGCTTCACGTATTTGATGCAGGCGGCCGGCAGCTCGCTCCAGGAGCGGGCGCCTCGAGTCGATTCGGGCCAGCCCGGCATCGTCTCGTAGATCGGCTCGACGCGGGCTTGGGCGAACTGGCCGGCGGGCAGATGCTCGATCTCGCGCCCGTCGAGCCGATAGCCGACGCAGACGTTGAGCTCGGAAAAGCCGTCGAGCACGTCGAGCTTGGTGAAGGCGATGCCGTCGATGCCGGCGACTTTGGCTGTCTGGCGCACCAGGCAGGCATCGAACCAGCCGCAGCGCCGCTTCCTGCCCGTCACGGTGCCGAACTCGCGGCCGCGCTCGCCCAACCGCTCGCCGGTCGCGTCCTTCAACTCGGTCGGGAACGGTCCCTGCCCGACCCGCGTCGTATAGGCCTTGGTGATGCCGAGCACATAGCCGATCGCGCCGGGTCCGACACCCGAGCCCGTTGCCGCGTTGGCCGCCACCGTGTTCGATGAGGTGACATAGGGATAGGTGCCGTGATCGACATCGAGGAGGGCACCTTGGGCACCTTCGAACAGGATGCGCTTGCCGGCGCGGCGCTCGCGGTCGAGCAGCAGCCAGACCGTGTCCACGTAGGGCAGGATCTCGCCGCGGACGGCTTCCAGCGCAGCCAGCAGGCCGGCCTTGTCGATCTCGGGCACGCCCAGACCCCGGCGCAGCGCATTGTGGTGGGCGAGCGTGCGGTCGACCTTCAGCGGCAGCGTCGCCAGGTTGGCGAGGTCCTGGGCCCGGATGGCGCGGCGCCCGACCTTGTCCTCGTAGGCCGGCCCGATGCCGCGCATGGTGGTGCCGATCGAGGCGGCCCCGGCCGCGTTCTCACGCAGCGCGTCGAGCTCGCGATGCAGCGGCAGGATGAGGGTTGCGTTCTCGGCGATCCGCAAGTTGTCGCGGCTGATGGCGATGCCCTTGACCTTCAGCTCGGCGATCTCCTTGCCGAGCGCCCACGGATCGACCACCACGCCATTGCCGATGATGGCGAGCTTGCCCGGCCTGACGATGCCCGAGGGCAGCAGCGAAAGCTTGTAGGTGACGCCGCCGATGACGAGCGTGTGGCCAGCATTGTGCCCGCCCTGGAAGCGCACCACGATGTCGGCGCGCTCCGACAGCCAGTCGACGATCTTGCCTTTGCCCTCGTCGCCCCACTGCGAGCCGACGACCACCACGTTTGCCATGCCAATCTCACCCGATGTCTGGATTGCTCGGAGTTCATAGCGGGTGGTGGGGGATGGGGCCAGCTAGTGTGGTGTCTCGCAAATGCCATCCAGCATCCGCGGCTGGCTCGGGGGTGGCATTTGCGAGGCGAAACCACACTAGAATCATAGAGTTGCTAGTGTCCTTTCATCTCCGAAATACGCTTCAGAGGACGCTGCGAGGTTGAGCGTATTTCGGAGACAGGACACGAGTGTTCACGGTCATTTGCTGAAAACGTGAGGGCGCGAGACCCGGGCGCCGTGGGAAGATCATCGGCAAAGCCGCCAGGAGTGAACCATGCGCCGGCCCATTTTCCTCGTGCTCGCCCTCTTCGGTTTGCTGCCGCAGCTCGCCGGACCGTCGCGTGGCGAGACGAGGGGAGAGGTCGTCGAGCAGGCGATGAACCTCATCTCCCCCGTGACGACCTACCGCAAGGCGGCGATCGACTATTTCGTCAGCCGCGGCAAGCCGGACGCGATCCCCGCACTCGTTCTCGCACTCCGCTTCGCCCCGAGCGGGGGCGATCTGGCCGCCGCTCTGGAGAAGCTCGCCGGCGTCGAGCCGGGCAAGGGTCCGCTCGACCGATGGGCTCTCTGGTCGCAATGGATGCTCTGGCAGGAGACCCATCCGGAGGTGAAGCCGTTCGCGGGGTTCGATGATTTCCAATCGCGAATTTTCCGCTTGCTCGACGACAATTTCGGCGTGTTCCTGCAGCCCGGCATCGCCCACGAGATCCGGCTCGAGGAGATCACCTGGGGCGGCGTCCTCAAGGATGGGATTCCGGCCTTGACCAACCCCAAGCTGATCGCACCCGCGCAGGCGGCCTACCTCACCCCCGACGAGCTCGTGTTCGGCATCGAGATCAACGGCGACATCCGCGCCTATCCGCTGCGCATCATGGACTGGCACGAGATGCTCAACGACGTGATCGGGGGCGTGCCGGTGAGCCTTGCCTACTGCACGCTGTGCGGATCGGGCATCCTGTTCGAGACGGCGATCGCCGGCCGCCCCGAGCCGTTCGTGTTCGGCTCGTCGGGGTTCCTCTTCCGTTCCAACAAATTGATGTACGACAGCGCGACCCACTCGCTCTGGAACCAGTTCACTGGGCGGCCGGTGGTCGGGCCTCTCACCGGGTCGGGCATCGAGTTGCGGGCCCGGCCGGTTGCGATCACCACCTGGGCCGATTGGCTGGCGCACCACCCCGAGACGAAGGTGCTCGCCATCGCGACGGGCCATGCGCGCGACTATCGCCCCGGTCTGCCCTATGGCGAGTACTTCGCCAGCCCGGACCTGATGTTCCCGGCCAAGGTCGATCAGACGAGGTTCAAACAGAAGGATCATGTGTTCGCGCTGCGCTCGTCGGGGATCGAGCAGTCCTGGCCGCTCGCCCTGTTCGCGGGCGGCGCGGTCGTCAACGACAGGGCCGGCGTCATCGACCTGGTCCTCATCGGCGATGCGGCCACGCGCACCGTGCGCGCCTATCGCACCGACGGCCGGACGTTCTCGAAGGGCGCGAGCCCCGACCGGCCGCTCGCGGGCGCCCTCGAATGGCGGCTCAGCGAGGACGCGCTCATCGGCCCCGCCGGCGAGAGCTTCCCCCGGCTGCCCGGCCACATCGCCTACTGGTTCGCCTGGAACGGTTACTACGGCGGGATCGGCCGGGTTTCGACGCCATCGCCCTGACCGCGCCCGAGCCAAAGCGGGAGGATGCCAGGGCTGCTTCGATCATCGCCGACGATCCGAGCCTGATGGCAGCCCGGCGACAAGGCTGGCTCAGCCGAGACGGCTGGCGGCGACGATGCGAAAGGCGCCGTCGCGGCGCAGTTGCTCGAACAGGACGATGCGCTCGAGGGTTGTCGGCGCATCCACCACCGCAGCCGCGTAGCTCGCGGCCAGCGCGGCGAGGACGGTTGCGTGCATGGCCGGCTCGACCGGGCCGGCGAGCGTCATGTGGAAGCAGAACTCCTCGCCCACGTAGGGATAGCCGAAGCGGTCGAGGTAGTCGCGCTGCCGGTCGGAGAGCGGCGCGGCCAACCGCCGTTGCCGGTCCCCCTGATCGAGGGGGGCGCGGAACGGCTCGAAGGCCTCGACCACGTCCTGGGCGAACGCCTCCAGCTCCGGCCCGGCATCCGGCGCCTGCAGCGTCAGGAATGCTCCGATGGCACCCAACCGCAGCCGGCCGAGCGGGAGGGCACGGCGCGCGCGCGCGAACGCTTCGAGCGCCGCGATCAGCTCGTCGCGCGTCCGCCCTGGCAGCAAATGGAACGGCGCCTTCAGTGTCGCATGGAAGCCGTAGCGGCCCGGGTCCTCGATCAGCCTCGCCCAGCCGGCAGCATCGAGGCCGGCGACGGGCATGCTCGCGAGCTCGTTGCCGCTCGCCGCGTCGTAGCCGATGACCGACGACCCGAAGCGCCAGAGCGGGCTCTGGGGCTCGGGGGCATAGTAGATGGCAAAGCGCGGGCCCGTCATGTCACAGCGCCCGCTGGCCGGCAGACCACGGGCTGGTCACGACCGGCGTTCCGGCGACGCCCCGGCAATGGAGGACATCGGCACCCAGACTGGGCCGCGGCCTGCCGCGACAGGACGAGCCGCACGGAGAGAGTGCGGACCGGCAGTGCTGGGAAGACGCTCGTCATCATGGCGGGGACGTGTTGCACCGGCCGAGTGACAGGTCAATGACGGGCGCGGGAACGGGCGTTGCGCGCGAGCTTTGCCCCAACCCCGACCGCGTGCGCGAGGTCGATGCCGAGGCCGCAGCGGCTGCGGGACCTCATTGATGCCGCCGATCACGCCCAGACGACGCTCTGCCGCGGCTGGCGCCCGACACTGCCGCCGTGGCCGCCACACCACGTCCCGCGACCGCGGTGAATCCGATGTCGATTCCCCCTCGCCAGAAGGCGCGAACACACGCATAATGAAATTCGATTCGTCTCAATGAAATCAATGGCCTGAAGCGCCGCCGAGCAGCTGGTGCTCGCGTCGCTCGGAGCACAACCAGCCAATCATCGGAAGAACGGAATGCAAGCGGTCGAAACAGGTCGCGGAACTTTCGAACCTGCACGCGGAACGCTCGAACCTGCACGCGGAACGCGATGGGCTGCTTCGAGCCTTGGCGGGCTCATGGTTGCCAGTCTGGCCTCCGTGCTGGTGCTGGTGATCGCGGTGGCAGGCCGGGTTCCTCCCGCGCTCGGCACGCTGGGACTGACCGACATCGCCTTGCTCGGCCTGTTGACGGGCGCCCTCTTGTTCGTGGTGGCGGCGGGCGCCATCTCGCTCAGGATGGCGCGCCGGGCTGCCCTTGTGATCGAAGCCGAGCGCCAGCGCGCCCGCGCCCTCGAGCACGAGCTCGCGACGGCGGAAGCGCTGACCCGGCTCGAAACCCATGCACTGCTGCTGTTCGTCCGCGGCGAGCCCCAGCGCCTCGCCGCCTACAGCCTGCCGGCCCATTGCGGGGTACCGCGCACCGCCGGCGACATCATGCGGCCGGAGCGCTGGCTCGACGCGGCGGGCGCGGCGATGCTGGCGCCACATCTCCACGGCTTCATCGCCACGGGCCGGCCTTTCGGCCTGACCGCCACCACTCTTGCAGGCGCGATCGTCGAGATCGACGGCCAGCTCGCCGGCGGTCGCGCGGTGCTCAAGATCCGCGAGGCGAGCGGCGCCCGGGCCGATCTGGCCGAAGCGGGCAAGCACGCCCAGCAACTCGCACATTCCCTGCAACTGGCCGAGGCGCTGCTGGAAGCGATCCCGATGCCGATCCTCAGGCGCAGCTCCGACGGCCGCATCGAATGGGTGAACCAGGCCTATGTGCGGGCAGTCGGCGCGCGCTCGCCCGACGACGTGCGCCAGCGCCAGGTGGAGCTGCTCGAGCAGCGTCACCGCAAGGCGCTCGACCAGCGCATCGCCACCCGCCGCAGCTATCGCGAGCGGGTCAACACGGTGGTGGGCGGCGAGCGGCGCGCTTTCGACGTGCTCGGCCTGCCGATCGGGGAAGCGAGCGCCATGATCGCGACCGACGTGGCGGCGATCGAATCGGCCAAGGGCGAGCTCTCCCGCCACATCGCCGCCAATGACCGCACCCTCGACCGGGTTGCAACCGCGGTCGCCATCTTCGGCCCCGACCAACGTCTCTCCTTCTGCAACGAGGCCTATCGCCAGCTCTGGAAGCTCGATGCCGACTGGCTGGCGAGCCACCCCAAGGACGGCGAGATCCTCGATGGGCTGCGCGAGCGCCGCCAGTTGCCGGAGGAAGCCGACTATCGGGTCTGGAAGGCACGCCAGCTCGCCTGCTACGGCACGCAGGCCGAGCTCGAGGACTGGTGGCATCTGCCCAACGGCTCGACCGTCCACGTCGTCGCCGAGCAGCGCCCCGACGGCGGCGTCAGCTATCTCTATGACGACGTGACCGAGCGGCTCGCACTCGAAAGCCGCAACAATGCGCTGATCTCGGTGCAGAGCGAGACGCTCGACCATCTGCGCGAGGGCGCGGCGGTGTTTGCGACCGACGGCAAGCTCCGCCTCTTCAATCCGGCATTCGCCCGCATCTGGCGGCTGAACCCCAAGGACCTCGAGCGCGAGCCCCATATCGACGAGGTGATCCGGCGCTGCAAGGTGCTCTACGACGACGAGCGGACCTGGCGCCGGCTGAAACGCGCCGTCACCGGCATCAGCGACGAGCGCCAGAAACTCGAAGGCCAGATGATCCGCCCCGACGACAGCGTGATCGCCTACGCCGGCGTGCCGCTGCCCGATGGCGCGGTGCTGCTCACCTGCATCGACATCACCGATTCCAAGCGCGTCGAGCGTGCGCTGATCGAGAAGACCGAGGCGCTCGAGACGGCCGATCGGCTGAAGAGCCAGTTCATCAGCCACGTGTCCTATGAGCTGCGCACACCGTTGACCAACATCATCGGCTTCTCGGAATTGCTGGCGAACCCGCGCACCGGGCCGCTCAACGGCAAGCAATGGGAGTATCTGGGCGATATCGGCACCTCCTCGAAAACGCTGCTCGCCATCATCAACGACATTCTCGATCTGGCAACCATCGACGCCGGCGCCTTCGAGCTGAAGCTCGCGCCGGTCGCGATCGAAGCGGTGGTGGACGCCGCGGCGCTGGGTGTGCGCGAGCGGCTGGGGCGGGCACGGCTGCGCCTCGACATCGAGATCGCGCCCGACGCCAAGGAGCTGGTCGCCGACGAGGACCGCGTCAAGCAGGTGCTCTACAATCTGCTCTCGAACGCGATCGGCTTCTCGGAGCCCGGCCACCGCATCAGGCTCGCCTGCCAGCGCGTCGATCAGATGATCGTTTTCACCATCGAGGACGAAGGCACCGGTATTCCCGAGGAGCAGCAGGCCCGCGTGTTCGAGCGTTTCGAGAGCCGGGCGCGCGGTTCCAAGCATCGCGGCGCGGGATTGGGCCTCGCCCTCGTCAAGAGCCTCGTCGAGCTGCACGGCGGCGACGTCACGCTGTCATCCGAGACCGGCAAGGGCACCAAGGTGACGGTGCGGTTCCCGGCGAGCACGGCCGCCTCCAGCCCGCGCCGGCCGGCGATAGCCTCGCGTGCGCGCCAGGTGGCGTGAGGCGGCGTCCCGCGCCATCGACGGTTTGCCTCGCTGCCCACAACCGTGATAGCGGCTCGGGCTATGTCGACCTCGCTATCCCTCCCCGCCCTCTCGCAACCCGCCCTCGCACGCCTCGCGAGCTACGTGGCGCTGTTCGTCAGGTCTGGCGACCTGGTCGCGCTCACTGGTGACCTGGGCGCCGGCAAGACGACGTTTGCGCGTGCCCTGATCGAGGCGGTGGCGGGCGAGGCCGTGGAGGTGCCGAGTCCGACCTTTACGCTCGTTCAATCCTATGAGCAGCTGCGGGTGCCGATCCACCATTTCGATCTTTATCGCATCCGAGCTCCTGACGAGGTCCACGAGACCGGGCTCGAGAATGCGCTCGGCACCGGCGCCGTCATTCTCGAATGGCCGGAGCGGGCGGGCGATCTCGCCGTGCAGGCCCGCCTCGATCTCCAGCTCGCAGAGACCGCCGCGCCCGACCGGCGCAATGTGACGCTCGTCGGCCATGGCGGCTGGGCCGAGCGGCTCGTGCGGATCGAGGCGATGATGCGGTTCGCCGACAGCGCACGCTGCAGCGAGAGCCGGCCGGCCTTCCTGCAGGGCGACGCCTCGCGCCGGGCCTATGCGCGGATCGCAACCCCGAGCGGCCCGGCCGTGCTGATGGACAGCCCGCGCCAGCCCGACGGCCCACCGGTGCGCGAGGGCAAGCCCTACAGCCAGGTCGCGCATCTGGCCGAGGATGTCCGCCCCTTCGTTGCCATCGCCAATTGCTTGCGCGGGTACGGACTGTCGGCACCCGAGATCATCGCCGCCGATCTGGACACTGGCTTCCTCCTGACCGAGGATCTGGGCGACGACGTCTACGGCACCCTGATCGGGGCCGGCGTGCCGATCGAAGCGCTCTACCGGCCCGCCGTCGACGTGCTGGTCGCGCTCGGGCAACACGAGCTGCCAGCCGAGCTGCCGCTGCCGGGCGCGGCGCCGCATCTGGTGGCCGCTTACGACCACGGTGCGCTCGGGATCGAGATCGAGCTGTTGGCCGACTGGTACTGGCCGGCTCTGCACGGCCAGGCCATTCCCGATGCCGCACGCGCGCAGTTCCTCGCGCTCTGGCAGCCCTTGATCGAGCGCATCGCGCGCTGCTCCCGGCATTGGGTGCTGCGCGACTACCATTCTCCCAATTTGTTGCGCCTCCCCGACCGCGCGGGCATCGGGGCGGTGGGTATCATCGACTTCCAGGATGCGATGCGGGGCCATCGCGCCTATGATCTCGTGTCGCTGCTGGAGGATGCCCGCCTCGACGTGCCCCTTGAGCTTGAAGAGCGCCTGCTCGGCCACTACTGTGCACGCGCTAGAGCCGAGCACGCCGATTTCGACCGGGAGGATTTCCTTGCCGCCTATGCCATCCTCGGCGCGCAGCGCAACACCAAGATCCTCGGCATCTTCGCCCGCCTCGCCATGCGCGACGGCAAGCGCGGCTATGTCCGCCACATGCCGCGGCTCTGGGGCTATCTCGACCGGTCTTTCCGCCATCGCGAGCTTGCCGGGCTCGCGGCCTGGTACGAGCATGCATTCCCGCGAAACCAGCGCGGGCGGGTGCTCGGCATCTGAGGGGAGTGAGCGCCGATGAGCTGGCGGCCGCAGCGGGCAATCGTGCTGGGCGCGGGCCTGGGGCAGCGCATGCGCCCGTTGACCGACGAGCGGCCCAAGCCGCTGATCGAGGTGGCGGGGAAAGCGCTGATCGATCACGTGCTCGACCGCCTCGGCGAAGCCGGCATCGAGACGGCCGTTGTCAACGTCCACTATCGCGCGGACCAGCTCGAGGCTCATCTCGCCAATCGTGCCTGCCCTCGCATCGTCATCTCGGACGAGCGCGCCGAGCTGCTCGAGACCGGCGGCGGCGTGCGGAAGGCGCTGCCACACTTGGGTACTGAGCCCTTCCTCGTCTGCAACTCGGATTCATTCTCGGTGGGGGGCGCCAGCAACAGCCTCGCGCGCCTGGCCGCGCTGTGGGACGGGACGCGCATGGACGCGCTCCTGCTGCTCGCCTCCGCCGCCCACGCGCTCGGCTATGACGGCCTGGGCGACTTCGCCATGGCCCAGGACGGCGCACTGCGTCGCCGCCGTGAGAAAGAAGTGGTGCCGTTCGTCTTCACCGGCATCTCGATCCTCCATCCGCGGCTGCTGGAAGGCTCGCCCGCGGGTCCGTTCTCGCTCAACCGTCCCTGGAGCACCGCGATCGAGCACGGCCGCCTGTTCGGCATGCGCCAGGACGGCTTCTGGATGCATGTGGGTGATCCGGCGGCGCTGGTGGCAGCCGAGAGGTTCATCGAGAGTGGCGACCATTTCTATTGACGCGCGACCTCGAGCAGAGGGCAGCGGAGGGATCTTCACGGTCCCGCCCGGCGTGCCGTTCCTGCCGGCGGTCGCACGAGCGATCCTGGCCGGCACGCTACCCGCGGGAGGAACGCCCGGAGCAGGCGATCTGCCACGGCTGCTCCTGCTGCTGCCGACACGGCGCGCCGCCCGCGCCATGGCTCGAGCTTTCCTCATGGTCTCCAAGGAGCGCGCCCTGCTGCTGCCGCGCATTCGCGCGATCGCCGAGGGCGACGAGGAGGCTAGCCTCATCCTGGGTGCGGCGCTGTCCCGCCAAGCCGCCAACGACATGCTGGAGCTGGCGCCCGCGATCGGGACGCTCGAACGCAGGCTCGTGCTGACGGGCTTCGTGCTGGCATGGGCCAAGCGACAGCGGCGGGAGCAAGACGCGGGCGGCCTCGGGTCCGAGCCGCCGGCGACCATCATCCGCTCGCCTGCCCAGGCCGCGAACCTCGCGACCGAGCTCGCCCGGCTGATGGACATGGTCGAGACCGAGGAGGCCGACTTCAGCCGGCTGGCCGAGCTGGTGCCGGAGGACCATGCCGCCTATTGGCAGCGCACGATCGAGTTCCTCAGGATCGCCACCGAGCAGCTTCCCCTCTATCTGCAATCGCAAGGCACCGTCTCGCCGGCCGAACGGCGGCGCATGCTGCTGGAGGCCGAGATCGAGCGGCTGCAGGCTCGCCCCGTTCCGGTTGTGGTCGCAGGTGTCACCGGCAGCGTGCCGGCGACCGCCCGGCTGATGCGCGCGGTCGCACGCCTGCCGCAGGGTGCCCTCGTGCTGCCGGGTCTCGATCTGACGCTGAGCGAGGCCGAGCTCGCGACGATCGCACGCGATGCGCCCTCCCATCCCCAGCATCGGCTCGGCAAGCTCGTCGGCGAGCTGGGAGTGAGGATCGAGGAGATCGCCTGGCTGCCTGGATCCGCGCCCGATGCCCGCACGCTCGATCGCACCCGCTTCCTGAAGGCCGCCATGTGCCCACCGGCAGCGACCGGCGAATGGAGCCGGCTCGCCGAGACGCTGGCACCCGAGCGCGTGAAGACCGCGCTCGCAGGCATCACCCGGCTGGAAGCGGCCGACGCCGAGGAGGAGGCCGAGGCGATCGCCCTGATGCTGCGCCATGCCGCCGAGCAGAAGGGCCTCTCCGCCGCGTTGGTGACGCCAGATCGCATCCTCGCGCGCCGGGTCGCCATCCGGCTCGAAGCCTGGGGCATCCGCATCGATGATTCCGCCGGCCGCCCGTTCGCCAAGACCGCGCCCGGCGCCTTTCTCGATCTGATCGCCGAGGTGATCGCCAGCCGGTTCCGGCCGGCCGCGGTGATGGCGCTGTTGAAACATCCGCTCACCCGGCTCGGGCTGCCAGCGGGCGAGGTCAGGCGCGCGGCACGCGGGCTCGAGCTGCTCGCGTTCCGGCGCATCTATCTGGGCGAAGGGCTCGCCAGCATCCGCGCGGCACTCGCCCGTTCGCTGGAGGAAGCCGACGAGCGCCCGCTCGCGCCGCATCCGGCAATTGCGCGCCAGTCGGGGGAGGATCGCGCCCAGGCAGAGCAATTGCTCGACCGCTTGCAGCAGGCGCTCTCGCCATTGCTCGACCTCGGTCGCGATGGCGCCGAGCACAGCTTCGCAGTCTTTGCGGCTGCCCACGCCGAAGCCGCCGAGGCGATCGCGCTCGACGAGCAGGGCTCGCCCGACCCGCTCTATGCCGATGAAGCGGGCGAGGCGGCCTCGACGCTCATCGCCGGCCTGATGGATCAGAGCCTGCCGCACCCCTCGATCCGCCTCGCCGAGTACCCCGAGCTCTATCGCAGCTTCGTCGCCGGGGAGGTGGTGCGCCCGACACTGCCCGCCCATCCGCGCCTCTCGATCTGGGGACCGTTCGAATCCCGCCTGCTCGCCCCCGATCTCGTCATCCTCGGCGGCCTCGTCGACGGCACCTGGCCCGAGATTGCCGAGCCCGATCCCTGGCTCAACCGGCCGATGCTGCGTGCGCTCGGCCTGCCCTCGCCCGAAGCCCGCATCGGCGATTCGGCGCACGACTTCACCTCGCTGTTGGCGGCACCCCGAGTGGTGTTGACGCGCGCGGAGAAATCCGGCGGCGTCCCGACAGTCGCCTCGCGCTGGCTGCTCAGGATCGAAGCGCTGCTGCGGGGCCTGGGTATCGCGGACGCGCTCGCGTCCGATCCGGCCGAGCCCTGGCTCGCCTGGGCGCGCCAGCGCGACCATGCCCCACAGCGCCCGCGAGCGCGCGCGCCCGAGCCGTGCCCGGCGCTGGCCGTGCGGCCGCGGCAGTTGTCGGTGACCCGGATCGAGGATTGGATCAGCAATCCCTACAAGCTCTACGCCCGCATCATCCTGAAGCTCGAGCCAATGCCCGCGCTTGGCGGCATGCCAGACGGGCGCTTGCGCGGGCAGATGATCCACGAGGCGTTGAGCCGGTTCGCCGCGCGCCATCCGACCACGCTGCCCGACGACACCGCAGCCCAGCTCGAAGCCGATGCCATCGCCGTCCTGGCGGGCCTGGCCGCTCACCCGCGCATCATCGCATTCTGGCAGCCGCGCTTCGCCCGCTTCGCCGAATGGTTCGCCGATACCGAGCCCGAGCGCCGGCGCGGCGTCTTGCGCCACCTCGCCGAGGTCAAGGGGGCACTCGTATTCGCGGCGCCGGGTGGCCCATTCCGGTTGACCGCCCGCGCCGACCGGATCGACGTGCTGGCGCAAGGCGGCATCGTCATCACCGACTACAAATCGGGGAGTGTGCCGACCCTCAAACGGGTCGCTTCAGGCGCTTCCCCCCAGCTCGCGCTCGAAGCTGCGATCGCGGCAGCTGCTGGCTTCGAGGGCCTTGCAGGCTCGCCCATGCCGGTGCTGGGCCTGCGCTATGTGAAGGCGACCGGCGGCGAGCCGCCCGGGCTCGAGCAGGCAATCGATGTGCCCGACATCGCAGCGTTGGGCCAGGCAGCGCTAGCGGGCCTCCAGCGGCTGGTCGCGCGCTTCGACGACCCGACGACACCCTACCGCGCGCTGCGACGCCCGGACTTCAAGGAAGGCTACCGATACGACGATTACGCCCATCTCGCCCGCGTCAAGGAGTGGGCTGACGGCGAGGGCGGCGGCGATGACTGAGATGACCGAGAACGCTGGGCAATCCCAGGACTTTGCGGCAACACGCGCCGCCCAATCCCGTGCGGCCGACCCGCTTGCATCGGCCTGGGTCGCGGCCAATGCCGGCACCGGCAAGACCTACGTGCTGGTCGAGCGCGTGCTGCGGCTGCTGCTCGCTGGAACCGCGCCTGACCGCATTCTCTGCCTCACCTACACCAAGTCGGCGGCGGCCGAGATGTCGAACCGCCTGTTCGATCGGCTCGCCCGCTGGCCGACGGCGGCAACAGCGGCTCTCGACGACGACCTGACGCAAGTGCTCGGCCGCACGCCGACGCCAGCAGAGACGAGCCGGGCGCGAACGCTGTTTGCGATTGCCATCGAAACGCCTGGCGGCCTCAAGATCCAGACCATCCATGCCTTTGCCGAGCGCTTGCTGCAGCGGTTCCCGATCGAGGCGAGCGTGCCGCCCAATTTCGAGATCCTCGACGAGGAGAACGCACGCAGCCTGCTCGGCGGCGCCATCACGGCAACGCTCTCGCGGGCCGCAACCGATCGCGAAGGCACGACGGCCGATGCATTGCGGCTGGTTGCCCGCCATGCCGGCGACAGCCGGTTCGACGAGCTGATGCTCGGCGCCGTACGGCTGCGCCAGCGTATCCAGGCGCTGATCGTGGCGGCTGATCACCCGCACGATCCCTTCGTCTCGATCCGCGCCGGCCTGCTCGCTCGCTTCGCAGTCCCGGCCAACGCGACGATCGCGGGATCGACCGAGGCGATCGCGGGGTTGCTGACCGCCACGGAGATCGGCGACGCCGTCTCGGCGCTGCTCTCGGGCAGCGCCAACGACAGGAAAGCAGCCGTGCGCCTCCAGCCCGCGATCGGAGCCAAGAGCGAGGAAGCCCGTGCCAAATTCTTCGCCGGCTTCTTCCTGACCAAGGAGGGAGCACCCCACAAGAACCTCGTCACCAAGGGCACCCGGCAGGCTCACCCCACGACGACGGACAGGCTCGACCGTGCCGCCGGGCGCTTCGCCGGGCTCCATGCCGAGCTGCGGGCAACCGA
Source organism: Hyphomicrobiaceae bacterium (assembly GCA_031431235.1). Taxonomy (GTDB): domain Bacteria; phylum Pseudomonadota; class Alphaproteobacteria; order Rhizobiales; family Hyphomicrobiaceae; genus JANNSW01. Next base: position 33,264 of record JANPDA010000018.1, read on the forward strand.
GGTGGTGGAGGCCAGTGTCGCTCTCCTTCGACTCGCGGACAATGTGCTGCAAGGCTATGCCGAGCGAAAATCCAGCCAGGCTGGCCTCGACTACGACGACCTGATCGCCGCAACCGAGCGGCTGCTGGCATCGAGCGAGGCGACGGCCTGGGTGCTCTACAAGCTCGACGAGGGCCTCGACCACATCCTGGTCGACGAGGCGCAGGATACCGCGCCCTCGCAATGGCAGATCGTGGACGCGCTCGCCGCCGAGTTCTTCGCCGGGACTGGTGCAGGCGACAGTCTGCGCACAGTGTTCGCGGTCGGCGACGAGAAACAGTCGATCTACGGCTTCCAGGGCGCTGCGCCGGCAATGTTCTCGCAGATGGAAGCCCGCTTCGGCGCGCGTGTGCGTGCCGCCGGCAGGACCTTCCACGGCGTGCCGCTCACCATGTCGTTCCGCTCGGTCGCGCCGGTGCTGCAGGCGGTCGACCTCGTCTTTGCCGATCCCGCCCGGGTTCCCGGCCTGACCGCGCTGCCGGCGCCTGTCCGCCACCAGCCGCAGCGTGCTGGCGCGGGCGGGCTTGTCGAGATCTGGCCGACGGAAGCAGCCGAGGAGATGGAAAATGCCGAGCCGTGGTCGCCGCTCGATGACGCGACCGACGCTGCGCCAGTGCAACGGCTCGCCGGCCGCATCGCCGATCAGATCGCGGCTTGGCTGCGGACGGGCGAGGTCCTCGCCTCGCAGAACCGGCCGGTGAGCGCTGGCGATATCCTCGTGCTGGTGCGCCGCCGCAACCCGTTCGCGCCCGCCATGATCAAGGCGTTGAAGGCGCGCGGGATTGCGGCGGCCGGTGCCGACCGCATCCGGGTCACCGAGCAGATCGCGGTCGAGGATCTGGTGGCGCTCGGCCAGGTGCTGTTGCTGCCCGAGGACGACCTCAGCCTCGCGAGCGTCTTGAAGAGCCCGCTCATTGGGCTCGATGACGACGACCTGCTTGCGATCAGCCACGGCCGGCGCGGCTCGCTCTGGTCGGCGCTGCTGGCGTCCGGCGCCAAGGCCGAGCGCTTTGGAGCTGCTGGCGCAACCATGAAGCGCTGGCGCGCACGCGCCGACTTCCTGCCACCCTTCGAGTTCTATTCCGCCCTGCTCGACCGCGAAGGGAGGCGGGCCGAGATGCTCGGCCGGCTCGGCGCGGAAGCGGGCGACGCGATCGATGAGTTCCTCAATCTGGCCATCCGCTACGACGAGTCGCACCCGCCCTCGATGCAGGGCTTTCTCGACTGGCTGGCCGGCGCCTCGCCCGAGATTCGCCGTGACATGGACCAGGGCCGCGACGAGGTGCGGGTGATGACGGTGCATGGCGCCAAGGGCCTGGAAGCCCCGATCGTGATCCTCGCCGACACCTGCTCGACGCGCAGCAATTCATCAGGCGCTGCGCTGATGGTGCTCGAGCCGATGGAGGGACGCGACCCGCCCGTCGCCCAGCTCGTATGGCAGCTGAAGGGCGCTGGCAGACTGGAGCCGATCGACGAGGCCAAGGCCATGCTGGCCGAGCGCGAGCGCCACGAATACCATCGGCTGCTCTACGTGGCGATGACACGGGCGCGCGACCGGCTCTACGTCACCGGCTACCAGGGAAAGACCCGCGACGAGGGCTGCTGGTACGACCTGATCGCGGACGCGCTGGCGCCAGTGCTGACCGATGCCACGATAGCCGATGGCACTCCAGTGCGCCGATTGCTGAAGGCTCACGATGGGGCATTCGAGACCGCGCGCGCGCCGACGGCGACAGAGGCCAGTGTGATCGCGCTACCGGCCTGGGCCAACGCCCGTGCGCCGCGCGAGGAAGCCCGCTCGGTGCCGATCGCCCCATCGCGTCTCGCGCCGCTCGAGACCGACGAGCCGCAATTGCAGATGCCGATCGAGCCCTCGATCCTGCCGCCCGCGCGCCTCGCGGCCGGCAATCGCTTCCTGCGCGGCACGCTCACGCATGCCCTGCTCCAGCACTTGCCAGAGCTCGATGCTGGCGCAAGAGCAGAGGCCGGCCGACGTTTCCTGCGGGCGCCCTCGCACGGGTTGAAGCCAGCGCTCGTCGAAGCGATCCTTGCCGAGACGCTCGCGATCCTGGATGACGCGCGCTTTGCCCCGCTGTTCGGGCCGGGCTCACTCGCCGAGGTTCCGATCGCCGCCGAGCTGCCGGCACATTCCGGCCCGCCGCTGGTGGTGACGGGCCAGCTCGACCGCCTGCTGGTCACATCCAAGGAGGTGCTGCTCGTCGACTACAAGACCAACCGCCCGCCGCCACTGCACGTCGAGGATGTCGCCAACGCCTATCTGTTGCAGCTGGCCGCCTACCGGCTGGTGCTCGAGCGCCTCTATCCCGGCCGTCCGGTCGCGGCCGCGCTGCTGTGGACCGACGGGGCCAGGCTGATGGCGATCCCAGCCAGCATGCTCGACCGGGCGCGGGACGAGCTGCTGTCGGGCAAGCCTTGGAAATAGGGGTGAGCTGCCGCTCGCCCCTACGCCACGCGGCCTGCATCAATATCGATAGTTGTCGCTCTTGAACGGGCCCGCCTCCGGCACGCCGATATAGGCGGCCTGATCGGGACGCAGCTTCGTCAGCTTCGCGCCGATCTTGTGCAGGTGCAGCATCGCGACCTTCTCGTCCAGGTGCTTGGGCAGCGTGTAGACCTTCTTCTCGTATTTGGCCGTGTTCGCCCACAATTCGATCTGGGCGAGGGTCTGGTTGGAGAAGGAGGCCGACATCACGAAGGAGGGATGCCCCATGGCGTTCCCCAGATTGACGAGCCGGCCTTCCGACAGCAACAGGATGCGCTTGCCATCGGGGAACTCGACCTCGTCCACCTGCGGCTTCACGTTGTGCCATTTGAGGTTCTTCAAGGCCGCGATCTGGATCTCGTTGTCGAAATGGCCGATGTTGCAGACGATGGCGCGGTGCTTCATCGCCCGCATGTGCTCGATGGTGATCACGTCCTTGTTGCCGGTTGCGGTCACGAAGATGTCGGCATTGGGCGCCGCATCCTCCATGGTCACGACCTGATAGCCCTCCATCGCCGCCTGCAACGCGCAGATCGGATCGATCTCGGCGACCATCACCCGGCAGCCGGCGTTCCTGAGCGAAGCAGCCGAGCCCTTGCCGACATCGCCGAAGCCCGCAACCATCGCGACCTTGCCCGCCATCATCACGTCGGTGCCACGCCTGATGCCGTCGACGAGCGATTCCCGGCAGCCATAGACGTTGTCGAATTTCGACTTCGTCACCGAATCGTTGACGTTGATCGCGGGGAACAGCAGCGTGCCCTTCTTCTGCATCTCGTATAGGCGATGCACTCCGGTCGTCGTCTCCTCCGAGACACCCTTGAGGCTCTTGGCGAGCGCCCCGAACCAACCCTTGGGCTTCTCCTTCAGCATGCGCTGCAACAGCGCAAAGAAGATCTCCTCCTCCTCCGACCCGGGCTTGTCGAGGAAGGCGGTATCCCCACCCTCGGCCCTGACGCCCAGGTGGACGAGCATGGTGGCATCGCCGCCGTCGTCGAGAATGAGGTTGGGCATGGCGCCGTTGCCCCACTCGAACAGTTTTGCCGTGAAGTCCCAGTACTCCTTCAGGCTCTCGCCCTTGAAGGCAAACACGGGCGTGCCGCCGGC
>JANPDA010000019.1:0-9273 GCA_031431235.1 Hyphomicrobiaceae bacterium
GCGTCGGTGACGGCCTCGGCCTTCACCCGCCCGCGATCGCCCCCACGATCAGCAGTGGCTCCTTGCCCGTGGCGACAGCCTCGGGCAGCAGCGCGTCCAGCGGCTCGTGGGAGAGGTCACGCTGGCAGGCAAAGAAGCGCAGGAAAGGGCGGCGCTTGCCGGTGCCGGGATCGCGGATCGTGCCGCGTAACGGTGGATGCAGCGCTTCGAGCGCATCGAGAACGCTCGCCGGCGTGACGGGACCCCTCACCTCGACCACGACCTCGCGGTCGACCCGAGCGAGCACCCGCAGTTGCGACGGCAGCACGACCCGGATCATGGCAGCGTCTGCACCTCGACCGAGACCACCGCGGGCAGATCGCGCACGATCGCGGACCAGCTGTCGCCGGCGTCGGCCGAGGCATAGACCTGCCCGCCCGTGGTGCCGAAATAGACGCCGCACGCATCCAGCGTATCGACCGCCATGGCGTCGCGCAGCACGTTCACATAGCAGTCCTGCTGTGGCAGGCCCTTGGTCAGTGCCTCCCACTCGTTGCCGCCCGCCCGGCTGCGATAGACGCGCAGCTTGCCGTCGGGGGGATAGTGCTCGGCATCGCTCTTGATCGGCACCACATAGACGGTGTCGGGCTCATGGGCATGCACATCGACGACGAAGCCGAAATCGGAGGGCAGGTTGCCGCTGATCTCGCGCCAGGTGTCGCCGGCATCATCGCTGCGCATCACGTCCCAATGCTTCTGCATGAACAGCACGTTCGGCCGCGACCGATGCATGGCGAGGCGATGCACGCAATGGCCGACCTCGGCCGTGGGGTCGGGAATGTAGAGCGAGTTGAGGCCCTTGTTGATCGGGCGCCAGGTCTGACCGGCATCGTCCGAGCGGAAGGCGCCGGCCGCCGAGATCGCCACGTAGATCCGCTTCGTGTTGCTGGGATCGAGGATGATGGTGTGCAGGCACAGCCCGCCCGCGCCCGGCTGCCCGCTCGGGCCCGATCCGTGCTGGCGCAATCCCGCCAGCTCCGACCAGCTCTTTCCCCCGTCCCTCGAGCGAAACAGCGCCGCATCCTCGATGCCGGCGTAGACGGTGTCGGGGTCATCGAGCGCGGGCTCCAGGTGCCAGACCCGCTTGAACTCCCAGGGATGCGGGGTGCCGTCGTACCATTGATGGGTGCCGGGAACGCCGGCGTAGGCGAACTCGTTGCCGACGGTTGTCCAACTCCGGCCCCCGTCGTCGGAGCGCTGGATCGTCTGGCCGAACCAGCTGCTCGATTGCGATGCGTAGATCCGGTCGGGGTCGGCGGGCGAGCCCTTGAGATGATAGATCTCCCAGCCACCGAAATGGGGCCCATCGACCTGCCAGTCCCGGCGAGCGCCATCCGAGGTCAGGATGAACGCGCCCTTGCGGGTGCCGACGAGAACACGAACCTTGCTCATGGCATGCTCCATCGCGTGCGGGCATTCTGGCGGCGGGCACCTTGGCGCGATGCCGTCCACACCACCAGCCTAGCAAATGGCGAAGCTGTCGAAAACCCCGCGAGGCAGCACAGCAACAGACCGCACGAAAGGCTTGACGCAGCGCAAAGGCAGCCATCGGCCGCCGGTCTAGGGGATCGCCACGTCGACCTGCCCCACCGAGGAGACCATGATGAAGAACTATCACGCTGTCGTCTGGCTCGATCACCGCGAAGCGCGGATCTTCTTTTTCGACCGGCATTCGGTTGCCGAGATCGATCTGGCGACCCACAGCCCCAATCACCATCTGCACCACAAGGCCGGCAGCATCTCGGGCAAGCGCGCGCCCGCCGACCAGCATTTCTATCATGGGGTCCTGGAGGCCCTGCAGCCGGCCCAGGAATGGCTGATCCTGGGTCCGGGCTCCGCCAAGCTCGAGCTGGTGAAGCATGTCCACGAGCACGACCACGCGCTCTCCGACCGCATCGTCGGCGTCGAGACCTCGGATCACCCGACCGACAAGCAGATCGTCGCCCACGCACGCACGTACTTCAAAGCGGCAGACCGCATGCGCCCGCAACTCTGACGGACATGGCCAACCGAGCGCCCTGAGGAGACCCGCAAAAACAAGTGAATCGGTTTCATCGAGCCCATTTCCCGTCCCGCCGTCTTCCCGGCCAAGCGACCAGCGGGAGCGCCGAGCCGGGATCCAGCACGAAAAGGGCCGAAGGCACAATAACTCGCACGATCCCGTCGGGGGACTGGCCCGTCCGGGGCCCTGGATCCCGGGTCGATCTCCGCCCCGCCTGAATGCCGGGGCTTCGAACGCCCGGGAAGACGGAGCAGTTGTTTTGGGGCGCGGCCTAGGCCGCAATGGGGCCTGACGGCGCTCGATATCGACCGCCGCCGTACATCGTCTGTCGCAGGGCCGGGCTAGTGTGGCGGTTCGGAAGTTCGCTTCCACCTATCGGCTGTCTCAACAAGCGAACTTCCGAACGTAACGCCACACTAAGCTTATGATACTTCTAGTGTCCTTATCGTTCGCGAAGTTCGTACGAGTTCACGGCAGGCGGTGACGAACTTCGCGAACGGGACACTAGTGTTCTGACTCATTCATTCGGTACCCCAAATGAATGGCCAGCCCACTAGCCAACTCTTTGTTTGTGTTCCCTCTTTCCATTCATTGATCCAGCTTCGCCGGAATCGAATGAATGGGACGGAACACTACGCCTTCGCCAGCACCCCGCCGGTCATCGGCCTGGACACGCCCGTCGTCATCGGGAAGCTCAGCGGCAATCCCCGCAGCGAGCGCACCGCCAGATAGGCCCAGGCTTCCGCCTCCATCGCATCGCCGTCGAGGCCCAGCACCTCGACCGGCGCCACGGCCGCGTCGAGGTGACCGGCGAGCGCTTCCATCAGCGTGCGGTTGCGCCGCCCGCCGCCGCACACGACCCACAGCGCCGGCGGCTCCGGCAGATGCTCGAGGGCGCGGGCGACGGCAGCCGCCGTGAAGGCGGTCAAGGTCGCGGCCCCGTCGGCGGGCGAGATCGTGCCGGGTCCATCGATCGTGAAGGCGCCACGGTCGAGCGACTTCGGCGGCAACGCGCTGAAGTAGGGGTCCCGCAGCATCACCGCCAGCATGGCCACGTCGACGGTGCCCGTGCGAGCGAACCGCCCATCCTCGTCGAGCGCGCGGCCCGTATGCCGCAGCGACCAGTCGTCGATGAGGGCGTTGCCCGGCCCGGTGTCGAAGGCGATCAGCTGGCCTTCGCGGCCGACCCAGGTGATGTTGGCGACGCCGCCGATGTTGAGGAAGGCGACTGGCCGGGCGGGCGCACGGGCGGCGAGGGCGCGGTGATAGGCCGGGACCAGCGGCGCGCCCTGGCCGCCGGCCGCCACATCGGCCGCCCGCATGTCATGGACGACATCGATACCGGTCGATTGCGCGAGCAGCGGGCCGTCGCCGAGTTGCACCGTCAGCCGAGCCATAGGTCGATGCAGCACCGTCTGGCCATGAAAGCCGATCACGTCGATCGTTCGAGCGTCGATTGCGTTGCTGATCAGGAATTGCTTCACGGCCGCCCCGTGCCGGTTGGTCAGCTCGCGCTCGACCTCGCCGAGGGTACCGGGCCGCTCCTTGCGCTCTCTGATCGGCTGTGCATCGACGAGCGCCTGGCGCAATTCGGCCCGGAACGCGTCGGCATAGGGCACGCTGAGGAACGGCCCCCGCTCGACCAGATCCTGGCCGTCGGTCTCGATCAGCGCCACGTCGATGCCGTCCATCGAGGTGCCGCTCATCAGGCCGAGCGCGCGCGAGCGTTTCGCCAAGGCAGTCTCCCGTGGTATGAGCCCCGCAAACCTGACATGGGCGAAGACAGATGAGCAAGCATCGATCCGATTTCCTGCGCACGCTCGAGGAGCGCGGCTTCATCCACCAGGTCTCGCATCCTGCCGAGCTGGATGCGGCATTGAAGGCTGGGACCGTCACCGCCTACATCGGCTTCGACTGCACGGCCAGGAGCCTGCACGTCGGCTCGCTGGTGCAGATCATGCTGCTGCGCTGGCTGCAGCGAACCGGCGGCAAGCCGATCGCCTTGATGGGCGCGGGCACCACCAAGGTCGGCGATCCGACCGGCAAGGACGAATCCCGCAAGATGCTCACCGACGAGCAGATCGCCGGCAACATGGCCGGCATCAAGCAAGCTTTCGCGCGCTTCCTCGATTTCGGAACGGGCAAGACCGATGCGGTGATGGTCGACAACGACGATTGGCTCGGCAAGCTCGGCTACATCGAGTTCCTGCGCGACTATGGGCGCCACTTCACCATCAACCGGATGCTGACGTTCGACTCGGTGAAGCTGCGCCTCGAGCGCGAGCAACCACTCACTTTCCTCGAGTTCAACTACATGATCCTGCAGGCCTACGACTTTTTGGAGCTGAACCGGCGCCACGGTTGCGTGCTGCAGATGGGCGGCTCCGACCAGTGGGGCAACATCGTCAACGGCATGGAGCTGGTGCGCCGCGTCGATGGCCGGGACGCCTACGCCTTGACGACGCCGCTGCTGACGACCTCGTCCGGCGCCAAGATGGGCAAGACCGCGGCCGGCGCCGTCTGGCTCAACGCCGACATGCTCTCGCCCTATGCCTACTGGCAGTACTGGCGCAACGTCGAGGATGACGATGTCGGGCGGTTCCTGAGGCTCTTCACGGAGCTGCCATTGGATGAGATCGCCCGGCTGTCGGCGCTGGGCGGCGCCGAGATCAACGAGGCCAAGAAAGTGCTGGCGAGCGAGGCAACCGCACTGTTGCACGGCCGGCAGGCGGGGGAGGAAGCGGCCGAGACCGCGCGAAAAGCCTTCGTCGAGGGTGCGGCCGCGCAAGGCCTGCCGACGATCACGGTCGCAAGGCCCGAGCTCGACGCCGGCATCGGTGTGCTGACCGCCTTCGTCAAGGCCGGGCTCTGTGCGTCGAACGGGGAAGCCCGCCGGCAGGTGAAGGGCGGCGGCCTCAGGGTCAACGACGAGCCCGTCACCGACGAGAAGGCGATGCTGCGCACGGCCGACCTTTCGGGCGAAGGCGTCGTCAAGCTCTCGCTGGGGAAGAAGAAGCACGTGCTGTTGCGGGCAGGGTGAAAGACCGGCCGTCCTCCCAGGCTCCGCTCATTTCTCCTTGGTCTGGCTGCCCCAGCCCTCCAGCGTCTCGACCGCGCTCTTCACCTTCTTGCGCGGCTTTGTCTGGCCGGTTCCCGCTGTTTCGGTGCGGCTCGCGGGCTGCGGCTGTCCGGCGACCATGGCAGGCAGCGCGTCGCCCACCGATGGCGTCCCATCCGTGGGCTGCGTCTCCTCTCCCGTCATGGGCGGCAGGCTCGATGCCAATGAGGGCGGCAAAGTCGCATTCTCGCTAGGGGCGTCCAGGATCGGTCCCTCGGGCGCTTCGAACGAGAAGATCTTGCGCAGCACGCCCGGCATCAATGCCGAAATCGGATTGATGGCGACGTTGGGGTTGGCGAGCGCGCCACTGATTTTATAGCTGAGACCGAAGATCGCCTCCCCGCTGCCGCCCGCCAGCACATCGCCGAAGAAGGGCACGGGCTGCACGATCGAGTTGACGCCGTAGAACGGGAAATAGTCGCCCGCGAGATCGACCCGTTGGCGCTCGAAATCGACCGTGCCGGCGATGGTCGCGCCGATGGCTGGGCCATTGATCTGAGAATCGTGCAAAACGAGCTTGCCGCTGCCTACTGAAAAGGGCACGCGCAATTGCTTGAAGTAATAGCCTGTCGACTGGCCCTGACCGACGTCGACCTTCTTGCGATTGACGCGCTTGCCCGCTTCCGAGATCATGCCCGAGACGACGGCGTCGCTGGTTGCGACGATGAAGTCATTGGTCTTGAGGAACCCGTTGCGCTCGGAGCCCCGGCTGCCCTCGAGCTCGACCCTCAGCGTCGCCGTGCCGCCCTCGACGTTGCGGTAGAAATTGACGAGGCGGAAGGCGCTGCCGGCATCGTCCGTGGTCGCGACGAGCTGGCGGTCGCCCTTCTCGCCGGCCTCCAGCCGGACCGCAATCGAGCGCCCGGCCGGCAGCAGGCCGCTGGCACGCAGAGCGGACAGCTTGCCGTCGCGCCGCTGCATCGAGATCCGCACGTCCTCGAGGGAGGTGTCCGCGAAGCCGACCATGGTCTTGATCTCGGCTTCAACGTCGATGCCGTCGCTCACTCCCTTGGTCGCCTCGGGTGGACGATCGGTGATGCGGCCGGCCGAGAACAGCGAGCGGAAGAACGGGCGTCCGTCATAGCGGGTCGCGACCGCCTTCACCTGCCAGATATTGCTCTTGTCGAGCGTGCCCGACAGGCGCATTAGCGTCAGCACGTTCATGGCGAAGTTGGGGAACTCGAAGGCGATGAGCCGCCGGTCGGCCCCCAGCGTCAACCGCCCAGCAATGGCGATATCGCTGCCTTGGCCGAAGATCCTGAAGTTGTCGAGCAGGGTGCGGCCCTTCTCGACAGCGACCACATCGAACTGGGCCGTTGCCGCCTCGCCGGGCGGCTTGCGCCAGGCGAGGTTGTCGAGCACCAGCTCGGCGTCGGTCAGATCGGCCTGCACGGCGATTTTGCGGCCGCCTTTGGCATCGTGGTCGATCATGACCGTGACCGGCAGAACCCCGACCAGCACGTGGTTGACGGCCAGGCCCAACTGCTGACGGTCGGTCGCGTCGAGCTTGGCCGAGACGCGCAGCGGCGGTTGCGCGCCATTGCCCGGGCCCAGGAAGCGCACCCAGCGCAGGTCGGCCGAGACGCCGCTGAGAATCAGTTCGCCGTTGGCTTCGATCGACTTGGGCGTCAGCGTCAGATCGACCGATCCGCCATCCAGCGGAAAACCCTCGAATGCAGTCCTCGATCTGAGCTCGCGCAGCGCCGCCTCGCCCTTCAGCTCCACGTCGCGGAAACGCACGTCGTCGATCAGCGGCAGCTTCAGCGTGAAGCTGCCATTGCCCTCGCCCGAAACCTCGCCGGGCTCGATGCCGATCGCACTCATGTAGTCGAGCGGCTCCCGATCGAGGAAATCCGTGACGGATGCCATGTCGCCGGCAACCGCGAACCGCGCCTCTCCCTCGGCCGGCTCCGCCAGGATATGGGCAATCGTGAAACTGCCGCTCTTCAGGATCACCTTGCGGCCATCGCCGAGATCGGATGTGCCGCCTGCCACTTCAGCCGAGAAGCGGGTTCCCGCGAGACGGATGAGCGCCGACGTTGTCGTCAGCGCAGGCAATCCCTTCAGATAGGTGACCTCGACACCTTGGGTCTGCAGGGCGCCTGCAATCGCCTCTTCGGGCAGCTCCGCACCGGTGTCGATCGCCGCAATCTGCCTGGGATCGAGCGCAACCTTGAAGCTGCCTTTGGTGATCCGGCCTGCCTTCAGGTTCTGCGACACCCAGCGCCTCGCGCCAGGCCCCAGCGTCGCCGGCCAGAGCCGGGTGAACAACGCGGTCGACATCGAGCCGAGCACCGCTTCGCCGTGGACGCCCCGCTCGGCGGACAGCTCGGCGGTCATGTCGAAGGTCCCGCCATCGGATTTCACGCGCATATGCTCGAGCACCAGCAAGCCGCTCTGCGGCGCGAACGTGCCCTTGACCGTCCAATCCTCGATGGCCAGCGGCTCGAGCCCAGCCTCGCTGTCGCCCAGCGCCGCGTCTGCGAGTGCGAGGCGGAAATCCCAGATGTTGAGGTCGGCTCCCGCCTTGCGAGGAACGGCGATGCCCGAAAGGGTCGCTCGACTGCTGCCGGTTGCGATGCGAGATGGGCGGATCTGGAGATAGCCGTCCTCGGCCGAGTAGTGGGCGCTGATCTCGCCCGACTGCAGCGAGAACGGTTTGGCACCCACGCTCGCGATCAGCACCGGACCTTGGCCGAGGTCGAGGTCGGCGTCGGCCGTGACGACGTCTCCCGCCTCGTCCAGATCGAACCTCATTTCGCCCGAGATCGGCATGCCGAAGGCAGCGAGCGCGGTGAACTCGGGCAGGCTCTTGGCGAAGTCGCTCGGCACCAAGCCGGCAACCGTGGCGACGAGGTTCAGTTGCCGCGTCTTGTCCGACTGCTCGAGCGTGAAGCCCACGTTTGCCAACCCGCTCGAGGTCGCGATCTCGCCGTCGGCCGTGATCGCGCTGCGCTTCTGGCGGTGCTCGAGGCGGAGTGACAGGCGCGGTATCTTCCAGCTCGAGCGCTTGCCGGCATGGTCGAACACGAGCTGGGCTTCTGTCAGGCCCAGTCGCGACAGATAGGAGGACGCACTCGATTGCTGGCGAGCGGCACTCAGCGCTTCGGAAGCCGTGCGCACGAGCGCGATCGTGCGGCCTTGTGCGCCGCCTCGAGTCGTAGCGACGGAGGCCGGATCGGCCTCGTCCTCGTCTGATCCGGCTTGGCCTCCTGGAAGCACCGACGGCGTTGCGCTGATGGTCAGGCCGTCCTCGCTCGAATAGCGCAACAGCAGGGCGGGTCCGATCAGGTCGATGCTCGCGGGCGCGATCCGCCCGCTGATCAGCGCCCGGCCCGACAACTGCACGGCAGCCTGCGGGGCGAGCGCGACCAGCGATCTGCGCGCGTCGTAGATGCGCACATCCTCGAGCCGGAAACGGATGTCGCTGCCGTCATAGCGCACAGTGGCGCCGGCGATCCTGGCGCGGAGCGGAGCGATCTCGTCATTGATTGCAGCCTCGATCGGGGCGACCAGGAAGCCCACATTGATCGGCCCCTGTCGCAACCGCAAGTGCAGCAGGCCCAGGCCGATCGCCGGCAACAGCACCAGCACGATGGCAGCAATCGCCAGATAGAGCGGCCATCCGCGCCGCAGGAAACGCTTGGGCGGGGGCGGTCTGAGATCGACCGGTCGTGGGCGGCGCTTCTCCAGCGCGCGCCCCGTCGTCCCGGTTCCATCGGGTGGCCGGGGCTTGCGCGGCGGGTCGCCCCCGCGTCGTGTCGTCGTCTGAGTCACGCCCTGCTTCCGCCCCCAAACGCAAGCGCCGGCAAGCCGGTCGTTGGACACCCGTCATCCCGCTTGACGCCCGGCGATTTGACCGCCTTGATGCGGGTTGTTGTCAGTACGCGTGGGACCACGATCGAGCCTTGGCCCGAATCCCACCGCCAGAGATTACCAGACAGGTTCGAAAAGAGACGAAAGAAAGGCGTGAGCCCATGGCAAAGGCGTCGCAGCTAGTGTCCTGTCGCCGAAATACGCTCAACCCTGCCGCGTCCTCTGAAGCGTATTTCGGAGATGAAAGGACACTAGCAACTCTATGATTCTAGTGTGGTTTCGCCTCGCAAATGCCATC
>JANPDA010000020.1:0-5636 GCA_031431235.1 Hyphomicrobiaceae bacterium
CTACTCGGTCGCTTTCAAGGCGCCGGCGGAGGCGGAAGCAACACTACTGGCCTGCGCGACCTCGCCTGCACACTTCTTCTCCGCCGACAATGGCGACGTTCTCCGCGCCGCCTTCAAGTCGATCGGCGGGGCGCTGAAGTACGAGCCAGGTCCCGGAGCCACGTCCGTGTAGGCATGGCCGAGATTGGTTCGCTCATAGACGCATCCGTCGGTGCTGACATTGTCGGAAGCCGCCGCTGCGTAGGCGCCGACATTGACGGAAGCCGAGTAGGGCGCGAGCGCCAGCCTCACATGCGGGTTGAAATCCTGCTCGAGCACGATATCGACAAGGTCTTTCGCGGCAAGCTTCAAACTGTCCATCTTGCCTTCGTTGCCCATCGAGCCAGTCACATCCAGCACGAGCGAGATCTCGACGTCACGGATTTTGTACATGGCCGTCACCGAGCGGGTCATGGCGATCTGCTTGCGATCGAGCACTTGCGTAAACGTCGTGGGCATCTTCAGGCTGACGGTCGTCTTGACTTTGCCGGCAACCTTGTCGATGTCAGCCTGGAAGTTGCTCCATTCCACGCCGCCACCCTCGTTCTCCAGATGAGCTGCGAACATGCTCTTGGCGAGCTCGGCCGCTTCGGCCTCGGTCACATCGTTCTCGGCCATGGCTTTGGCCGCGGCGAGGGACGCGCTGTCGAGCGCCGCAGTGACGAGCCCCGAGAGCCTGACGGCACGGCCGGTGTCGATGGCGACGCCGATGCCGAACAGCACGACCAAGATGCAGACCGCGAAGATGATGGCGATCGTGCCGCGCTCGTCGCCGGAAAGGCGGCGTATTTGACTGGTGAGTAAGAACATCTGGACGCCCCCGGACCATGCCTGTTTCGTGTCCGGAAAGGCTATTCGTGGGGCACGAATATTCCCTTAAGCTTACGGGTTCGTGTCGCTGGTCTGGGTGTGGTCATCGGAATCGGGACTAACGATTGGTTGTGGATCGTGCCGATCGGGCGGATTGCTCACCGGCACGAGCGCAGGAAGCCGCGATCGAGGTGGAAGTGGTCATGGTGCTCTTTGTTGGCATCGGGCCCCAGTGTCACGCGGAAATAACGGCAAGCGCCGTCGTGAACGGCCCGCAGGAACTCGGCCTTGGGGCCGCCCCCCCTCCAGTCGCGCGCGATCACGATCGTCTCGCCATTCTCGAGGCTGAACGCCGAGACGTCCATGGCGTTGGCCGTCGCGTGCGTGCTCAGCGTCACACCCTTGGCCATCCACTCCAGCTGCTTGCCGAACCTGGCAAAGTTGCCGCCGATGATGTTGCGGCAGGAATAGGTGCCGAAATCGGCGATGCGGGTCACACGGCTGCCGAAAACGCGCTGCGCCTCCGGCTGCACCACCTGCGTGACCCAGAGCGTGAAGGCGGCGGCGGCCTGGCAGGTGACGGGTGAGGCTCCGATCTCGGCGCCGCCCGCCTGCTTCAGCGAGACCGCATTCACGTAGCCGCAGCCCTGGGCGTCGAAGGGGGAATCCGGCACCGGCGTGACCGTGACCAGCGGCTCGGTCATGATGGCCCGGCACAGCGCCTTGTCCTGGGCGAGCGCGGAAAGGCGCCAATCGATGAACCAGCCCGAGCCCGATTGCAGGTCGATCACCGGGAGGGGCGAGTAGCGAGCATCGATATTGCCCGAGCGCAACGCGTAGAGATAGACGAAGGTGAGCACCCCGAGCAGCAGGATGACCGTATTTGGGACAAATGGGACGCGCATCCGGCTGCTCCTCGGGTTCTTGGACACCCGATCATTCAGAGGCGCTGGCGCGGTTGTCAACCGCGGGTGACGCGGAAACGGCGAAGGGCGCGGAGGGTGCTCGCCCCCGCGCCCCGATCAGCTGTTTCGTCTCTCCAGAACTACTGCGCGAGCCGCAGCGCCGTCAGCTTGATGGCGATGTCCTGGAAGGCGGCGTTGAGGTCAGCGCCGTTATCGGCGTCGTAGTAGAGCGGGTTGCCCGTGTCGGGATCGGTCGATGCGCAAGTCAGAAGCGTCGGATGATTTGGTGAATTGAACGAGACTGTATAGACGATAACCCCTTCGCTCTTCATATTGTCGCACAAGGTCTCGGCTTGGTTGCGCGAGCTGCCGTTCTTCCAGGCCGTGTTGAACTCGCCGTCCGTCATGAACACGACCGCCTTGATGAGATTCGCCTTGCCGTAGGCACCCGGCTCGCTGCCGCCAGGAACCACGCCAGACCACTTGTCCGACAGCATGTACCAGGCCCAGGCCGCGCCCAGGTGGCCCGCCGTCCAACCGCCGGTCGAGTAGCCGCTTACCGTGGTCTTCAACAGGTTCTTCTGGTCCGTCAAGGGCAAGACCTCCGCCGACGGGCAGGTGTAGGTGGCGGTGCCTTGGTAGAGATCGATATCGTTGACAGGGGTCGCCGGCGTACGAGCGTCGAAGTACTTGCCCGGTCCCGGCGCGGTATCCTTGAAGGCGTGGCCACCGGTGCGCTCGACGACACAATCGTCGATGCTCACAGCATCCGTGGCGGCCGCCGCAAGCGGACCCGCATTGACGCTCGCGCTATACGGCACCAGCGAGATGCGCACGTCGCTGAGGGCGCCAGCGTCGGGGATCAGCGTATCGATCAGGTTCGTCGTTGCATCCTTCAGGTCCGCGATCTTGCTGCAGGGCTGACACATGGAGCCTGTCAAGTCGAGCGCCATGGCGAGCTCGATATCGCGCACGTTGAATGTCGCGACCGAGTCGGCGGAAAATTTGATCGAGTCGATGCCGAGCATGCGGCCGAAAGTGGTCGGCACGCGCGTGTTGACGGCGAGGCGGATGGTCTTGGTGTTGCGGTTGATCGTTACTTCCAGTGCGTCGTAGGCAGCGCCCAGGTCGCCGTCGCCCGAGATGTTGCTCTGAAAGAACGAGCGCGCGTAGGCCTCGATCTCGCTGTCGTCCATGTTCGAGGTGAAGAGGGCGCGGGTGGCGGCGAGCGCGGCAGCGTCGAGCGCCGAGTCGGCCTTGGCCTGGGCGCCCATGGCGCGGCCGCCATCGACGGCGAGACCGAGCACGCCGACCATGGCGACGCACATCACTCCGAACATGACGGCGATGGTGCCGTCGTCATTGCGGGCGAAGGCGGCGGTGGAGTTCTGCAGGTAGCGCTTGAGCATCGGTATCTCCCGTGCGTGGCGAAGGGGTCGCGACGGGAGATGCAAGGACGATGCTAGTTATGGTGCCCCTGATCAGAAAAGGCGCCAGTCGTCGAGGGTCGAGGTGAATGGATCGTTAAAATGGGTGAGTTGTGAGTGGTGTCGAGGGAAGCCCTGCTCACAATTCACAACTCACTACTCACATTTTTCTACCCACATATCTTCACCCAACTCACGCTGCCGGGTCGAACCAGCAGGCGCTCGTGGATGGTCCGGTAGATCGGGGCATGGCGCACGACATGCGTGCGGGCCGACCGCACCAGAACGGGACGGCTGACGGTGCGGTAGACGGCGGGTTGATGCACCTTCACACGTTTTCCGGTCGAAACCAGCACGCGGCTCTGGACGGCCGCGACCTCGGCCGGCACAACCACCTCGCAGCGGATCATGTTGCCCGCCTCGTCGACCTTCGTCCGCCATTTGCGATAGGCGGGCCGGATGACCTCGTGCACTGTGACGGTGCGGTAGACCGGCGCACGCGCAACCCACCCACTCTGGGCGGAAGCAACCAATACGCGCTCAGTGCGCTCGGAGTAGACCGCGGGCTCGACGCGGGTCTCGCTCCAGCCGGGCGTCGCCAGGACCTGGCGGGCGACGAGCTGATACTGGGCGGGCTGCACGACCTGGCGAGTGCAGGCTGTGATCTTGCCGCTGGGACGGCGATGGAAGAGGTCGGTCGCATCGGCATCGGCCGGAACAAGCGCTACGAAAGCGAGCGCGAGGGCAAGCGAGGTGAGCCTGACGAATGACATGGGTAGCAGATCCCGCCTTGATTGCGTTGCTGAGCCGGTATCCGGCTGGTCAACGTTAAGGGAGCGAGATTAACCCCGATTCGAGCCGTTGGACCTGAATGATCATCTGGTAAAGTCGAGGTGAAAGGCTGCTTCAGTATCAGCAGCGCCGCGAGAACAGGCCAAGTCCGCAGCCCTCGTGCTGCACGACGATGCGATCGGCGTAGTAAGCCCAATGGGGCTGCTCGCGGATGACGCGATGGCGGGCCGGGCGCACCAGCACGCGGGCAGTGACGGTCTCGGTCCAAGCGCCTTCAAGCTCGACTTTCTCTTTCGCCGTGGCGATCAGCATCCGCTTGCCGTCGACCCAGACATATTGCCCGGGCCGGTCGTGCAACACCACTTTCGGCGGCACGTCGATGACCTCGATCTGGCGGAGCTCGTAGTCGGACGGGGTCGTCTCGATATGATAGCGCAGATAGCGGTCCTTCACATACCGTGTGTCGGCTTCGAGGTTGTTGTCATGGCAGGGCTCGATATCGCAATAGCGCTGCTGGCTGGTATCGTCGACCAGCAGCTCGAGCACGCCCGCGCGCGCTGGCGTTGTGCCGTGCGAGTAGGCCACGAGCCCGAGCAGCGCCACGGCAGTCAAAACTCCCATTCGTGCCAGCATGTGCGATCTCCGCGAATATGTGCCGCCGAGGACGCGTCACCTGCCCCGCCCGAATCAGCCGGCAGGTTAGCATGATTTTGGCGAGCCTGACTGTTGCGAGGCCGCAATGGTGGCTGGCGGACGACGACGGCTGCTGCCTGCGCGCTGCCCCTGCGACGGAGGCTGCATTGCTGCAGTGCGTCAGGCGGGCTACAAGGCGCATGCAAGCTGGCCTGGGAGTGATCATGGCGCATTCGAAGCCGGTGCGGGAGCGACCGCTGTCGCCGCATCTGCAAATCTACAAGCCGCTCATCAACATGGTGATGTCGATCGTGCATCGCATCACCGGAGCCGCGCTCTATCTCGGGTCGCTTCTGCTCGCCTGGTGGCTGGTCGCGGCGGCGGCCGGGCCACAATCCTATGAGACGTTCAGCACCATTTTGCAGAGCTGGCCCGGATGGATCGTGCTGTGTGGCTATACTTGGGCGCTGATGCACCATGCGCTCGGCGGCCTGCGCCATCTCTATTGGGATACCGGTCGCGGCTTCGAGCTGGCGACCCTCGACCGGCTGTCGCGCCTGACGCTGATCGGCTCGATCGGGCTCACGGTCGCGATCTGGCTCGCCGTTGGCTGGAAAATGGGAGCCTTCTGATCATGGCCGTTGCTCCAAAACCTCGGCATCGCCGCGAGGGCGCGCAGCATTTCCATTGGCAGCGCATGACGGCCATCAGCAATCTGGTGCTCGCGGTGCTCCTGGTCGGATTGGTGGTCTGGCTGGCCGGCGAGCCCTACGAGGTCGTGCGCAGCGCATTGGCGCGTCCACTGGTTGCCATTCCGCTCGGCATCCTCATCATTGCCGGCGCCTGGCACATGCGCCTCGGCATGCAGGTGATCCTCGAGGACTACGTCCATGGCGGTCCTTTGAAATTGCTGCTGGTGCTCAACCGCCTGTTCGCGATCGGGATCGTCGCCGCTTGCGTATGGGCAGTGGTGAAGCTGATGACGGGAGCCATTTGATGGCCGCTAGTGTGGTGTCTCGCAAATGCCATC
>JANPDA010000021.1:0-24945 GCA_031431235.1 Hyphomicrobiaceae bacterium
TGAAGAGGCCGTCGGCAAAGCCCAGCTGCTCGGTGTTGCGCAGCGTGTCGATGCCGTCGGTGCCGACGGTGTCGGTGACCGTGGTGACGCCGCCGACCGTTGTGACCGTGTAGTCTCCCCGGTTGCCGATGAACCGGGCCGTGTCGGTGTCGCCGGGGGTTGCCGCGTTCAGGATCTCGCGGACGATCACCAGTTGGCCCGGATTGATGGTGCCGGCGAACATCTGCGCCTGCAGCTGCTTCATGCTGTTGACCGAGAACAGTTCGGCTCCTGTGCCGTCGGGATTCGCCCTGACGCTGATCCTGACGTTGAGCCAGCGGTCGCCATCCAGGATGTCGTTGCCGCCGCGGCCCTCCATGATGTCGTTGCCGTCGCCGCCGAGGATGATGTTGCCGCCGCTGAAGGACGTGGCACCACCCAGGACCTGTGCCTGCAGGCCGTTGATGAGGGCGACCTGAGCTGCATTGTTGAGGGCGTTGTTCTGGCCCGAGGTCGGGTCGATTGCGGTAAGCTCGAGCACCGTGGCGTTGTCGCCGCGCAGGATGTCGTTGGCATCACCGCCCGAGAGGCCCTCGACGAGGTCGAAGCGGTCGCGGATGGCATCGCGGTCGGGCGGAAGCAGGCCGGTGAAGAACAAATCCGCATCAGCGGCCACGTTCCCCTTGTGGGTCACCCAGTCGAAGCCGAGCATGCCCTCGAAGCGGTCGGTGCCGAGGCCGGCGACCATGATGTCGTCGCCCGATTCCGAGTCGTAGTCATCATTGCCGCCGTCGCCGAAGATGACGTCGTTGCCGATAACGCCGCTGTCCTGGAACGGATTGCCGTTGTCGCCCTGGAGGAGATCGGCCTGGTCGCCGCCCTCGATCCAGTCGTCGCCCTCGTTGCCGAAGACCACATCGGTCGAGTCGCCGGCGCTGATGAAGTCGTTGCCGGTGCCGCCGAATGTCTCTTTCGGATCGCGGCCCGCGACCACGAAGTCGTTGCCGTCGCCTGCGAGGATCAGGTCGCCGGTGCCGGCACCCGCACTGAGCACGTCGTTGCCGGCGCCGCCCTTGATGTTGTCGATGCCGAACGAGTCGGTGATGATGTCGTCGCCGTCGCCGCCGTTCAGGATGTCGTTGCCGGCGCCGCCCTCGATGCGGTCGTTGCCGCCGTCGCCCCAGATCGCGTCGTCGCCGATGCTGGCGATGAGGATGTCGTTGCCGCTCGGATTGGCCAAGTTGCCCGGATTTGTGCCGCCCAGCACCACGTGCTCGCCACCGCTGAACTTGAGGTAGTTCGTGTCGGGACCTGGGGTGTTCGGATTGTTGCGGCTGACCGTCGGGTTGAGGGTGGTGCCGCCGATCGGATCGGCGCTGCCGAGCCCCTCGTTGAGCTGCTTCGACTGGTCGATCTCGAGAATGAAGTTGGGCGTCGAGAACAGGTCGGCGGGCAGGTGCATCCCGTCGGTGCCGAGGTCCGTGTTCCTCTCGACCAGCGCGGTGAACGAATTGTTCTCGAGCTCGGTCAGGAAATTGGTGCCGGCGAGCCGGTGCAGGTAGTAGAATCGGTCGCCGTCCTGCAGCTTCTCCATTTGAGTTTCGAACACGAAGTTGAAGGTCGAGCCGAGCAGGCCGCCGAACGGCATATGCCTCTCGGCGAGACCGCCGATCCAGAGATCGACCAGGTTGAGACCGGTTTCCACACCCGTCCAGGAGCCGGTGCCGTTGAGGAATTCGATCGCATCGGGAGGCGGCGTTCCGGTGCCGAACACGATCGCCTCGGCGGCGGCCCGCTTGCCGGCGAGCGTCGTTTCGGAGGTGATGTCGATGTGCGTGCCGTAGGCGGCGATGAAGTTGACGATCGAGAGCTCGTGCGCCAGGTGGCCGGCGAAGTCGACCCAGCTGTCGTAAGGCTTCAACTGGCTGTCGCCGGTGCCGTCGAAGAACTCGCGCCGGGCATCGTTGAGCGTGGGAATGCCGGTGTCGCGACCGCGGGCGATGTTGATCGAGGGCAGGTCGAGCGGCAGACCGAGCAGGTTGTTGCGCAGCACCCCCGTCACGAACTCGTCGATCTCGTTGGCGACCTGTCGCGTCATGCCGCGGATGACGGCGCCGGCGGCCACATCGGCGGAAATGGTGCCGTTGTTGTCGAACGCAAGCGGGTTGAGGAAGGCCTGGATGAGACCGATGTCGTTGGTCGTGCCGTCGGGGTTCAACCGCGCGATGGTCTCGGTCAGCATCGAGTGGCCGAACCGATAGACCGTGTGGGCGAACTCGGCGAAGATCGCGGGATCGATGGTCGAGTCGTAGCCGGCGAAAATGTTGACCTCCGGCTGCACCTTGCGGGCGAACTCCTCGAACACCAGGTGCTGGTACTGCATCTCGGTGCCGAAGCGGGCGGCCTGGAAAATGCGCTCGCCATTCCAGGAGCCGTCCGGCAGCTGCCACTGGGCGATGAAGGCCGCATCCCCGGTAGCGAGGATCGTCTGCTGGAATTGATCGACGAGCCGGTTGTGCTCCGAGTGGAAGACGTGGTGGACGGTGGTGAGGCCGATGTTCTCGTTGCCGCGGCCGTCGCCAGTGACGAAGTGGGCGTCGAGCAGCTCGTTGTCGTAGGTGGTCGCGCTGGCGCCGCCGCCGACGCCCGTCTGGTCGAAGTGGTCGTCTGCCGTGGTGTTGGCATCGGCGGCACGGCCGTTGGGCGCTGCGGTGTGCGCGATGTCGTCGAGGAAGCCGTGGCCGGTCTTGATGGTATTGGCCGGGATCGCGAGGCCGCCCGCGACGCCCTCGACGAGGCCGGTCGCGGTCACGATCTGGGCGAATCCGTTCGCTCCCGGGATGAACTTGCCGTACTGGTCGGTCGCCAGCAGTGGCACGTTCGTCACGTCGGCGTCGGTGAGCGTGATGCCGAGCAGGTTGGCGGCCTGGGCCTTGACGTCGGCCCAGGTGCCAATGCCTCCGCTCGCGCCGTCGAGCAGGCGGCCGGTTGCGACCGGATCGCCATTGCCGTCGAGAGCGTACTCGCGCAGGAACACCTGGTGGGAGGGGTGCGAGGTGTAGGTCTGGTTCTGGTCGACGAAGGGCGTCGTGGTGTTGCGGGTCTCATCGCCGCCGAATGGCGTCGCACGCGTCAGCACCATGAAGGCCAGCGAGGGCGGGACCTCGTCGCCGCTGCCGGCGATGCCGTCGGGGCCGTGCGTGATCAGCGGATCGTCGGGTTGCAGCGGAATGAAGATCGTGCCGTTGCCGCCCTTCGTGACGAGATCGAGGCCGTGATCGAAGAACTGACCGAAGAAGGTCATCCACGAGTTGAAGGGGGCGGAGAGGCCCTCGTCGGGCGCGACGTTGGGAATGAAGAACGAGCCGTTGGCCAGGACCGTGGGGGTCGGGCCCGCCGCATCGACAGCCGCCGGGTTGTTGGCGGTCTGGTCGACGATCAGGTTCGAGATGATGCGCGGGTCGGCGTCGGCGACGTGGCCCGGGGTGCCATAGTCGGTGTTGGTGATCGGGCCGAACGTGTCGCCGTCGGCATCGTTGCGGAAGTCGGCCGGCAACAGGCGCGGAAAGAGCTGGTCGGCGGCGCCGAAGTTCTCCTGCCCGGGAACCAGGTTGTTCAAGGTGCCATCGACCGTGCGCAGGCCGAAGGGCAGCGTCGGGTCGCCGACGAGGGTCGCGAGGTTCGCGCCGCCTGCATGCTGCTCGGCGATCAGGATTTGATTGAGGATGAACTGCAGATCTGATCTGATGAGGGTTACCATAGCTTCCTCCAATTGGAACTTCGGCGCAGCCGATTGTATTCACGCTCATTATTGAGCGTGCGGTGTTAGTTTCTGGGAATTATCCGAGCTTCATTGCTTCCTGTGCACGCAATCGGGAGATCGCAAGCGCAGGAATGATTTAGCTGCGACGGGTTGTTGGCGCGTTGCTGGGATCCGCTCGGCTTTTTATCTGTGCCGTGTCAGAACCGTCCTCGATGACCCAACCATCTCATATTGGGACGGCATCCGTAAAACCACTCATTGGAATATGGTTTACTGTACAGATGACGCGGTCAGTCGATCCGTACGCCGCTTCGAAGCGGCGGATACGCATAGCTGGGGTCACCCACACCGGCCCAATCCGTACGGGTTTGTTTCCTGGAGGGAGGCTGGAGGGGAGGCGTCGACGACCCGGCTACTTCCCTACTTGCTGTAAAGCCGCCCCAGCTCAGGCAGCTTGTCCTCGATACCAGCGAGCCGCAGGCAGTGCCAGGCGAGCGCGTGGTTGGACGAGGTGACCGGAATGCCGAGATCGCGCTCGATGCCCGCCGCCGCGTCGAGCAGGCGGATGCTCGTGCACGACACGAACACCATGTCGACCTTGGCCCGCGCCATGATGGCGGCCACGCCCCGTTTCAGGCTTTCACCCGAGATCTTGGCCGCGCGGTTGTCGTCCTCCTCGTTGAAGGAGCCGAACACCGGCACCTCGTAGCCCTTGTTCTCGATGTAGGACTGCACGATCTCGTTGACGTCACGCCGATAGGGGGTCAGCACACCGATGCGCTTGGCCTCGAAGGCATCGAACGCGGCAAAGGCTGCCGTGATCGGGGTCGTCACCTTGGCGTTGGGGCGCGCCTTCTTGACCAGCTCGAACACGCGCTCCTCGCCCAGCACCATCGAGGCCGAGGTGCAGCCATAGCCGATCACATCGAGGCGAACGCCCGGCAGGATCAGGTCGGTCGTCTCGGTGAGCGAGGCGGCCATCGCACGCAGCGTCTCGGGCGTGATGGTCGGGGAGTTGGCGATCCGCGCGGCATAGAGCGCCACGCCCGGCAAGCGCGGGATCACGCGCGCGAACTCGTGCTCGATGGTGTGGTCGGTGCCCAGCACGATCAGGCCGATGGCGGCCCGCGCCGCTAGCCCGGCATCGACCTCGAAGGGGAGATGCTCGATCAGCTCGGTGGCTGCCTGTCTGGGCTCCTTGCGGGAGCGCGCGGACGTCTTTGGGCTAGCGGAATCCAGACTCATGAAGTCCTCCTCTATCGCTCCCCCCAGTCGGGCGGCATTGCCTGGGGCCGCGGTCTACTTCGCAGCCGCTGTCACCATGATCTCGACCAGATAGTCGGGACCGGCGAGCTTGGCCTCGACGGTCGCACGCGCTGGTGTGTTACCGGCGGAGACCCAGCCGTCCCATACGCCGTTCATCTCGGCGAACTTGGAAATGTCGGCGAGCCAGATATTGGTGGTGATGATCTTCGTCTTGTCGGTTCCGGCCGCCTTCAGGATGCGATCGATGTTTTCCAGGATCTCGGCGGTCTGCTCCTTGACCGATTTGCCCTTGGTCTTGTTGGCGACCTGGCCGGCCAGATAGACCATGTCGCCATGAACCACGGCCTGGCTCATGCGCGGCCCGACTTCGATACGCTTGATGGTCATTGCCTGTTTCCCCTCGACTCAATTCACCGGGGCCCTCACCGGACCCTTCGCGGCGCAGGATACAGGGGCTGAAACCGAGAGCCAAGCGCCGTGCTGCCCGCCAGAAGGCCCAAAAACGCAAAGCACGGCTGCGCCCTGTGCGGGTGCGACCGTGCTCTCGTAGAGCTGGTTGTCACTCGAGGCTGAGCTTGTCAGCTGCTGCGAGCCCTATGGCCGGCGCAGCGTGATCTCGACCGGATGACGCTCATCCCAGAATGAGCGTGCAACATCACCTGGCGTGAGGCCGATATCCAGCAGCTCGCGCTCGGAAAGGCGCGAAAGCTCCGCCGACAGCGCGCGGCGGTCATTGTGCTCGCGCAGCGAGCCGCCAACGACACCGAAAACAGCATTGCCCAGGCACTCGAACGCAAAAGCCATGGCGCTGGCACGGCCAGCAGCGACATTGTTGAAATTGCTCATAGTGATCTCCATTCTTTCTTTTTTGGTATTGAGAGCTCGACCGGCCATTCGACCTGGCGTTACTCTGTTTTGTGCAACGCAATATGCATGCTGCGGCGCACGTTAGCCAGGGGAAACCGCGCATGCGATCCATGCAGAAAACGCATGCCGGTTTAACAAGAACGTCACAATTCGCAGAACTGATTCGAATTCTCTAGGCTTTTCATAGCGATGATGAAATTTCCAAGAACCGGCCTGCGTGATCGGCTCCGGGCCGCCAGCCGACCAGATGGGTCCGTTCGTCGAGCCAGATGCCCGCCAAAGGGCGAGGCATCCCATTCGACCTCGCCGCCGCCGCCATCGCGCCGACCTCAGCCGGCGCCGTAATACTGCTCGGCCGGCACGACCGCTGGCGGCACCCCATTCGGCCCGACAAAGGTATCGATCGCGTACTTCTGGCCGGTGCTCCGCTCTTGGACCACAGCGAAGTAGTGTGGCCAGCGTCCATCGATCAGCACGCCCTTGGACATCGGCGCCAGGATCTCGTGCCCTCGAATGAGGCCATGGCGCTGCATCACCATCATATAGGCAGTCGCGTTGGTCGCCTCATCGACGCAATCCTGCTGGGTGGGATCGCCGCCCGCGGTGAAATCGATCCCGGCGCGATCGGTGGCGGTGCCGGTGGCCGGCCCGACCTTCGTCTCGATCCAGGCGAGCGTCTTGGCGATGCCGCGCCGCTCGTCGACGGGCGAGCTCGAGCGCACATTCGCGCGCATGATGTTTTCCATCTCCCAGATGTCGGCGCGCGAGAAGGTGAAGGAGTGCTGGACTTTGCAGCCATGGGCGCTGCAAACGGTCACGGTGTCGCCGTCGGGCGCGACGGCGCCGAACTGCGAGAAGTGACCAGCCGGGGGCCCGGAGCCTGCAAAGCTGCAGGCCTGAAGGATCAGCGTTGCCAGTACGCACGCCAATCCACGCCCCCCACGGTACGCGATACCAGACAAAGCCATGGGGACCTCTTGATCCGGAAGAGTCCCCCGACGTGATGACTGTTCTCTTAACAGTGGAATGCGGGCCGGCCCGCGACCGCATGCCGACCGAACGGGGCCGGTTTCGCGGCGGTTGTGGGGCGCCAGTGTTCCCGCCCTTTCATTCGATTCCGTTGAAGCTGGATCAATGAATGGAAAGACGGAACACAAACAAAGAGTGGGCTGTGGAGCACTGGCCGTGCGCGGCACGGCGGAGGCAAATCGGCCGCGCGGCAGGTAACGACTTGGAAAGCACAATTCGAATTGCAATTGGGCAAATCGCCCCAAAGCGCAATGCCAGTGGACAAATTCCCTGGCTTTGCCCTAGTGTCCGCCACGATTTGTAGGAGGGTTGGGCGTGAAGAAAACCGGCGCGGTCGCAGATTTCGAGGGCGATGGCGAAGTTCTCGACGTCTATGTCGGCGCGCGCGTGCGCATGCGGCGCATCCATTTGGGGTTGCAGCTCGACGACATGGCGATGATGAGCGGCTTGCCGATCGAGGCGCTGAAGGCGCTCGAGGACGGATCCGCCAAGGTCACGGCATCCTTGGTGCTGCAGTTGAGCCAGTTGCTGGAGGTTCCGGTGTCGTGGTTCTTCGAGGGCGTCGGTCCCGCGGGCGAGCTCGAGTTCGGCGGCCAAGCCCGCAGTCCTGCCTCGGTTTCCTATCTGTCGCGCGAGGCCGAGGACCTGGAGAAGCTGCGCTTCTGCTATCAGAGCATTGGCAATAGTGGCCTGAAATCAATTCTGATGGCTGTCGCCCAAATGCTGGCCGATTATCACGTCACGTCGAGCAACACGCTGCCGCGTGATGCCAATTGATGCTCGCTTGCGTGTGTCGATAGCCCATTTGCTTGGGCGCGGCCGACTTCGACCAATCAGCCAGGATTTGCTTCCGGTGCTGGCGGCGGGTCGCCTGCCGCCCTGAACGGGCGCCCCCTTCGACGGATGCGGCGAGCACGGCACATCACCCCGTCGGCGGCGGCCATGCCGCCACCTCGCGCCCCACACGCCAAGTTCTTTTGATTGCGCTTCAATTCTCTGCATATTGCCCCATATATTCATATGGTTAATATAGATTTTATTCTGTGCATATCCTGTGCGTAATCTGTTGATAACCGCACACTGGAAGGCCCCTCGGCAGAACGCACGCTGACCGGTCGCGATCCGCGCGCTATCTCTAGTCTCCCAAGTCGAGATTGGAGGCTGTCATGGCGTCTGCACACCCGAGTACTCTGGCCCAACCAACTTCGCTCGACCTCAACCCGCGCAGCCGGACCGGCGCGCCAGCAAGTAAACCGTTGCTCGAGGATCTTCGCCTCGACTATGGGCCGATCCAGGACATTGGTGAGTTTCTGCTGCGCTGCAATCGTTGCCTGGGGGATTGCGGTATCGAGCTGCACCTGGCGCCGATCTCGGAGATCGCGCGCATCAATACCCTGGAGCAGTCGAGCTGGGGTCCCTTCACGCCGATCCTCGACACGCGGGTTGGCGACCTCACAGCCGAGGAAAGCTATTGTTTCGTCGGGCGCAATCGCGACGGCCGCATCGTTGCCGTGCAGGGCGGGCGGGTCTTCGAGGGAGGCGAGCGATCGCTACAGGACCTCGCCGACGACCAGTCGCTCTACTACGGGAAGGGCGGACAGCCGGGCCCAGGTCAGCCGACCTGCATCGTCACCTCCCCGTCGGCGCGTCTGATCAAGGGACGGTTCGTCTATTCGGGCGCCCTCTGGGTCCATCCGGAGTTTCGCGGCTTCAATCTCGCGGCCCTGCTGCCCCGCATGTCGCGAGCCTATGCGCTGGGCTGCTGGGGCACGGACGTGACTTTCGCCTTCGTCAGCGACCAGATCTCGAGCAGTCCGCTGTTCCGGTCCTATGGCTATCACAAGCTGGAGCCGAGCTACTCGATTTACTACAACGGCGAAAAATCCTACCAGGGCTCGCTGATGTGGATGGATCAGGACGAGCTCGTCGCCGACATGCTGGAGTTCGGATCAGCTGGCATTGCGGAGATTGATCGACGTATCGGTCTTGGCCGCGGAAAGAATAAATCGGCTGCCATCGGCTAGCGCGACGGGGGACGTCACGCGGCAATAGCGCAGCCGGGCCGCCCCATAGTTCGGGAAGTCGACCAACGCATCGACCTGATCGAAAATCTCCCGCTGGGAATCTTCGGCCTGTTTGCGCGTGCTGGCGACCCAGGCCGCGTATTGGGGATCGGCGTAGTTCTCGAGCGATTTTGGGCGCGGATCGCGCGCATGCATCGACCACGACGGGTTGAAAGGCGTGAAACCCTGGCCAAGATGGTCGAGGATCATCCGACCGCTGTCACGATCGAGACGCGACAGCGACCAGCGCCCGAAAAACGCCTTGTCGAGCCGCCGGGTGAAGGCCTCGAGTGTCCCGGCGCTGCTGTCACCCAGGACCGACCTCAGCGCGGGCAGCAGGGGCGAATGGCCCGGCGGGATCGTCCGGTTCAACAGGCGCGGCACACCCGTCAGCTTCGCGATTCGCGCCGCGCCGATCAGGCTCGACAGCACTGTGAGGGTGTCCTCGGACCGCTGCAGCACCGTATACTGCCATTTCTCGGCCAGCACGTTCAGCGAAATGACCCGCCACTCCGACCTGAAGATGATCAGCAGCAGCTCGGTCAGCACTGCATCGTCGACGATACGGGGCCGGCAGTTGATGACCAAGCCATCGCCGCGGCGTTTGACATCGATCCACCCGAGATTTTCCACGGCGTAGCTGGCAAATGCTCTCGGGTTCTCGACCCAGCCCCAACTCAGTGCCGCCGCGCAGCCATCACCGGGCCAGAACCGCCTTTGCCTATCGATCAGTTGATGATGATAGGCGGCTTGGTATGTCGCGCTGCCCATTTGTCCCGACTTGCAAGCACGCCACCCCCGTGCGGTCCGGCGTCATTCGTCGATGACCGGTCCGTCATCGCACGCGCTTCGACTGTTATGCGGGCTTTAGAATAACATTCTCCTACCGGCGGTCAACCACGGCTTGCGACTGCCGATTGCAGCAGGGTGAACAGCGCCTGTGACCTGAAGGCCACGTTGCGCCGGAAACCGACATGGAGCGAGCGAATTTACCCAATTTGAAACACAAAATGGTAGGAACCTTCGCGGGTGGGAATT
This sequence comes from Hyphomicrobiaceae bacterium, assembly GCA_031431235.1. Classification (GTDB taxonomy): domain Bacteria; phylum Pseudomonadota; class Alphaproteobacteria; order Rhizobiales; family Hyphomicrobiaceae; genus JANNSW01. The sequence goes on from JANPDA010000021.1 coordinate 10,006, forward strand.
CCGTGGACGGCACAATCGTGCCGGTTTCTCCGGCTTGCCTCAGCTCAAGACGCCGTCAATCCGGGGGCGAGGCTGACAGGAGTGATCTCGGGGATGGGGATGTTCGTGCGCCAATCGCTGAAATGGCTGCCGATCCTGGCCACTGGTGGGGTCGTGCTATTGGCCGGCTGCAGCACGACGCCGCCACCGCCGGCAGCGACTTCCCTGCAGTTCGCCGATGCCGGTATCGTGCCGCAGGCCGCTCTGATGGAGTCACCGGCCTTCGCGCTCGCCAGCCCGAGCATTGCCGCGAGCAAACCGCCTTCGCTCCCCCATGGCCTCGCGAACGAGCGCAAGGATGCAATCGCGAAAGTCGGCAAGCCCTATCAGGTCGCCGGCAGATGGTATTATCCCAAGCATGATCCCGACTATGACGCGACCGGCTCGGCCTCCTGGTATGGCCCCCAGTTCCACGGGAAGAAGACGGCGAACGGCGAAACCTACAACATGAACCGCCTCACGGCCGCGCATCCGACGCTACCGATGCCGTGCTATGTCACCGTCACGAACAGCGCCAATGGCCGGACAATCGTCGTGCGCATCAACGATCGCGGCCCCTATAAGCGCGGCCGCATCATCGACCTGTCCAAGCGCGCGGCCGATCTGCTCGGCTACGCCGGCCACGGCACCGCCAATGTGCGCGTCCGCTATCTGCGGGCGGCTCCGCTCGGGGCGGACGAGGCGTTCGAGCAACTCTTCCTGGCAAGGCAACCCTGGTATCGCAGCACGCACGCAAGCGCTGATGCCGCGCCTGCACCGAGCTCCGACTCGTCGGCAGCGAGCGCGGCGGTCGAGACGGGCTCAATTGCCGGCGCCGGCAGCCCTTGGCCGGATGCCGAGACGATGGCAACGGCGAGCGACCCACAGCCGCAATCGACCCGAGTGGCGGCTCGGTCCGCCGTCCCCGAGCAGTAATGCGGCATGGCCTGCGGGCCTGGCTTCCACTCGGCCAAGTCCGAACGGCAAGCCGGTCCGGCCACCTGGCTATCTCGGGTTGATTTCCAGGGCGCGACCGCTACTCTATGAGCCATCGCAAGGTGGCAGCCGCCCGCCAGTGCCAAACCGACGGACCCGATGAACGCCATGGCCCATTCCCTGCGGCGCCTCGTCCAAGGCGCATCGATTGTTTGCTTGGCATGCGCGCTCTTGGTGCTGGGCGCGGCATCGACTGCGCGTGCCGCCTTCGAGAGTGCTGCGGAATACGTGATCCTGATGGATCATGGCAGCGGCGCGGTGCTCTACCAGAAACAGGCCGACGTGCTCGTGCCTCCTGCGAGCATGAGCAAGCTGATGACGGTTGCAGTTGTCTTCCGAGCGCTGCGCGAGGGCAAGATCACCCTCGAGACGACCTACAAGGTCAGCGTGCATGCCTGGCGCACCGGCGGCGCGCCCTCGGGAACTTCCGCCATGTTCGCCGTGCTCGGCTCGGAAGTGAAGGTCAGCGATCTGCTCCGGGGCATGATCATCCAGTCCGGCAACGATGCCGCCATCATCATTGCCGAGGGCCTGGCAGGCAGCGAGGAAGAGTTCGCCAAGCTGATGGTCGCCGAGGCTCGCCGCATCGGCCTCAAGAAGGCGACATTCGGCAACCCGAATGGCCTGCCCAACCCCAATCAGCTCATGACGGTGAAGGAGCTGGCGCAGCTCGCCCGATTTCTGATCCGAGCCTACCCGGAATACTATCCGATTTTCGGCGAGCGGCAGTTCGATTTCAACAACGGCAAGAAAACCTTCAAATTCTACAATCGCAACCCGCTGTTGGCGTTGGAGATCGGCGTCGATGGATTGAAGACCGGCCATATCAAAGATTCGGGCTATGGCCTCGTCGCCTCGGCGCGTCAGCTCGACCGGCGCCTGATTGTCGTGATCGCCGGCACCAAGTCGGAGAACGAGCGTACGGCGGAAGCAAAGAAGCTGCTCGAATGGGGCTTTCGCAGCTTCAAGGAAGTCGACATTTTCGATCCCGGCGAGGTCGTCGGGTCGGCACGCGTCTGGGGTGGCTCGAGCTATCTGGTGCCGCTCGTGGGCGAGAACGGCGTGAAGATCATGGTGCCGCGCACGGCCGGCCAGAGCCGGTTCAAGGCCACCATCGTCTACGATGGACCGCTGAAACCGCCGATCAAGAAAGGTGATCAGGTGGCAATTCTCAGGGTCGTCAGCTCGGATTCCGGCGTCAACGAGGTCGCACTCTATGCGGGCGAGGACATCGACCAGGCGGGCATCATGGCGCGCGGCCTCGACAGCCTGGTGCTGATGGCTTTCGGCTGGTTGCTGTGACAGCGCACGAGGCATCGCACTGCCGTGGCTGAGAGCCGGTTCATCACACTCGAAGGCGGGGAAGCCGCCGGCAAGTCGACGCAATCGCGCCGGCTCGCGGCCCGGCTCAGGGCGGCCGGCCATGGCGTCATCGAGACGCGCGAGCCCGGCGGATCGCCCCTCGCCGAGCACATCCGCGCCCTCGTGCTCAGCGAGCGGCCGGCTTCGTCCGAGGCCGAGTTTCTGCTCTTCTCCGCCGCCCGCGCCGAGCATCTGCAGGCGACGATCCGGCCAGCGCTGGCGGCCGGAAGCTGGATCGTCTGCGATCGCTTCATCGATTCGACACGCGTCTACCAGGGCGATCTCAATCGGATCGACGCCGCTTTCCTCGCCGCCGTCGAGCGCCACGTCGTCGGCTCGACCATGCCTGCGCTCACTTTCGTGCTCGATCTGCCGGTCGCGGCAATGCGCGCGCGGATGCTGCAGCGCCCGGACGCCAACCGGTTCGATGCGGCCCGCGACCGGGAGCACGAGCTGCGCCGTGACGGGTTTCTGCGGATCGCACACGCGGAGCCCGAACGGTGCGTCGTGATCGATGCTTCGGTGAGCGAGGACGAGATCGCGGCAAGGCTCTGGTCGATCGTGAGGGCGAGGCTCGCGCCATGAGCCGGAAGCCCCGCGCAGTGGCCATCGCCGAGGACACCGCGCCGGAAGCCGATAGGCTCGAGGGCTTTGCCCATCCGCGCGAGACGACCGCGCTGATCGGGCAGGACGCCGCCGAGCGTGAGATGGCAGGTGCCCTCGTGTCCGGACGCCTCCATCACGCCTGGCTGCTCGCAGGGCCCGAAGGGGTCGGCAAGGCGACGCTCGCCTACCGCTTCGCGCGAGCGGCACTCGACACCGCCGAGGGCAATGCCCGGCTCGCCGGCCTCGGGGCGCCGACGCTCGACGTTGCGCCGGGGAGCATTGCCGCGCGCCAGGTGCTCGCCCTCTCCCATCCGGGTCTGATCGTGATCCGGCGTGCCTGGGACGCCAAAGGCAAGCGCTTCCCGACCGCGATCGGGGTCGACGAGGTGCGCCGGCTGAAGCCCTTCCTCGGTTTGACCGTCGCCGATGGCGGCAGACGCATCGTGATCGTCGACCGCGCCGACGATTTGAACATCAACGCCGCGAATGCTTTGCTGAAGTCGATCGAGGAGCCGCCATCGGGCACGGTGTTCCTGCTGATCGCATCGGAGCCGGGCCGGCTGCTGCGCACGATCCACTCCCGCTGCCGCCGGCTCGATCTGCCACCGCTCGGCATCGAGGCCCTGTCGCGCGCGCTCGCTCACGTGCTGGCCGCCGCCAGCAAGGAGCCGGTCGCTCCGGATCGCCTCACGCTGCTGCACGGTCTGTCGGGCGGCAGCATCCGGCGCGCGCTGGTGCTGGCGTCAGGAACAGGTCTCAAGCTCTACGACCGGGTCGTCGCGCTCACCGCCAAGCTGCCCGAACTCGATGCCGAGGCCGGGCAGAAACTTGCCGACGAGCTTTCCCCGCTCAGCGCCGAGCAGGAGCTCGAAACCTTCTTCTCGCTATTGCAGGGGCTGATCGGCCGGCTGGTGCGCCATGCCATGACGGGCACGGGTGCGCTCGGCGGCGAGGTTGGCATCGCTGCCAGGATCGGCGAGCCGGGCAAGCTTGCCTCCTTCGCCGCCATGTGGGAGACACTGGCACGCGAAAAGGCCCAGACCCTCGCGCTCAATCTCGATCGCAAGGCGCTCATCCTCGATACGTTCCGCCGGCTCGAGACCGCGAGCCGCGGCTGAGCGAGCCCGAGAGCAAGCACCCGATCGCGCGACTGACCAGGAGCCTGCGGACCGACATGCCGAGCAAAAAACCGTTCTACATCACGACCGCCATCTCCTACCCCAACGGGCGCCCCCATATCGGGCACGCCTACGAGGCGATTGCGACGGACGCCATCGCACGCTTTGCCCGGCTGGATGGCCGCGACGTGCTGTTCCTGACCGGCACCGACGAGCACGGCCTCAAGATGAAGCAGACAGCGGCCAAGGAAGGGCTCGAGCCGCGGGCGCTCGCCGACCGCAACACCGCGCTCTTTCGCGAGATGGTGGAGGTGCTGGGCTGCTCGCACGACGACTTCATCCGCACCACGGAAGAGCGCCACTACCGCTCGTGCGAGGAGCTATGGCGGCGCATGCGGGCGGCCGGCGACATCTACTCGTCCAGATATTCCGGCTGGTACTCGGTTCGTGACGAGGCCTTCTATGGCGAGGAGGAGACCGAGATCGGCGACGACGGCATCCGCCGCGGCGGGCAAGGCACCCCGGTCGAATGGACGGAGGAGGAGACCTTCTTCTTCCGCCTGTCGGCGTTCGAGAAGCGCCTGCTCGAGCACTACGAGAAGCACCCCGACTTCATCCTGCCGGAGGAGCGGCGCAACGAGGTCGTGAGCTTCGTCAAGGGCGGGCTGCAGGACTTGTCCGTCTCGCGCACCACTTTCGATTGGGGCATTCCGGTGCCCGATGCGCCGGGGCATGTGATGTATGTCTGGGTCGATGCCTTGACCAACTACTTGACCGGTGCGGGCTTTCCCGACGAGAAGGCCGCACGCTGGAGATACTGGCCAGCCGACGTCCACGTGATCGGCAAGGACATCACGCGCTTCCATGCGGTCTATTGGCCGGCGTTCCTGATGTCGGCTGGGCTGGCGTTGCCCAAGCGCGTGTTCGGCCACGGCTTCGTGCTGAACCGCGGGGAGAAGATGTCGAAGTCGATCGGCAACGTGCTCGACCCTTTCGATCTGGTGAAGGGCTATGGGCTCGACCAGGTGCGCTATTTTTTTCTGCGCGAGGTGCCGTTCGGTCAGGACGGCAACTACAGCCACGAGGCCATCGTCACCCGGACCAACGCCGACCTCGCCAATGATTTCGGCAATCTGGCGCAGCGCTCGCTGTCGATGATCGCGAAGAATTGCGATGGCGTGGTCCCGGTGCCGGGCGCGTTCGCTGCGAGCGACCAGGCGATGCTGGCGTCGGCCGATGGGCTGATCGCGCAAGCCCGCACGCTGATGGAGCGCCAGCAGATCCACAAGGTGCTCGACGCCGCCTGGGCAGTCGTGGCGGACGCCAACCGCTATTTCGCGGGCGAGGCGCCCTGGGCCCTGAAGAAGACGGACCCGGCCCGCATGGCGACCGTGCTCTATGTCACCGCCGAGGTCGTGCGCCAGATCGCGATCCTCGCCCAGTCCGTCATGCCGGGATCGTGCGCGAAAATGCTCGATCAGCTCGGCGTAGCCCCAGACGCACGGGATTTTGCTTCGATGGGCAAGGCCGGCCGGCTTGCCGCCGGCATCAGGCTCGGCGAGCTGAGCCCCGTGTTCCCGCGCTTCGTCGAGCCGGAGAAAACGTAGGTCGGACTGAGCCGCAGGCAAAGTCCGACATCCCGATGACCGACGTCGGCCGGCGAGCCGGCCTCAGTCCGACCTACGGATCACACCATGCTCGTCGACCACCATTGCCATCTCGACTTCCCCGAGCTCAACGCCGACCTGCCGGGCGTGCTCGCGCGTGCGAAATCGGCCGGCGTCGGGATCATGGTGACGATCTCGACCCGGGTGCGCCAGTTCGAGCGGATCCAGGCGATCGTGGAGGCCCACGCCAACGTCTTCTGCTCGGTCGGCACGCATCCGCACTACGCGGGCGAGGAGCGCGATGTGACGCTCGATCAAATCGTCGCGCTGGCGCGGCACCCCAAGGTTGTCGCGATCGGAGAAGCGGGCCTCGATTATCACTACGACAAGGCGCCGCGCGAGGACCAGGCGGCGGGCTTGCGCCGCCACATCGAGGCCGCGCGGCTGACGGATCTGCCGCTCGTCATCCACAGCCGCGAGGCGGACGAGGATACCGCAGCGATCCTCGCGGACGAAATGGCGCGCGGACCTTTCAAGGCCGTGCTGCACTGCTTCACCGGCGGGGCTGATCTGGCGCGGCGCGCCGTCGCGCTCGGGCACTATGTCTCGTTCTCGGGCGTCATCACTTTCGGCAAGTCGGAAGCGCTGCGGGCGATTGCCGCCGAGCTGCCGCTCGACCGCCTGCTGGTCGAGACCGATGCCCCCTACCTCGCGCCGGTGCCGTTCCGGGGCAAGCGCAACGAGCCGGCGCACGTGGTGCACACGGCCGCCATGCTGGCGAAAATGAAGGGCGCCACTTCCGAGGAGATCGCGCGCGCGACGACGGAGAATTTCTTCCGGCTCTACAGCCGCACGCCACGACCCGGGTCGGCCCCCGCGACCGCTACCACCGCGCCAGCACCGCTCCCCAGGTGAAGCCGCCGCCCATCGCCTCCATCAGCACGAGCTGGCCTTCCTGGATGCGGCCATCCTCCAACGCGGCGTTCAAAGCGAGCGGGATCGAGGCGGCCGAGGTGTTGGCGTGGCGGTCGACGGTGATCACCACTTTCTCGTGCGGGATGCCGATCTTGCGCGCCGTCCCCTCCAGGATGCGCTCATTGGCCTGATGCGGCACGAACCAATCGATCTCGTCGGCGTGCAGGCCGATATCGACCAGTGTCTCCTGGATGACGCTCGAGATATTGGAGACGGCGTGGCGGAACACCTCGCGCCCGTTCATGCGCAGATGGCCGACTGTGCCGGTCGAGGATGGGCCGCCATCGACGTAGAGGTCGCCCGCATGGCGCCCGTCCGCGTGCAGCCGCGAGACCAGGATGCCGCGGTCGGCAACGGTGCCGTGCTGGGGCTGGGTCTCGAGCACGAGCGCGCCCGCTCCGTCGCCGAACAGCACGCAAGTGCCGCGATCCTCCCAGTCGAGGATGCGCGAGAACGTCTCCGCGCCGATGACGAGAGCGCGCTTGTAGGGTCCCCCCTTCAACAGCCCATCGGCGACGGCGAGCGCATAGACGAAGCCCGAGCACACCGCCTGGATGTCGAAAGCGGGTCCCCCTGGCTTCACGCCGAGCTTGGCCTGGATCGCAACCGCGGTCGCGGGAAAAGTCTGGTCGGGCGTCGAGGTCGCGCACACGATCAGGTCGATCTCGGAGGGATCGATGCCCGAGCGCACCAGCGCCTGCTGGGCAGCGTGGGTACCGAGATCGGATGTGAGCTCGCCCTCGGCCGCGATATGGCGCATGCGGATGCCGGTGCGCTCGCGGATCCAATCATCGCTCGTGTCGATCCGCTTGGCGAGCTCGGCGTTCGTCACGATCTTGGCGGGCAGATAGGCCCCGCATCCCCGAATGACCGATCGAATGACCGCCACGATGCTCAGCCCTTCTCTTTTGCTGCCGGCTCGTTTGCGGCCAGGCCGATCGTGTCGCGGTCGAACCCTTCCAGATCCTTGGCGATGCGCTGCAACAGCCCGGCTCTAGCCATGTCGTAGCCCAGATCGATGGCGCTGGCATAGCCGGTTGCGTCGGTGCCGCCATGACTCTTGATGACGAGGCCGTTGAGGCCGAGAAACACGCCGCCATTGGCGCGCCGCGGGTCGATCTTCTCTTTGAGGATCTTGAACGCCCCTTGCGCCAGCACGGCGCCGGCCTGCGCCAGCATCGAGCGCGCCATCGCCGCCTTCAGATACTGCGCGATCTGGCGCGCGGTGCCCTCCGCCGTCTTCAGCGCCACATTGCCGGTGAAGCCGTCCGTCACGACCACGTCGGCCGCGCCGTGGCCGATCTGGTCGCCTTCGACGAAGCCGCGATAGTCGAACGGCAATTGACGCGCGCGCAGCCAGGCATGGGCCTCGCGGATCGCATCGAGCCCCTTGACCTCCTCGACGCCGATGTTGAGGAGCCCCACGCTCGGCCGCTCCAGCTCGAACAAGGCCCGTGCGGTTGCAGCGCCCATGAAGGCGTTGTCGGCGAGCTGGCGCGCGGATGCGCCGACGTTGGCGCCGACGTCGAGCACCAGGCATTCCGCCTCGACTGTCGGCCAGATCGCGGCAATCGCAGGACGCTCGATGCCGGGTAGCATTTTCAGGCAGATCTTCGACATCGCCATCAGCGCGCCGGTGTTGCCGCCCGAGACGATCACTCCCGCCTCGCCCTTGTGCACCGCATCGATCGCGAGCCACATGCTCGACTTGCCGCGCCCTCGCATCAACGCCTGGCTCGGCTTGTCGTTCATGGCGACGGCGATGTCGGTGTGGATGATCTCGCTCTTCCCGGCGAGCGCGGGATGCTCGGCGAGTGCGGCCTCGATCGCCTTGCGATCGCCATAGAGGCGGAAGCGCAGCCCGGGGTGTCTGACGAGCGACAAGGCGGCGCCCGGCACGACCACCTCGGGTCCACGGTCTCCCCCCATGGCGTCGAGCGCTATGACGAGCGGCGCTGGCATGGGTATGGGTCACCGGATGATGAGAAGGGCATCACTTTTGCAACGGCGGCAGCCAGCTCGGCTCGATGCCGGCCGGGCCCAGTGCGAACATACAGGTTTGAATGCACCGCACAAGATGGAGCAGCTCGGGCGGCCAGGAGTGTTCACGCTGCTCTGCGAATTCGGCCGAGGTTGGGGGATCCACCATTCGGCGGATGACGGCTGTCGAGCAACAGTGAGACGCCGCTGACACGCTGAACGGCGGCAAGGATGGCGACCCGCATTTCGCCGACACCTTCACCGGTGACCTCTCGCCCTTGACACACGTCGGCATGGCGGGCCAGATCAACCATGCCGATCTCGTCGACCTGTTGCGAGTATGGCTCGACTTTGCCAGGAGAGTTCGATGCTTGCTCGTCGCCTCCCATCGCTCCGCTGTCTCGCTGCCATTGTCATGGTCATCAACGCCAGCATGTCTGCGTTCGCCCCGGCCCGGGCTGACATGGCCGCCGACGAGGCGGCGGTGAAGGCTCAGGTCAGCGCATTCTATGATGCGATCAGCGCGCTCGACATCGCCAGGATGGAGGCGGTCTGGACGCCGCAAGCCTACGTCACCGTCGTCAATCCGCGCAGCAAGGCGATCTCGCACGGCTGGGACGCGACGCGCGAAGCGTTCGACAAGGGCGTAATGAGCTTCTGGGCCGAGTTCGAGGCGACCCAGGTCGAGGGCCCCTATGTGCACGTGAACGGCGACATGGCGACGGCGCTGACCTATGTGGAAGTGGCTGGCAAGACGAAAGACGGGAAGGCCGTGCAGTTCAAGGTCTTCAGCTCGCAGGTGTTCGAACGCCATGGCGAGAAATGGCTGCTGATCGCCAACCATGGCTCTCGCGTGCCGGAATAGGGCGGGACAATCCGGCAGTTCCGCAGCTTCTACTTCTTGCGCAGCACCTCGAGCTTGGCAAACGGCCCCTCCGGCTTGGGCATGCCAGCCTCGCCGAGGTCGGCAGTGTCGGCAGCTCCGCTGCGCGGGAACAACGGCAGGCCGACCGCCAGCGTCTCATAGACGACCCGGCCCAGCTCGATGCAGCCCGCCTCGATCGGCTCGGGCGCTTCCTCGTTGGGATCGATGTCGATCTGCCGGCTGGGCGAGGCCAGTTTTTCGGTTGGCACGAACTCGAGATCGATCGGCTCATCGATCCGTGCCGCCACCGGCTCGACCGTCACCACACAGGGTTGAGCGAACTCGGCTTGGAGTCGCGCGACCAACCGGAAACGGCCGCGCGATAGCCCGGTCAACAGTCCTTTGAGCAACAGCTGGTCGAGGGCGAGGAGGTCCAGTGTCGCGGCAAGCGCCTTGCGCTCCGCGGCATCGGCCGCCAGATCGATCTTCAATCCGCCGCCTGGGACCTTCGCCGCCTCGATGCGCCAGCGGGCGGACGCGAGCGGGAGCTGCTCGCGTTCCTCGTCGTGCTTCATTTCTCGGTCTCCCCGATCGCTGGAAAATCGATCTCGCCGCCGCGAAGCCCCGCCGTGTCGGCGCCGGCAAGCTCTCTGCGGGCAAATCGCACATAATTGGCGAGAGCGCCAATCCTGGCGGCCTCGATTTCCGCCTCGCCATAGACATTGCGTTTCAGCGCGCCCTCGAGGGCGAGTGGATCGGTGCTTGCGAGCGCGGCGGCATAGGCGTCGAGCCGGCCGTAGAAGGCGCCTGCCACCTCGTGCATTTTCTTTGGCACCGTCAGATCGCCCACGCCCATCTCGCGCATGGCATCATCGAGCGCTTCGAACATCTGCTCCGACAGCTCGCGGGCCAGTCCCTGCTGGGGTTCGCTGCCCTCACGCAGGCGGTCGAGCATGAGGAACAAATGCAGCACCAGCAGCTCGAACCGCCCGGCGACGGTGTCGGGCACACCGTGGTCGAGGTAGAACGCTGGCCGGCGCGCGGCAGCCACACTGGAGCCATAAAGGGCGCGCGCAATGCGCTCGCGGCCGCGTCGCCGGTTCAGCCATTTGAGCATGCGATGCGCTCCCTGGAGCGGCCCTGGATTGCGAGCGCGACAAGGCGCGACGACAGCAACCGCGCAGGCCCATTGTGTTTCCGCCAACGAGCGGCTAGGCAAATCGAGAGACCGGACAAGCGACCGATTCCCATGGGGGCTCACTAGCATGCGGAAGACCAAAGGTCAGCACGTCGGCATCAGCGGCTCCGTCCTGCGCTTGGGGCGACTGACTGCCGCAGGATTGCTGGCAGCTTTGCTCGCCGGCTGCGCCGCCCAGGTCAACAAGCACGGTCACATGCTCGCCGACAGCGACCTCGCTGCCGTGCAACAGGGCATGACCCAGGACGAGGTGAAGCAGGCCCTCGGCACGCCCGACACGACATCGACCGCCGACGGGCAAGTCTACTACTACATCGCGACCACGACCACGCAGTCGGTCGCCTTCCTCAATCCGACCATCGTCGATCGCCGCGTCGCTGCCATCTATTTCTCGCCGTTCGGCACCGTCGACCGCACTGCCAACTACGGCCTGGAGGATGGCCAGGTCGTCGACTTCGTCAGCCGCAAGACCCCAACCGCGGCGCGCGAGAAGTCGCTGCTCGCGAGCCTGTTCCGCGGCGTCGGCAAGAAGAAAGTCTTCAACGCGGAAGACAACTAGTCCGGGCACCCGCAGCCGAGCGGCGGCGGCTCCGGCGAATAATTATTGCATTTCATGTGTTTGCAGGTCGCGGATCAGTTGACCGCGCGCCTCGCTCTCGGTTATCCTCTGATCGGTTGTTGCCGATGCAAGGGGAGCTAGAGGGCGCATGGGCGAGCGGACATTGACACGGGCCGATCTGGCCGAGGCGGTGGTGCAGCAGATCGGGCTGCCACGCAACGAATCGCAAGAGCTGGTCGAGATGGTGATCGGAGAGATCTGCTCCTGCCTCGAGCTCGGCGAGGAGGTGAAACTCTCCTCGTTCGGCTCGTTCGGCATTCGCCAGAAGGGCGAGCGGATCGGACGCAATCCCAAGACCGGCAAAGAGGTGCCGATCACGCCACGCAAAGTGCTGGTGTTTCGCGCCAGCAACATCATGAAGGACCGGATCAACACGCGCCTGACGATGCCAAAGGCAAAGCGCAAGCGCCGCGAGGCATGACACCATCGGCGTCTGCGCTCGAGCAAGGGTGATCGGCAGAAGGGAACGGGCATTGGAGAAATCTGTCGACGCATTCCGCACCATCAGTGAGGTCTCGGGCGATCTCGATGTGCCCAAGCACGTGCTCCGGTTCTGGGAAGGCAAGTTCGCACAACTGCGCCCGATGAAGCGTGGCGGCGGCCGGCGCTATTATCGCCCCGAGGACGTGGAGCTGCTGAAGGGCATCCGCCGACTGCTCTATGACGAGGGCTACACCATCAAGGGCGTGCAGAAGGTGCTGCGCGAGCAGGGGCTGGAATTCGTGAAGGATTTCGGCGATGGCGAGGTGGGAGGAGCCGCAAGCGGCGAGGTGCCCATGAACGGGGCAGCCCAGGTCAACGGCGCCATGGTGACGGGAAGCGGCATGAACGGGTCCGCGCGACGGGCCGAGGCCAGCCGCCAGCCAGCCCAAAGCCGTGGCAGGATCGGCAGGCGCGAGCAGCTGGAGTTGGCAAAGGCGCTGAAGGCGCTGGAGGCGGCACGGGCGCTGTTGCGCAGCCCGGCCCGGTGAGGTCGCTCGCGCTGGCCGCCTGGCCCGCCCGCGCTCCACCCACCTTCGCAGTTGACGGGCGCTCGCGGTAGGGCAATAAGGTGCCGCAGTCGGAGCGTAGCGCAGCCCGGTTAGCGCACTAGTCTGGGGGACTAGGGGTCGGGAGTTCAAATCTCCCCGCTCCGACCATTTCCGCGCAGGCCCCGAGCCGCCGGCCCGCTCCGCCGCCACCCTTAAGGCTTGCTTAACCTCCATTGCCCACCGTCGCGGCCAAGGCAAGGATTCGCCGGCCTCGGGTCCGTCGCATTCCTCAGCCAATGGGTTCGTATTGTCCCGTTGCGGGCCTCCGTCGGGCTCCCTGGGACCCGTCTGACAGGGCTGAGCACAATGCAACTCCGACCGGTTCAATGGCTGACGGCCCTTCTGATCCTGCTCGCCAGCCCCGCACTGGCCGCGGGCGAAACCTGCCCACAGATCGTGGTCGACTGCGGCATGGGGCTGCGGCGGGCCGAGCCGTCGGAGCTGCTGCCGGGCATCCTGGCGACGGGGCATAATCAGGTGCCGGCCTGTGTCACGCCCGAGCGCCTGACCGAGTTCCTCAGCCGGCGCCAGCGCGAGCGCTTCGGCAAGCCGGTGCGGCTGGAAGCGCGCTTTGCCGCCGTCGCGGATGCCTATGCCGTGCTCGGTGGCAGGCTTGGTGTCAGATGGGACCTCGCCTACTTTCAGATGATGTACGAGACCGGCCACCTCTCGTTCACCACCTGGAGCAACAAGCGCCGCCGCTGGAGCGAGGCGACGGTGCGGCCGGAGCAGATGAACTTCGCCGGGCTCGGCGCAACCATCGAGAACCCGGTCGGGGAGAGCTTTCAGTCGCTGGAAGCAGGCGTGCTGTTCCACCTGAAGCATCTGCTCGCCTATTCTGGGCGCCTGCAACAGCCCCCGACGGCGCGCCGCACCTGCCAGGTGCAAGCCGAGATCGTGGCGTGTGCGAAATCGCTGCAACGCCCGGTGACGTTCACCGACATGACCGGCATGTGGGCGCACCATGCGATCGAGAATCAATACGCCAAGACCTTGAGGAAGCTCGCCCGTGCCTTCGCCGAGGAGCACGAGTGCGGCGCCGACTATCCCTTCGTTGCCGGCCCGGCTGCCGCCGATGCCGTCGATGTTTCGGGCGCTCGAGCCGCGATCGCCCCCCCCGATACGAACCGCTCGATCCAGGGCGAGCGGTATCCGTCGCGCCGCCACAGCACCGGGAAGAAGCCCTCGTCCATCTCGAGCGTGCCGGAGCGGCGGTAGCGCGAGTAGATGGTGCCGATATTGGTCGGGTGGAATTGAGCTTCCCCCGGCATGCAATGGGCGACGACCGAGCGGCGCGGATTGAGCCCGCGATTGTCGCGCGAGCCGTGCCAAGTGCGGCCGTGATGGATCACGGCGGTGCCTGCCTTGACCACGATCGGCGTGATCGCGGGCGCGGCGACGCCAGCCGCCAGCGCCGCCGGGCGCATGTCCTCGAGCGGATCGTCGGGCGCGTGGAACTGCTTGATCGGCGCGGCGAGCGGCCATCGGTGCGAGCCGGCCACGTACTCGATCGTGCCCTGGTCGGCGCGGGTGTCGTCGAGCGTGATCCAGCAGGTCATCATCTCGCTTGGCGTGTAGTAGGCCTGATAGCTCTCGTCCTGGTGGAAGCCGAGCGGCTTGGTTCCCGGTGGCTTCCAGATGACGTTGTCCTGGTTGATGCGCGCGCCGTGCCAGCCGCGCAGCTCGGCGCAGGCGCGACCCAGGTCCTCGCGCAGCACGATGCCGGCGATCACCCGATCCGACTTCCAGCCGTTGCAGATCTGGCGCGTCACGTCGGGCCGGTCCCGGCCGGTCTTCCAGTTCCATTCGTCGGGAGCGAGGCCGGTCTCGAACTGGCCTGAAAACAGCGGCTCGAAGCGCGCGCGGGCGGACGCAAGCGTCGCCGCATCGAGCACGTTCTCGACGATGACGAAACCGTCGCGCTCGAAGGCCGCGTGGTGGTCGGGGGAGAGGGTGATCATGGGGTAAGCCGTCCTGCGGTTGAGGGGCGGAGGATGCCGCGTGAACCGGGCCGAAGCAAGAGGACGATCGGCGCAGGCCAAAGCCCTCCGCGGCCCGAAGGCGGGCGGAGTGACCTTGCAGGGGGCGGAGCGGCCGGCCCTGGTGGATATTTTCGGATGCGGCCGGTGCCGCTCCGCCGCTGCTGGAAGGGTGTTTCGGCCGCCAAAGGCTCCGCTGCATCCCTGGCGGAGAGTAGTCTGGGCCGTATGCGAGAGCACGTGCCCGGACGGCAGCCAGACCCGGGATAGCCTAGGTCCCGGCCCTTGCCGACGCTCCCCGCCACCGTGACGCCAGCGCGCGTTTCCGGCCCCTGCATGGCGGGGATCGAGGCAGTTTACGCGAGCTGGCGAGGACGGGGATAATACCAAGCAGCAAAAACCCCCACTCATGAGTACGCCCACTCACCCAGCCTTTCAGGCCACCCCCTCCCACGTCGCCGGAGGCGAGTCTTCGACTCGTCGTGCCGTAGGCGCGTCTTCGACTCGACGTGCCGTAGGCGCGTCTTCGACTCGACGTGCCGTAGGCGCGTCTTCGACTCGACGTGCCGTAGGCGCGTCTTCGACT
>JANPDA010000022.1:0-10133 GCA_031431235.1 Hyphomicrobiaceae bacterium
GGCAAGGCGGTCGCGTCGTAGGTGCGAACGTGATCGGGGAGCGCCATGATCAAGGCTCCGGGATCATCAGCGCGAAATCCGAAGCTGCAAAGAACGCCGCCTTGGGCCCGCCCACGGGATGCGCGGCATCGAGCAGATAGCCCGCGACCTTGCGCGGATCGATCTGAGCCTGGTCAGCCTGTGGGACTTTGGGCATGGCGGGACCCGGCTACGCGCAAACCTCTCACGGCATCAGGTCGCCAACGCGGCTGCCCGAGAGCGCCGCCTTGCGGTCCGGGGCGAAGGCGATCGACCAGAGCGTGCGGTCGTGAACGCCACCCTCTCAAAACTTCCGGTAGGCCCGGTTCAGTTGCTGCATCGGGTGTTTCGGGCTCATCTGGAACTTGATCAACAGCTCGCGGGCCATCATGTCGCGGTCCTGCTGGTTGCCGGACAGCTTCACGCCCTTGGGGATGCGGACCCAGCCGTTGACGTTCCTGTCGAAAATCGCGGGCTCGCCCTCCTCGTAGCCCATGTGCACGTCCTCGAGCCAGTTGAGGTCGTCCCAGCCCATGAACTCCATGTATTTTTTCAGGAAGGGCGTCAGTTTCTGATAGTCCGGAACCAGGTTCACATCGTAGCGATAGCCGATGTGCTGCCCGATCTCCTTCTCGCGATCCGATCCGAGGCCGGCCTTGTCCTTGATGAACTGGTCGACGTCCTTGATCTCGGAGCCTTTGTAGGATGTGCCTGCCATTTTTCACTCCGTGAAATCGTGAATTCGCCAAGCCGCCAAGTCGTGAGATACGCGGAGCCCGATTTGGCGACTTGGCGATTTCACGGCTTGGCACGCGCTTCAGTACTTATGATAATTTCCGCCCATCGCCTCGTGACCGACCACGTAGTTGGTGCCGGCGAGTGGGATTTTGCACATGGCGGAAGCTTCCATGGTGAGGGCGGCGAGGTCTTCCACCTCGAGCGAGTGGATGTTGGTCTTGCCGCAGGCGCGCGCCAGCAGCTGGGCCTCCATCGTCAGCGTGTGCAGGAAGTTGTAGACCCGCTCGGCCGCCTCGTCGGGGTCGAGGCGCTGGCGCAGGATCGGATCCTGGGTCGCAACGCCGACCGGGCAGCGGCCGGAGTGGCAGTGGTAGCACTGGCCGGCCGGCACGCCGATCTCGGCCTCGAAATCGGTGACGCCCTCGATGTGCTTGTTGCAGTTCAACGCCATCATCACCGAGTGGCCGATGGCGATGGCGTCGGCGCCAAGCGCCAGCGCCTTGGCCACGTCGCCGCCATTCCGGATGCCGCCCGCGTAGACGAGACTGATCTCGCCGCGCTTGCCTAGCTCGTCGATGGCGCGACGAGCCTCGCGGATGGCGGCAATGCCGGGAATGCCGGTATCCTCGGTCGCGACGTGGGGGCCGGCGCCGGTGCCGCCCTCCATGCCGTCGATGTAGATCGAGTCCGGGCCGCATTTGACCGCCATGCGCACGTCGTCATAGACGCGGGCGGCGCCCAGCTTCAGCTGGATCGGGATCTCGTGGTTGGTCGCCTCCCGGATCTCCTGGATCTTGAGGGAGAGATCATCGGGCCCGAGCCAGTCGGGATGGCGGGCCGGCGAGCGCTGGTCGATGCCGGCGGGCAGCGAGCGCATCTCGGCCACCATGTCCGTCACCTTCTGGCCCATCAGATGGCCGCCGAGGCCGACCTTGCAACCCTGGCCGATGAAGAACTCGCAGCAATCCGCCAGGCGCAGATGGTTCGGATTGAAGCCGTAGCGCGACTGGATGCACTGGTAGATCCAGCGCTGCGAGTAGCGCCGCTCGTCGGGGATCATGCCGCCTTCGCCCGAGCAGGTGGCGGAGCCCGCCATGGTGGCGCCGCGGGCGAGGGCGATCTTGGCCTCGTATGACAGCGCGCCGAAACTCATGCCGGTCACATAGACCGGGATGTCGAGCACCAGCGGGCGCTTGGCCTTGGGGCCGATCACGGTCTTGGTCTCGCACTTCTCGCGATAGCCCTCGATGACGAAGCGCGTCAGCGTGCCGGGCAGGAAGGTCAAGTCGTCCCAATGCGGGATCTTCTTGAACAGCGAGAAGCCGCGCATCCGGTAGCGGCCGAGCTCGGCCTTGATGTGGATGTCGTTGATGACCTCTGGCGTGAAGATCTTGCTGCGGCCGAGAATGTACTTCTGCGTCTCGGCCGGCTCGAGCTTGGCGATGTGGCCGCCGTTCTTCTGGGCCGGTGATTTCGTCGAGCGTTTGACGGCGGTCTTGGCGGCGGCAGCCTTGGTGGTTGGTTTCTTTGCCATGGATTGGGCCTTGCGTTCGATCTCGTGAAGTCGGCAAATCGGCAAATCGTCAAATCGGCAAATCGTGGGATATCGCGGACACTTCTCCCGACTTCACGACTTGGCGACTTCACGATTTCACGTGCTACAAAACCAGCTTTTTCTCGCCCGGCTCGAGGTTGTCGTAGTTCCAGAGCTGCTTGCCGGCGACGATTTTCTGGAAATGTCCGATGCCCTTGGCGGGCAGCATGTCGTACATCTTCAGCTTGCGGGTGAGCCATTCCCTGTCGAGAGCAGTCATCTCGGCGGGAACAGCGTCGACACCGTAGCTCTTGACCGACCCGCCCAGATAGATGATGCCGTCATACATGGAATCGCCGAGGTTCTTGCCGGCGTCCCCGCAGATGACCATCCGCCCGCGCTGCATCATGAAGCCCGAGAAGGCGCCCGTCGAGCCGCCGACCAGGATCGTGCCGCCCTTCTGGTCGATGCCGGTGCGCGCGCCGACCGCTCCCTTGCAGACGAGGTCGCCGCCACGCAGTGCCGCGCCGAATTGCGACCCGGCGTTCTTCTCGATCACGATGGTGCCGGCGAGCATGTTCTCGCCGCACGCCCAGCCGACACGGCCCTTGATGCGCACGTTCGGCCCGTCGAGCAGACCGACCGCGAAGTAGCCCAGCGACCCTTCCACGATCAGGTTCAGCCGGTTCAAGATGCCGACGCCGACCGAATGCTTGGCGCCCGGGTTCTTCAAGACAATGGTGCCAAAGCCCTGCTTGATCAGATCGCGGATGCGGGTATTGATTTCCCGCGGCTCGATCTTCAGGCAGTCGATCTCGGCACGCTTGTTGAAATCCACATCGGACGCGTCGGGGTAGGCAAAGGTGCCGCCCGCGTCCGTGATGTCGAAGAAGCGCTGCTGCGTGCGCCCCTTCAACTGCTCGGTGTGCATGCCCATGTCGTGGGATGCATGGTCCTTGGTTGCTGTCGTCACGCCCGCCATGTTGAACCTATCGAATTGCGAGTTGCGAATTGCGAGTAGCGAATAGGGAAGACGAGCAGCGAGTAGTGGGAAACGAACGCGATTGCTGTTTGCCCCGATTCGCTATTCGCAATTCGCTACTCGCCAACGGCTCAAGCCCGCCATACGCGAACCTCCTCGTCGTAGGGATCCCAGGTGTCGATCTCCTGCGGGAGGACGGCGCGGATCGCGACCTCCTCGGAGGCGAGGCACACCATCTTGTCGCTTTCGTAGAGAACCATCGGCTTGGCAGCCATGCTGTCCTTGGCCATGCCGATCGCGTCCTTCGTCGTGACCAGATAGGTGAACACGCCGTCGATGTCCTTGATCGACTCGCGCAGCGTGTCCTCGAGCTTGGCGCCCTGCTCCAGGTGATGTGCAACGTAGACCGCGAGCAGCTCGCTGTCGCAGTTCGACATGAAGCGGTGGCCCTTCCTCTCCATCTCGCGGCGCATGATCCAGTAGTTGGTGATCTGCCCGTTGTGGACGACGGCGATGTCGTTGTAGGGGTAGGCCCAGTAGGGGTGGGCGGAGCGGATGTCGACGTCAGACTCGGTCGCCATGCGGGTGTGGCCGATGGCATGGGTGCCCTTGATCTTGCTGAGGCCATACTGCTTGGAGACGGTGCTGGAATCGCCCAGATCCTTGACCAGCTCGAGCGCATGCCCGAGCGAGAGGATCTCGGCCCCTTCGATGTCCTCGATGTAGTCGGCGACCTTCTTCATGTCGCCGTCGTATTGGATCCGGTAGCGGAAGGCGTACTCGGTTGCCTCCTCGGTGCCCACGACGTTGACGCCCAGCTCCTTCAGCCGCTTGTCGACGGACGATTTCCGCTCCTTGATCTGATCGTGGATCTTGAAGCCCGTCTTCAGGTCGTCCTGCTCGGCGACCTTGAAGCGCATGATGAACTCGTTGCGTCCCGGTTGCCCGTAGAGTGCAAATCCGGTCGAATCGGGTCCCCGGTGCTTGAGGGCCTGCAGCATGTCGGTCATTTCCTTACCGACATTGCCGGACCCTCCGCGGTGGATGAGACCTGCTATTCCGCACATGTTGTTGTCCTTTGCGAGTTGTGAGTTGTGAGTTGTGAGTTGTGAAGGAGGCCGCGGTTGGCACAACTCACAACTCACAATCTCACAACCTCACATCGTCTTACGGCAGGCAATTCAGATATTGCTCCAGATCCCATTCGGTCGAGGTGTGGAGGAACTTCTCCCATTCATCGCGCTTGTACTCGTCGAACAGGCGATGCATGTCGCCGGGCATCGAGGACCTGATGACCGGATCGTTCTTCAGCGCTTCCAGCGAGTCGCCCAGTGTCATCGGCAGCTTCTTGACCTGCTTGCCCTGCTCCATCGCCTGATAGATGTTGCGCTCCTCGGACTTACCTGGATCGATCTTGTTGGAGATGCCGTCGTCCATGGCCTTCAGCAGGCCGCCTGCCATCAGGTAGGGGTTCACCATGCTGTCGACGGCACGGTACTCGAAGCGGCCGGGCGCCGAGACGCGCAGGCCCGTCGTGCGGTTCTGAAAACCCCAGTCGGCGAACACCGGCGCCCAGAAACCGGTGTCCCAGAGCCGGCGGTAGGAGTTAACGGTCGAGCAGCCGATCGCGGTGAGGCCGCCCAGATGCTTGACGATGCCCCCGATCGCATGCAGGCCGAGCTTGCCGGGCAGTTGCGGATCGTCGGTATCGGGCATGAATGTGTTCTCGCCACCACGCCGGTAGCTGTAGCTGTCCTCGAATCCGGGCAGCTTCTTCAGGTCGTTGCCGAGCGTCTTCACCTCGTCCTTGCCACCCTTCCACAGCGAGATGTTGTGGTGGCAGCCGTTCGCCGACACGCCCATGAAGGGCTTGCACATGAAGCAGGCGATGATGTCGAACTCGCGCGCCACCTGGGCGCAGATCTGGCGGTAGGTGGTCAGCCGGTCGGCGGTCCTGAGTGCATCGTCATAGTTGAAGTTGAGCTCGATCTGGCCGGGCGCGTCCTCGTGATCGCCCTGGATCATGTCGAGGCCCATCTTGCGCCCATATTCGATCACCCTCATGTAGACGGGGCGCAGGCTCTCGAACTGGTCGATGTGATAGCAGTAGGGGCGCGAGAAGCCGCCGTTCGGCTTGCCTTCGGCGTCCTTCTTCAGCCACATCATCTCGGGCTCGGTGCCGTGGCGCATGGCAAGGCCGTGCTTCTTCTCGAACTCGGCATGGATGCGGCGCAGATTGCCGCGGCAGTCGGCGGTCAGGTAGGAGCCCGGATCCTGCTTTTCCTCGCGGTTGCGGAAGAGCGTGCAGAACATCCGCGCGATGCGCTTGTCCCAGGGCAGCTGCATGAAAGTCTCGGGCTCGGGCACGCCGACCAGCTCGGCCGCCTCCGGGCCATAGCCCAGATACTCGCCGCGCCGGTTCATGAAGAGGTTGACGGTCGAGCCGTAGACGAGCTGGAAGCCGCCATTGGCGATGTTTTCCCAGTGATCGGCCGGAATGCCCTTGCCCATGATGCGGCCAGTGATCGAGACGAACTGCAGGTAGAGATACTCGATGCCGAGCTCGTTGATCTTGGCGCGCACCTGCTTGATCATCTCGTCGCGGCCGGGCGTCTTGATGAATTTCTCGTAGTCGGTCGCCATTTTTGCTCCTCCCTGTTGTTTCGACTGGAGCCTGGCTCAGAAGTGCCGGCTCCGTCCCGATTGGGCTTGGGTTCAAGCGGCGCTGAATTGGTTTGCCGAGGTCCGCTCCCTCAAACCAATCTACACACCTTTCCCGACCCGCAACCCGCCTCCCCGCTACGACCCGGACCTCAGCCGATTGGTCCGCATTCCAGGGCGAGTGTGCTGCGGTTGCCGTCCCGCCTCCGCCTCGCAGGCCACGCGAGGCCCGCAGTCTTGTTGTTGGACCGCGCTGTGGTCCTTGCCGGTCCAGCTCGTCACCACCTGCGAGCAGGCTGCAACGACCGACCCTTGCCGACATTGCAGCACACCGCTTGAACCATTGCAAACCAATTTTTGCCAATCGAGACCAATCGACCATGGCGCTGTGGCTCGGATGGGTCGGACCCGATGCCTGACGGGTCGGGGGCAGGAACGGACATGGGGGATGACGCGAGGCACGTCGGCGTGGCGGCCGAACGATAGCGGTGCGAGAGCAGGTCGGGATCGCAAGCGCGGAGCCGGGTTCGAGGCAGCGGCCGCGGCTCAGGCGAAGAGGACGTCGCCGGAATCGATCTGGTCGACGGCAACCCCCAGCAGCAGCACGCCGCCGACGAGTGCATCGGCCGTCGCGCCCCAGCTGACCTCGGTGCCATCGGCCGTCTCCAACACGAACACATTGGTGGGCGAGCTGACGCCAGCAATGCCCGAGAGCAGGATGACATCGTCATCATCGCCCAGCGAGGAGGCGAAGCTCCAGTCGGTGATCGCGTTGTCGAGGCCCGCGTCGCTGGTGAACTGGAAAACGTCGCGGTCGCCACCGCCCGTCAGCACATTGACGCCAGCTCCCCCGTTCAACAGGTCGATGCCGCTGTCGCCAAAGAGGAAATCGTTGCCGGCGCCGCCGAGCAATCCGTCGCTGCCATCGCTGCCGTGCAGCTCGTCGCGACCGCTGCCGCCCTGCAACAGGTCGTTGCCATTGCTGCCGAAAATGACGTCATTGCCGGCATCGCCGAACAGCCGGTCGGGTGCGAGGTCGAGCGTGTCCGCGCCGAAGATACGATCATTGCCCGCTCCGCCGCGAATGAGGTCGCTGCCATCCTCGCCAAACAAGACGTCGTTGCCGTCGTCGCCCTTGATCGTGTCGTTGCCATCGCCGCCCTCGATGGTGTCGCGGCCATCACCCCCACGCAGGCTGTCGTTGTCCTCGGCGCCGAAGATGGTGTCGTTGCCGCCGCCACCCAGGATTGTGTCATTGCCCTCGAAGCCTCGAATGCGGTCGGCGGCACTGGTGCCGATCAGCTTGTTGCGCAGATTGTTGCCGAAGATGCTGGCCATGGTGGCTCCTGCTGACTGTGGGCCACCTGCCGGGAAACGCGCTGTTGGCCGCCGCTACAGTTCGATATGGCGTGGCTCCGGCCGATTGCCACCGCGGCGCTCAGCCAGCCGGCAAGATGGTGAACGCCTGGTTGATCTCGCCAACACCAACATTCACCAATCTGGACCATTGACCAACCAATCCTGGTTGGTGTGCCGAGCGTATTGGTGTAGCTTGCCGGCATGGTGGACGCGGACTCGAGCGAGACGGCCCTGTCATCCACGCCGGGGGCGGGGGCAATCGCATCGCGCCTGCGCCGCGCGATCTCAGGCGGCGTGTACGCGGACGGCGACCGCATTCCGCCCGAGCGCCAGCTCGCCATCGCGTTCGGCGCGGCCCGCTCCACCGTGCGCAAGGCCCTCGACCAATTGGAGCGCGATGGTTTGGTGATGCGCCGGGTCGGCTCGGGCACCTTCGTCAACTACGCCGGTCCATTCAGCGGCAACACCGGCGAGATCGCCGATCTGATCAGCCCGCTGCAATTGATCGAGGCCCGGCTCGCGGTCGAGCCCTACATGGCCCGGCTCGCCGCGCTGCACGCGACCTCGCGCGATCTCGAGATGATGGCGACGAGCCTGGAGCGGCTGGACGCGTGCGAGAGCGACAAGGACGCCTTCACCGAGCGCGATGCCGAGTATCATCTGGCGATCGCGCGCTCATCGCGCAATCCGCTGCTGCTGCATGTCTACGAGGAGATCAACCTCGTGCGCAGCCGCGCCCAATGGGACGCGATGAAGGAGAAGATCCTCACCCCCCGCCAGATCGCCGCCTACAACCGCCAGCACCGGGCGATCCTCGAGGCACTGAAGGCCCGTGACGGCCAACGCGTCTCGGAGCTGATCGTCGAGCACTTGCAGAAGGCAAGGGTCGACCTGGTGGGGGCGCACAGTGGTTGATCGTGCAATCGCAACCAGCGGCCTCAGGGTGATCGAGCCCCATCCGGGCGTCGTGGCTTACTACGACGGCCGTATTCCCGGCGTGCGGGCCTATTCGGGTGAACCCAACTGGCTCGACGAGGGCGGGTTCGCGCTCGGCATCGCGTCCTACGCGATCGTCGATGGTGCGGACGCCCTCGTCTACGACACCCACCTGTCGGTCGCCCATGCCGAAGCGGTGCGGCGCGACCTGCTGGCGCGCGGCGTCACGCGGATGCGGGTGGTGCTGAGCCACTGGCACCTCGATCATATCGCCGGCAACGCAGCCTTCGCCGACTGCGAGATCATTGCGCTCGGAGCGACCGCTGCGCTGATGCGCGAGCATCGGCAGGCGATCGAGGCAGGCAGCCATGCCGGCCTGCCTGCGATCCGGCCGCTGGTGCTGCCGACGACGGAGCTCGAGGGCGAGCACTCGATGTGGGTCGGTCGCCGAGAGGTGCAGCTGCGGCCGATGGACATTCACAGCCGCGATGGCCTCGTGCTGCATCTGCCCGAGGACGGCCTTCTGCTCGCCGGCGATACGCTCGAGGATAGCGTGACCTATGTCGCCGAGCCCGACCGGCTCGAGCAGCACCTGCGCGACATCGACCGGCTCGCCGCACTCGGGGCACCCCGCATCCTGCCCAACCACGGCGATCCGGGCATCATCGCAGGCGGCGGCTATGGTCCCGGCCTCGTTGGCGCCACCGAGCGCTATGTGAGGAAGCTGTTGCGCGCCGTCGCCGACGAGGAGTTTTCGCGGGCGGACCTGCGCTCCTGGCTGGCGGACGACCTCGCGGCGGGCCACGTGACCTGGTTCGAGCCCTACGCCGAAGTGCATCGCAACAACGTCGCGGCCGTGCGCGCCCGCTGAGTCTATTCCGCCGCCGCGGCGATCGGCGCCAGTGCAAACGGCCGGTCATGCCGCAGCGACGGGATCCGGCCGCGCACCCGCTCCACCTCGCCGAGATCGAGGTCGGCGATCACATAGCCCTCCCCCGTGCCGCCATCGGCCAGCACGTTGCCCCACGGATCGATGATCAGCGAATGGCCGTAGGCGGCGCCCCCGCCCTTCAGGTCGCCGGTCTGGCAGGGCGCGAGCACGAAGGCGCCGTTCTCGATCGCACGCGCACGGTTGAGGATGTGCCAGTGCGCTTCCCCGGTGGTGCGGGTGAAGGCGGCGGGGATGGCCAGGATCGAGGCGCCGTGCTGGGCGAGCGTCCGGTAGAGCGCGGCAAAGCGCAGGTCGTAGCAGATCGAAAGCCCGAGGCCGCCCCAGGGCGTCGCCGCGACGACGGCCTCGGTGCCCGGCTGCACGCTCCGCGACTCCCGGTAGATCTTGCCGGGGCCGAGGTCGACGTCGAACAGGTGGATCTTGTCGTAGCGCGCGGCGATCGCGCCTGCGGCATCGATCAGGTACGAGCGGTTGATGAGCTTATCCTGCGCCGCCTTGATCGCGAGCGAGCCGAGCAGGAACCAGCGCTGCAGGCTCGCCGCCTCGCTGCGATAGGCGGCGAGCGCTGGATGCTCCGCCTCGAGGAAGGCGTCGGGATCGACCGCGACGCCTTTGGCGCGCCAGCTGGAGAAATACTCCGGCAGCGCAATCAGCTCGGCGCCGTCCTTGGCGGCCTTGCGCGACAGCGCGAGTGTCACGGCGACATTCGCAGCCGTGTCCGGCACGGCGGAGTTCTGGATGCAGGCGGCGCGCAAGGTGCGAGACATGGCGGGGCTCGGGATCATCTGCTCGTCAGCATCCTACCTGCGGCGCGGACCACTTGCCAGCTTCACTATCTGGTGGAGTTCCGCACGGCGCTCACCTGGACCTTCGCGGCCTTCCCCTTCCGGCGGGCCGCTCGCCGCGCCGATACCCTGGTGGCGGCCCGGCTGCGGGCCCGGCGCGGCTTCTCG
>JANPDA010000023.1:0-6650 GCA_031431235.1 Hyphomicrobiaceae bacterium
TAGATGCCGTTGTAGCCCGCCGTCACGTCGCCGGAGTTGACAATGGTGACGCCGCTGCCGGACCCGGTCGTCCGCACGTCCATGCCGTTGTCGACGTCCGAGGCGGG
This sequence comes from Hyphomicrobiaceae bacterium, assembly GCA_031431235.1. GTDB lineage: Bacteria > Pseudomonadota > Alphaproteobacteria > Rhizobiales > Hyphomicrobiaceae > JANNSW01. The sequence continues at coordinate 108 of JANPDA010000023.1, forward strand.
AAAGCCCGCGTTTCCGATGCCGTTGTCGGCGAAGATATCGCCGGAGTTCACGATCGTGATGCCGGCATTGTCGCCGCTCGTCGTCGTCACGATCCCCCTGTCGCCGGGGTCGGCGTCGAGGATGCCGGTGTTGGAGAGGTCGATGGTGCTGGCGTCGTTAATGGTCGAGATGAAGATGCAATCGCCATTGAAGACGCAGTTGTTCGGGTTGTTCACCACGACGGCAACTGGTGAGTCGACGATATTGACAGCCTGTTGCGCCTTCACCGGCCCCGCCCCGACCGCCACGAGAACCGCGAGCGTCGAGGTCAACGCCGTCGTGACGAGGAGGCTCGAGCGGCCGGCTCTGGGCTGCCGCGGCGCAAGCACGGGACCGCCGTCGCCCACCCGGTTGCGCTCGGCAACCGGAACGAGACGGCGTTCCCTCCGCGCAACCCTGTGGCAGCGCCTGCTCAACTCGCACCCCCCGGTCGATTGAGGACCAGCCTCCTCACGTTCCAGACCTAATCCCGTTCGCCCTGGACGCTTCCCTGCCGGGCGCCGATCCGTGCCGGACGTGTCGTCCGTCTCGCGAACCTGGCCACCAAGTTACGGAGTCGCCTGGGCATTCTCTTCATCCTATGGCCGCCGGGTTGTAGCGGCATAGTGCAGCGTGGCCACATATCGACCCCAATGCCCCGAGCCCTCCTTCAGAACTCGATCAGCATCCCCGCCATCAAAGTCTGAAAATCCTCGAGCGGCGCCGAGGACACCTCCCTGCCCTCCACGTCGACGACGCCGATCTCGGCCTCGTGGTGCCGGTAGCCGACATAGACCTGCGCCGCGACCGCGTCGATGTGTTGCACGACGCCCACGCCCCAGATGCTCGCCTCGCTGTGCTCGACGAGGCAGCCATCGCCCGGCTCCGCACACACGTCGTCCGACGTGATGGCGGTCAAGGACGCGACCAACTCGGCCTCCGCATCGCGCCCGAGCACATCGCGGAACTGGCCAACCTCGCCGTAAAAGCCCGTGCGGCCCAAGTGGCCGAGGTCTGCGAGCCAGCCGAGCTTCACATAGTGGAACGAGGCTTCGCCGAGCTCGCCCAGCGTGCCGTCATTGAGCTCGGCCGGCCCCAGATATTGGAGCTGCGCGCCGGCGTAGGTCACGTTGAGCCCGGACGGCTCGTGCAGGATAGAGATCGAGCCGGCGAGCGTGTGGTTCGGCGTCTCGTCGTCGTCCTCGAGGATCTCGTGATAGGATATGACGGCCGCGACGTGGAAGGGATCGAGCGAGCTCGCCGAGCCCACGCCGTCGCCGCTGTCCACCCCGTCGTCGTTCGCTTGGGCCCGCTCGCCTTCCTCCTCGACGCTCGAGAAACCGAGGCTCACCTCCCAGGCGTCGTCCTCGCCCCACTCGGCCGAGAGGCGGAAGCCCGCGAGCGTCGGGCTGTCGTAGCGCAGAAGCGTTCCCTCGAAGCCCGGCATGTGGTCGATCAAGTCCTCCCAGGTGACGAGGGAGACGTCGGGCCGCCGGCTGCCGTCCGCGAGCGCGATGAAGAATCCGCCGCCGATGTCCTCGACGCCCGAGTAGGAGGCGACCGCCGTACCCGACAGATCGACCTCGGTCGCATTTTCCGTGTCGTCGCTGCCGCCGACCTCGCCGAAGGAGAGCTTGCCGAGACCTTCGCGCGCAATCCAGACATGGCTCTCGGCGACCTCGATCTCCTGGTCGCTGAAGTCGTCGCCATCGAGCTGGTGGACCTGGCTCGTGCCGGGCTTGATGAAGCCGAGCTCGATCATGAAGCCGACTGTCCAGCCGCGGACAGCCTCGGCCGTTTCCCCGCTCAGTGCGAGCTTGCTGCCTTCCGCGTCGTTGGTGACGACGTAGGCATCGGCTCGCCTGCCGTCGTCCCAATAGAGGATGCCATAGTTGACGGTGCCGGAGACGGTCAGCTCGATCGGGCGCGAGCCCCGACGCACAGTCGTTGCCTCGAGCTCGGTTACACGCTCCTCGAGGTCGGCGCAGCAATCCCCGCCCAGGTCGGCCGCCCGCGCAGGTGGCGCGGCTGCGAGCCCGAGCAGCACCGGGATGCAGCAGCCGATCGCCCGGGCGCGGTCGAGGACAGTCGGAGCTGATTCTCGACGCACCATCAACGCAACGTCCCACCCGTCGCTCGTGGCATTGCCGCAGGTCCGACAGCCACCCCAGGGAAGAGCCTAGCAAAACCCGCATCGGCATCCAAGGCGCTGTTGCCGCGCTGTTGCCGCAAAGCGGCGCGCCTGTTGCGCGGAGGGCACAGAATGCCGGGCGTCAGACCCGCTGCGCGACCACGATGGACAGAGGGCCCGCCCCTGCGGCACCATGGCGGCCGTCGCCCTGTCCGGGCCTCATAGCGATCGAGAGAAGGCATGGCATCTTCGTCCCGCGATGAACGTCCGGCTGGGGAGCCCGATCCTGCGCAAAGTGCCGCCGCGCCCGATACGGTCGAGGCAACCAAGGTCACCGCATCGCGGGGCTTCACGGAGTGGCTTGCCATCAACGGCGCGAGCCTCGCACTCACCTCTTACCAGACGGGCCAGCTCATCCTGCTCGGGGCGCTCCCGCAGGGCCGGCTCTCCGTGCATGAGCGCAACTTCGTCCGTGCCATGGGGATGCATGCGACGGCCCAGCGCCTCCACCTCGCGACCATCGCGCAGATCTGGCGCCTCGAGAACGTGCTGCGTCCGGGCGAGCGAGCGAACCAGCTCTTCGACCGCCTCTACGTGCCCCGCAAGGCGCAAACGACGGGCGACATCGACGTGCATGAGATCGCGGTCGATTCCAGTGGCAGAGTGCTCTTCGTCAACACCAAATACTCTTGCCTTGCGACTTTCAGCGAGGCCCACAGCTTCACGCCCGTCTGGAAACCCGCCTTCATCAGCCGGCTCGCACCCGAGGACCGCTGCCATCTGAACGGGATTGCACTCGATCAGGGCCGGCCGCGCTACGTGACGGCGGCGAGCGTCAGCGATGCGGTCGACGGCTGGCGTGCGCACCGGACGGCTGGCGGCGTCATCATCGATCTGGAGAGCGGGCGCATCGTCGCGGAAGGCCTCTCCATGCCGCATTCGCCGCGGCTCGCGAACGGGGCGCTCTGGGTGCTCGACAGCGGTCGCGGCGAGCTCTGCCGCATCGATGCGGCATCGCGCCGGCGCGAGCCGGTCGCCTTCTGTCCGGGCTTCCTGCGCGGGCTCTCCTTCTGGCGAACCTTTGCGGCCGTCGGCTCCTCGCTCCCGCGCGGGGGCACCTTCGCGGGCCTCGAGCTCGATGCGGCGCTCAGCGCCAAATCCGTCGAGCCGCGCTGCGGCATCTTCATCGTGGACACGCGCAATGGCGACGTCCTCCATTGGATCGCCTTCGAGGGGCGCGTGCAGGAGCTGTTCGACGTGGCGTTCCTTCCCGGTGTCCGCACGCCCATGTGCGTCGGGCTCACGAGCCCCGAGATGCGCACGCTCGTCACTTTCGAGGAGGAGCAGCTTCTGGGCTCCTCGATCTCGGTGACTGAGAGCTGAGAACGAGCGCGACGATACGCAGCGGCGAGGGGCTGCGATCCGCCATCTGGGATGCAGCGACCTTGGCGCCGGCTCATTGGCTGCATCCCACGATGGCTGCAACCCGTGTCGCGCCAAGGGGCTGTCGCGCCAAGCGGCTCGACCCTACCACGAGGGCATCGAGGTCAGCGATGCCGAGATGAAGACCCTCGGCATCCAGGGCGATGCATTCCATCCCGAATGGAACTACACTATCCGCCCACGAGCCGTTGCCGATCGGAGCGGTTGATTTGACGGATGTTCTTGCAGCCAGCTCAAAGGCACGCTGCCGTCCTGTCGCTGTGGGTCTGTGGACGCGCATTCGCTCCCTTCGTCGGGCCGATGTGCCAGTCTCTGCGATCCGCCCAAGGGCGACAGCTAGTGCTCTGACTCATTCATTCAGTACCCTAAATGAATGGCCAGCCCATTAGCCATCTCTCTGTTTGTGCTCCGTCTTTCCATTCATTGATCCAGCTTCGCCGGAATCGAATGAATGGGACGGAACACTAGAAGGCCGAGGGTGCCCGCATGGTCGTGGAGGTCCGAAACCGCAAAGGCCTCGTCCAGGGCTGGAGGCCGACGGCTAGAGCGCCCGATCAGACAGAGGCGGATCGGGCGCGCAAGGTTCTTGTCTTGTCGCATTTTCTTTCGACGAGCCGGTCGCCACTTCGCCAAAAAATACTCTAGCCCCGACCCTTGGCGATCTCGCCCTGGATCCAGGCCTCCACGTCGCCGAGCTTGCGACCGCCGGCCAGGTACTCGGCGATGATCTGGCGCATGGTTTCGCGCCCGAAAGAGCCATAGTGCCCGCCGTGCACGGCCGTCACCGGCAAATCCCGCAGTCGCTCGAGCGAGCGGCGGAACACGGCCGGATCCGAATGATAGACATCGTCGAACAGGGCGCCGTCATAGACCACGTCGCCCGAGAACAGGATGCCCGTCGCCTTCTCGTAGAGTGTGATCGAGCCGGGCGAATGGCCGGGCAGGTGGAAGATCTGGAAATGACGGTCGCCCAGATCGAGCACGTCGCCTTCGTCGAGGAAGCCGGTGAGCGCCGCCGGCCTCACGTGGAAGTCGCGATGGGAGAAGCCCGCGTAGGGGAGAGCCGAGAAGGTCTCGGCCCGCACGAAGCCGCCGTCGGTTGCGGTGTTCTGGTCGCTCGGCTGGGCCATGATCTCGGCTTCGAGCCGATGTCCGCGCCGGTCGGAGAACTCGTGCAATCCGCCCGAATGGTCGAAATGGGTGTGGGTCGCAATCCCGATCAGCGGCCGGTCCGCCAGCACGGCAACCTCGCGAACGAGCGGCCTGACGCCCATGCCGGTGTCGATCACAAGATCGCGATTCCGCCCGCGGACGTGCCAGATGTTGCAGCGCAGCCAGCGCGCGACATGGGTCTCGCGAATGAGCGTGATGCCATCGCCGAGGCTCTCGGTCTCGTACCAGTCGCGGGCGACCTCGAGATCCATGGTGTCCTGCCCGGGTCAGTGCTGTTCGAGCTTGGCGAGGATGGACGCGAGCATGGCGCTCGTGCTCTCCTTCAATCCAGACAGCTCCGACTTGAATTCCGCCATTTGCTTCTCGATACCCACCAGCGGCCCTTCCATCCGCTCGATGCGCTCTTCTATGTGCTCGATGCGTTCTTCCATCCGGGCAAGCCGGGCATCCTGCGCCACGAGCTGGCGCGTCACGCCGCCGCGCAAGTCGCGCATATCGGTCTGGAGCACGACGAGCGTGCGGTCGATACGCGACAGCCGGCCCGACACCTCCACATAGGAGGACTCGACCCGCCCGAGCCGCAGATCGATCAGATTGGGCAGATCCCAGACGAGCGACTCGAGCTCGTTGAGGCGCTTCTCGACGTCCGACATACGGTCAAACTCCTCTCTGCAAGTCAGGATACCATGTCCACCGGCGAAAATCGTCTCCAATCGCCCGCAGGCGCGGAACACCAGTCTGTTGGCATCCGCCCGCATTTGGGCCACAATGCCAAATCGTCAATGGTCCGGCCGGCAAGTCGACCGGGAATTCAAGGGAGGAATGAAACCGCATGACGTGGAAACTGAAAGGGGCAGCCCTCGTTGCTGCTGCGATGCTGATCGCGCCCGCCCAGGCCGCCGAGCTCGGCGCCAAGGACGATCCGATCAAGATCCCGATCAACGAGTGGACGGGCCAGCACCTGAGCTCCCATATCCTCGGCCAGCTCCTGGTGAAGATGGGCTATAAAGCCGAGTACGTGACGGCGGGCGGCGTTCCCCAGTTCGCGGCGATCGCGCAAGGTGATCTGCACGTGCAGCCGGAGACCTGGGAGAACAATGTCGGCGAGATCTATCCCAAGGCCGTCGCATCCGGCGATATCGTGATCGTGGGCAAAGAGGGCCTCTCCGCGCGGGAAGGCTGGATCTATCCGCCCTACATGAAGGAGAAGTGCCCGGGACTGCCCAACTGGAAGGCTCTCTGGGACTGCGCGCAGGCCTTTGGCACCGCCGAGACCTTCCCCAAGGGCCGTCTCGTGACCTACCCCGCCGACTGGGGCACCCGTGAGAAAGACCTGATTGCCAATGTCGACATGCCGTTCGTGCCGGTCGCGGGCGGCAGCGAGGGCGCCATGGTCGCCGAGCTGAAGGCGGCCTACGACGCCAAGCAGCCGATCATCATGATGTTCTGGGAGCCGCACTGGATCCACGCCGATTACAAGTTCGACTGGATCGAGTGGCCAACCGATGTCGCCAATTGCGATACCGACCCCACCAAAGGCATGCTTCCCGACAAGGTCATTGACTGCGGCTTCCAGCAGGCTGGCGTGCTGTAGGTCGTGTGGAAGGGCTTCAAGGACAAGTGGCCTGCTGCCTCCAACCTGATCGAGCAGTTCTCCCTGACGAACGCGCTTCAGTACCCGCTGATCCTCGAGGTCGATGGCAAGGGCCGCAAGGTCGAGGAAGTGGCTGCCGAGTGGATCGCCAACAATGAGGCGATCTGGAAGGCGTGGGTCGAG
>JANPDA010000024.1:0-3307 GCA_031431235.1 Hyphomicrobiaceae bacterium
CGAAGGCGCCTATTGCACCCTACGCCGAGGCACCACCGCTCGCGAAAATGATTCAGTTGTTGTTCGGGCAGTCCTTTGCCGGGACAGGTCAGGCCAGACCCGTCACGCCCGCCGCCTTCAGCTCCGCCTCCAGCAGCCCGAGATCGATTGCCATCCGCGCCTCGGAGTCGGGCAGGAAAGCCATGTCCTCACCCAGTGTTGCGGGCAGGCCGAGCACACCTTCGACCGTCGCGTTCAGGCAAAAGGCCGAGTAGGCCTCGCTGTAGCCGCCCTCCTGGACCAGCAGCAATCGCCCGCCGGTCAGCTCGGCCGCAAGCGCGCGCGCCCTGCTGCCCAGACCATGAAAGCCCTTCATCGTCACCGACTGGCGGCCATTGGGGTCGAACTGGGAAGCGTCCTGGCCATTGGCGATGATGATCAGATCGGGCGCGAAGGCCCTGACCGCGGGTGCGACGACGCGATCGAACACCGCGTGATAGGTGCGATCGCCGGCGCCGAGCGCGAGCGGAAGATTGAGGTTGAAACCTCGGCCTGCCCCTTCGCCGAGCTCATCGACCCGGCCGGTCTCGGGATGCGACGGCCCCCACGAGCCGTGGTCCATGTGGAGCGAGATCGTCAGCACGTCGCTGCGTGCATAAAATCCCGTCTGCGTGCCGTTGCCATGGTGCACGTCCCAGTCGATCACGGCAAACCGCTTCAAGCCGCGCGTTGCGCGAGCGGCCTCGATCGCGACGCCGATGTTGTTGACGAAGCAATAGCCGTCGACCATCTCGGGTGCCGCATGATGGCCGGGCGGCCGCACCAGCGCCATCGCCGGGCGGCCGGTGTCGCACACGCTCTGGATGGCGGTGGCCGCAGTGCCCGCAGCCGCCAGCACGGCCCCGAGCGCACCTTTGCCCAGCAGCGTCGTGCGGCCGAAATGCCGGCCGGAGCGATCGGCTGCAACGAGGCTCGCCCAGTGCTCGGCAGTATGAAAGCGCAGCACCTCGGCTTCGCTGGCATGCCGCCCGCCGTGCCAGGCGAGGCGCGAGGCGACCGACCCGCGCTCGAGCATCGATTTCATATTGCTCACGCGCTCGGGGTTCTCCGGGTGGCGCATCTGCACGGCGAGCAGCGGGCTCCTCGGTCCGTCGAAACTGCCGTACCCGGTGTCGTGGGTCAGCACGTCGTCGTGCCAGAAAATGTCGAGCATGTCCGTCATCGCTCATCCCCTCTCTCCTCTACGTTCCCGCCCTCGGGCGCGTTGGCGGCAAGCAGCGCAAGCTGGATCGGCCGGAACGAGCGCCGATGCAGCGGCGTCACACCGAGCCGGGCGATTGCCGCGGCATGCTCGGGCGTACCGTAGCCCTTGTGGCGCTCGAAGCCATAGCCCGGATAGTCGCGTGCGAGCCCGGTCATCAGCCGATCGCGCGTGACCTTGGCGATGATCGAGGCCGCCGCGATCGCCCGGCACCTGGCATCGCCCCTGACGATGGTCTCGACCGGGCAGGCGAGGTTGGGTGCGCGATTGCCGTCGACGAGCACGGCGGCGGGCATGACGCCGAGCGCGGCGACGGCGTTGATCATGGCCGCAAGCGTGGCCTGCAGGATGTCGTCGCGGTCGATGCTGGCCGCGTCGGCAATGCCGATGCCGACACGGGCGCACGCCATGATCTCGTCGTGCAGGCGGGCCCGCACGTCGGCAGCGAGGGCTTTGGAATCATCGAGCCCCGCTGGCACCCGGCCCCGCTCGAGCACGACGGCGGCAGCGACCACCGGTCCGGCCCAGGGACCCCGGCCCGCCTCGTCGATGCCGGCGATCGGGCCGCCATGGCGGCGCTCCGCCGCGCGCTGCAGCCGGTCATCCGGGCCTTGGGATCGTCGGTTGCTCATCCGCCCGACGCTGGCATGGCCGCGCTCCCAAATCGAGGTGGCGCCGCGCCGCGCCGGCGAGCCTCAGAGCAGCGCCATCTGCTCTCCTTGCCTTGCCGGCCGCACGAACCGGTCGGTTCTGATCGGCTGGCGTCGCTCGTTGAGGCCATTCAGCCGCAAGGCGAGGCGGAACCGCTGCGCAATCGATTGCGCGTAGGGGCCGGTGCCCTTCTGGCGGGCGAACCAGCGGGCATCGTAGTCCTTGCCGCCGCGCATCGAGCGCATCAGCGTGATGACCCGCTTCGCCCGGTCGGGAAACTCGGTCGCCAGCCACTCGCGGAACAGATCCTTGATCTCGAGCGGCAGCCGCAACAGCACATAGCCGGCTTCGGTCGCCCCCGCTTCCCGCGCTGCGGCCAGGATGCGCTCGATCTCGCTGTCGTTGATCGCCGGCACGATCGGCGCGACCATCACCGCGGTCGGGATGCCAGCGGCGGTGAGTGCCCGGATCGCCTCCAACCGGCGTTCGGGCGCGGCCGCACGTGGCTCCATCTTGCGCGCGATCGTAGGGTCGAGCGTCGTCAGCGAGATCGCTACCTTGGCGAGGCCTTCCGCCGCCATGCGAGCGAGAATGTCGATGTCGCGCATGACCAGCGCCGATTTGGTGACGATGCCGACCGGGTGGCGTGTCCGCTCCAGCACCTCGAGCACCGAGCGCGTGATCCGGTACTGCCGCTCGATCGGCTGATAGGGATCGGTGTTGGTGCCCAGCGCGATCGTCTTGACGACGTACCGGGGGTTGGCGAGCTCGGCTTCCAGCAGCTCGGCGGCATTGGTCTTGGCCGAGAGCTTCGTCTCGAAGTCGAGGCCGGGCGACAGGCCCAGATAGGCGTGCGTCGGTCGTGCGTAGCAATAGCTGCAGCCATGCTCGCAACCGCGATAGGGATTGATCGACTGGTCGAACGAGATGTCGGGCGAGTTGTTGGTGGTGATGATGGTGCGGGCGGGCTCGATCCGCACCTCGGTGCGGAACGCTTCCAGCGTCTCCAGGCTGCCCCAGCCATCGTCCGCCGCCTCGCGCGAGAGCGGCTCGAAGCGGCCGGCCTCGTTCGAGCGGCTGCCGCGGCCCCGGCGCCTCTCCCCGGTGACGAGTGGGCCTCGATCCGGAGTTCGCATCCCTGCTCGCGGCATTGGCGCTTTCCCGTTTGACGACACGCGCATCATAGAACAAAAACGGAACAAAGCAAGATCGAAGATTCCCGCCGGCCTTGCCGGGTCGGAGCTCACCATGCTAACCGGCAGCGATGATCTCCGTGGTGATCCCGACGCTGGATGCCGAGCAGGGCCTCGCGACGACGCTGGCGGCCTTGGTGCCGGGCGCGGTCGATGGCCTCGTCAGCGAGGTGATCATCGTCGACGGCGGCTCGCGCGACCGGACCGTTGCCATTGGGGATGC
>JANPDA010000025.1:0-6778 GCA_031431235.1 Hyphomicrobiaceae bacterium
CGGCATCACGGCGATCGTGGCGGCGCCCGAGGCGTCGAGCTCGCGCAGGGCGGCGAACAGGCGGGAAGCGGCCTCGCGGAGATCGCCCGACGGGCTCAGGTTGATCGAGGGGCCGCTAGGCCGAGGCGGCTCCGGACCGAAGCCGAGCAGCGCCTCGCCCTCGCGCACCTCGCGGGCATCGAGCCGCAATCTCGCGCGCGTCGCGTAGTGGCTGGCGAGGCGGCCGGGAGAATGCGGGGCGATGTCGCTCTCCCTGGCAGGCATGGCCAGCGGCCGGGCGAGCACGGCTTCGATCGCCTCGCTCGCGATGGCGCCGGGTCGGAGCAGGAGGGCCGCGCCATCGTGTAGCGCGACGATGGTCGATTCGATCCCATGCGCGCACGGACCGCCATCGAGGATGAGTGCGACGCGGTCGCCGAGATCGGCTGCCACATGGGCTGCCATGGTAGGGCTGACATGGCCGGAGCGGTTGGCGCTCGGCGCCGCGATCGGACAGCCCGCCGCCACGATCACGGCGCGGGCGATCGCGTTGGAGGGCACCCTGAGCGCGATCGTCGCGAGCCCGGCCGTCGCCAGCTCGGACACCGGCGAGGGTCGCCGGGCCGCCAGCACCAGGGTCAAGCCACCCGGCCAGAAGGCGGTCGCGAGCGACCTCGCCACATCGTCGAATGCAGCCAGGCGCTCCGCTGCCGCCAGGCTCGCCACATGCACGATCAGCGGATTGAAACGCGGCCGGCCCTTGGCCTCGAAAATGGCTGCAACGGCAAGCCCGTTGCTTGCATCGGCGCCGAGGCCATAGACGGTTTCGGTCGGCAGCGCGACGAGCCGGCCCGCCCGCAGCAGCAGGCCGGCATCGGCGATAGCCTCATGCGTTGCCGGAACGGGTGGCATTGCCGTACTCTCGACCTCATCGACGATCAGATTCGACGGCCGCTTGTGCGCGTAGCGGCCACTTCCGTCAACCCGCATCCCAATAGGCCCCTTCGATGACCTACAAGGCCCAGCTCGACGAGCTCCGACTCCGGCTCAGGACCGTCGCCCGCTTGCCCGAGATGATTTCGGACGATCTCGCCGGGGGTCTCGACGAGGCGACGATCGACCGGGTGCTCGAGCAGGCGGGGCGTTTTGCCGAGGAGGTGCTGGCGCCGCTCAACCGGCCGGGCGACGAGATCGGGGTCAGCCTGAAGGACGGCCAGGTGACGTCCGCTCCCGGCTGGGTCGAAGCCTACGAGCGCTGGTGCGACGCTGGATGGATGTCGCTCGGCCACGCGACCGACATCGGCGGCCAGGGCCTGCCGCAGGTCGTCGCCTCCGCGGTCAGCGAGATCTGGAACTCGGCCTGCCTCTCCTTCAGCCTCGGGCATGTGCTGACGCAAGGCGCGGTCGAGGCGCTGACGCGGGTCGCCTCCCCAGAGCTGCAGCGGACCTACGTGGAGAAGATGCTCTCCGGCCGCTGGACCGGCACCATGAACCTGACCGAGCCCCAGGCCGGCTCCGACCTCGCGCTGTTGCGCACGCGGGCGGTACCCCGAGGCGACGGCAGCTGCCGGGTGTTCGGCACCAAGTGCTTCATCTCCTATGGCGAGCACGACTTGACCGAGAACATCGTCCACCTGGTGCTGGCGCGGCTGCCGGACGCGCCCGAGGGCACGCGCGGCATCTCGATGTTGCTGGTGCCGAAATTCCTCGTCAATCCGGACGGCACGCTCGGGCCGCGCAACGATGTGCGCTGCACCGGGCTCGAGCAGAAGCTCGGCATCCATGCCAGCCCGACTTGCGTCATGACCTATGGCGAGAAGGAGGGCGCGGTCGGCTGGCTGGTGGGGGACGCGCACAAGGGCCTCGCCGCCATGTTCATCATGATGAACCGCGCGCGGCTGGAAGTGGGCGTGCAGGGCGTCGCGATCGCGGAGCGGGCGACCCAGCAGGCGCTCGCCTATGCCAATGAGCGTCGCCAGGGCAAGTCGGCAAAGAGCCAGCTCGCGCTGATTGCCGAGCACCCCGACGTGCGGCGGACACTGCTGTCGATGCAGGCTTTGACAGCGGCCGCGCGCTCGATCTGCCTGGCGACGGCACGTGCGATCGACCTGTCGGAGCGCGCCAAGGATGATCGGACGCGGGCGGCCGCTGCCAACCGCCTGGCTTTGCTGACGCCCATTGCTAAAGCCTTCTCGACCGACATCGGGGTCGAGGTGGCTTCCCTCGGTGTGCAGGTGCATGGCGGCACCGGCTACATGGAGCCGACAGGCGCTGCCCAGCACTATCGTGATGCCCGTATCCTGCCGATCTACGAGGGCACCAACGGCATCCAGGCCATCGATCTCGTCACCCGCAAGCTGCCGATCGATGGCGGGGCCGCTGTCGTTGCGCATCTGGCCGAGTTGGCCGCAACCGCGCGCGCGGCGGCAGCAATCAACGACCCCCGGTTCGGGTCGATGGGCGAGCGCCTCACCGAGACGGTCGAGCTGCTCGGGCGCGCGACCGCTTGGATGGCCGAGCGATTGCAGGCCGGCGAGACCGAGCGTGCGCTGGCGGGCGCGACGCCCTATCTGCGGCTCTACGGGCTCGCGGCCGGCGGCTGCCTCCTGGCCGATGGCGCCATCGCCACGCGCAGCGAGCCGATCGGGCCGCGTGCCATCGCGCTCGCGCGGCATTTTGCCGACAGCCACGCGACGGCCGGCAAGGGTTTGCTCGATGCGATCACGTCGGGAGGCGATACCTTGCTCGCCGCGGATTCTTCGCTCTTTGCGGGTTGAGGAGAGATGGCTCGACTGACGTGGGGGCGGAAACAATGGCGAGGAGGAAGAAGGAGGTGGCTGTTGCCGTCGTCATTCCGGATGCGGGCCCGCTGCTCACACTTGCCCGACTCGGGCGTCTTGACCTCCTGGAAATGTTCGACGCGCCAATTCACATCGTCGATCAGGTGCACTGGGAGGTGACGAAGCCCACCAATGATCCAACGAGCAATGTTCGCTCTGGCCTGCGCCGGTTGCACAATCGCTTGACCATCGTGGAGACGGTCGTCGGGGCAGGATTTCAGGCAAAGAGATCAGCCGATCCGAATTTTCCGAGCCGCAATCTCGGTGAGCTGGCGGTCGAAGAGTATGCGATGCGGCTACGTTCCACGTCCGGACCGGCTTTCATACCACTCATCCTGTTCGAGGATCCCGATGTGCTCGAGATGCCGATCGCAAAACTCAAGGATGTGCATCTGCTCAACACCACTGCGTGGCTCTTCGGTCTGTTCAAGTCAGGCCGCTTGTCTGACGGTTTGGAATTGATCGACAAGATCAACCAAATTCGTGCCACTGAAATGCGACCCTTCGAGAAGCAGGCTCGCACCAAGAAAATCAGGTCGCTCTGGCAAAGAAGGATTGGGAGCATTGAAAACACTTGAAGATCTTGAAGGCCTCAGCCTCGCCGAGGTGCTGGAGCTGCTCGAAAAAGGCAAGATCGGCCACCGCACCGCCATGGACTGGCTGCATATCGACAGCCTGGAGAAACTGGTCGAGATCATGCATTTCAATGACCGGCAGATGCCCGGTCACCGGCCAATGAACATCCCGAAGCGGACCATGGATCTGCTGCTCTCGATCACCCGGACGCCGACGGCCGCCAGAAAGGGAGGCAAGCGGGCATGACCCACGCCGACCACATCCTGATCGAGCGGCACGACGGCTTCCAGACGCTGACCTTCAACCGGCCCGAGAAGCGAAACGCCATCACCAGCCCGATGTACAGGGACCTCTATCGGGCGCTCGACAATGGCGAGGCCGATCGAGGTGTTACCGCCCACGTCCTGCTCGGCCAGCCGGGCGTGTTCACCGCCGGCAACGACATCTCGGAGTTCAAGGACTATGCCGAGGGTGACAAGCTCGACACCGCGGTCGACGGATTCCTGAAGCGAATCGCAACGCTGCGGAAGCCGCTGGTCGCCGGGATCGACGGTCTGTGCATCGGCATCGGCACGACACTGCTCCTCCATTGTGATCTGGTCATTGCTTCCGCCCGCTCGACGTTTCGCACGCCCTTCCTCGATCTCGGGCTCGTGCCGGAAGCCGCCTCCTCGCTGCTGGCGCCGCGCCGCATGGGTCATGTCCGGGCTTTCGAGCTGCTCTGCATGGGCAAGAAGTTCAAGGCCGATTGGGCGCTTTCCGCCGGCCTGATCAACGAGATCGTGCCCGAATCAGAGGTGAAGGTCGCGGCTCTGGCAGCGGGGAGGCATCTCGCCGACCGACCGCCCGAGGCGCTCGCAGCCGCGCGCCGCCTGCTGAAGGGCGATCCGGCCGAGATCCTCGCGCGGATCGATGAGGAGGACAGGCTCTTTGCCGACCGGTTGCGCTCGCCCGAGGCCAAGGAAGCGTTCGAGGCCTTCTTGCAGAAGCGCCCGGCCGACTTCAAGAAGCTCGAGACAGGGTGAGACGGCAATGCCGACGTGGCAGCGGGGAACTGGCAGCTGGCTACAGCAATGGTGGAGGATGTCGCGCCACCGCTGCCTGCTGCCCGTTGCCTGCGGGCTCCTCCTCTCGCTCGCCTTGGCTGCCTCGCCTGCCGCTGCCAACTGGCTCACGCACATCCTGAAGGAGGCAGCGGAAGGCGCGGGCGGGACCGCCCGGCGCGGGGCTATCGGCCTTGGTGACGCGCGCGCCCTGCTGCGTCATATCTCCAAGCTGCCGACTGAAGCCCGCAAATCCGCTGTTGCGGCAACCGCGTTGCCTGAAGGCCACTGGCGCCTCGGCAATGCGGCCGGCGAGACCGTTACGGCAGCGACCCCCGAGGAGCTTGCGGGCGCCCTCAGATGGCTCGTTCCCGAGGTTGCCGACGTTCCTGGCAACCGGCTGACCTTTTTCGTCGACGAGGAGACGGTGTTCCGCCGGCCCGACGCGGTCGCAGCGCTGCCGGATCGCATCGATGTCAGGCTTGCCCACGGCGAGCGAACGCATGCCGTGCTGCGGCAAGCCGAAACCAACACCAACGCAATGAGCTCGAGGCTCTACGCCCGGATCGAGCGTGGGATCGTGGTTCCCCTCGACGACGCCCGCCGTTTCGGTGAGGCAACCTGGCAACTCGCCCGCGGCCTCGATCGCGGCTCGATCCGGATTCTCTCGCTCGATGCCGCGGGCAGCCGGCAGCTCGCCCGCATCGGACCCCGCGACCTGGCGAGCAAGCTGCCCGTGCCGGAAGCCGTCGATCCCTTCGGCCTCGGCCAGGCACTCGCAGCCCTGGCCGGGCAGACCGTGCTGGTGACAGGCAAGGTGGAAGGGCCGCTGCTGCGGTTCGAGGCGGCGTCCGGGCCGGCGCGGACCGTGATCGTCAGCGACGTGCTGGCGGCGGCCGAGCGCGCTGATGTCAACCTGCTGCTGCTGGAGGCCTCCTCACCGCTGCAGCCGGGCGTGCGCAACGCATTCTGGCAGCAGGCCGAGGTCGATCGCCTGGGTGAGGCACTGCGGGGCGCCAGCCTCGGCGACTTCCTGTCCGCACTCGCCGGGCAAGACCGGATCATGCTGCTGACGGCCAGCGAGGACCGGGCGGGTCGCATCCGCCTGGCGATCGTGCCGGCTCCAGGCGATATCGGCGGGCTTGCCTCCGATGCGAGCAGCGTGCTCGATCCGGTCTCGGCGTTGATGGCAAATCTGGCAGCCGGCTTCCTCGGCAGGATCGCAGCCGACCGGATCGAAGTCGCGACCCGCAGCCAGGAGCGCCAGAGCGAGCTCGACCAGCGGTTGGTGCCCGGCATCCCCTCGGGCATCCAGTTCTTCTATCTGGGCCTGCTGGTGATAGGTTCGCTCGGCTTGCCGGTTGCGCTCAGGTGGTGGCGCCGCGTGCTGCCCTTGCGGCCTCGATCGGCCTTCGCGCCCAACCGGATCGGGC
Organism: Hyphomicrobiaceae bacterium; assembly: GCA_031431235.1. Classification (GTDB taxonomy): domain Bacteria; phylum Pseudomonadota; class Alphaproteobacteria; order Rhizobiales; family Hyphomicrobiaceae; genus JANNSW01. Next base: position 5,872 of record JANPDA010000025.1, read on the forward strand.
GCCTCATCGGTTTCACCCTGGTCTTTCTTCCCCTCGCCGCTCTGCCTGCTGCCGCAGTCAATGCCATGGAGCAGCTCTGGCGGATCGCACGGTCGATCTGGTATGTCCTCACCGCGCCGCTGCGCTGGATCTGGCGGCGGCTGCGCCCGGCCGGGTCCGCGTGAAGCGGCTTCCCGCGCGTCAGCAGGCCACGCGCCGAAGGCGCGGGCCGTCCATCCCGATCCGCTCGACAGCAGCCGGCTCTGTCACACCAACATGCCCAGATCCAGCAGGCTCGAGGTGTGCACGTTGTCGAGTATCGCGATCTCGTGGAACTTGCCGCCCGCGAGCACGCTGACGAGGGTGCCCTGCACGGTATCGAGGACATGCACGACGTCGGTTCCGATGATCCTCTCGAAGCGCAGCACCGAATCGCGAGCGATCACGGCGCCCGTCGTTGCATCGGACACGACGGCGGTGTGGTGGTCGAGATCGATACTGATACGACCGGAAACCTTTGAGAAATCGAGCGTGTCGGAGCCGACGCCGCCGTCGAGCACGTCGTTGCCCCGGCCGGCCAGATGTAGTCGTTACCCGCTCCGGCTTTGATCGTGGTGTCGCCGAGGCTGTTGAGGATGACGCCCGGTCCGCTCGGTTTCTTGCCCATCTGGCTCCCCCATTTGCTCGACCGTTGCCACCTCCTCCAAGCTCGATTGGCTGGAGCAGTCCACGATCGTTTCAAGCCAGACCATACCGACGGGATCGCAACCATCTGTGACGGTTCCGCAGTGGTTTTTTATGCAATTTGGTTGCGAGCGGGCGGCCATTCACGTGCCGTTCCGCGACGTAGCCTAGCCGGCCACCGCGCCCGCCTCCACCCTCATCCGCCCCTCCTCGACGGCATGGCACGCCGCGCTCGTTCCCCTCG
>JANPDA010000026.1:0-9867 GCA_031431235.1 Hyphomicrobiaceae bacterium
GCAATTCGACAGCTTCGTTTCGAACGCAGGCTCGCTCGAGAGTCCGCCAACCGACGTTCTCGATCCCGGTTTGATCGGGATATCGCATTTGCCGGCCAGCGAAAGGTTTTCGCCCAGGATGTCATCGCGCCGTATCAATGAGCTTGCCAGAGTGGCCGGCGCTGCGCTCGCACTGCTGTGTGCCTCAGGATCGATGTCGACACCTCGAGCCGAGGCCGATCGCAGCGAGCAGCTCACCAAACGCCAGCTGCAAGGCCAGACGCTCGATCAAGCCGCTGCCCAGGCCGAGCGTGACGGGGCCCGCAAAGCCGAGGCGGCCCTGCTCGATCAGCTGACGACGAAATCAGTGCTGGTCACCTTCGAGAACCAGCAGGCAATGGTGGGCGCCATCGCGAAGTATCAGACGATCGTCGGCAGGGGCGGCTGGCAGACCATCCCCAAAGTCCGCACGTTGCGCCCAGGCGATTCGAACGAAGCCGTTGCCTACCTGCGCGCGCGCCTCGAGGTGACCGACAAGCTGCCGCCCGGCAGCAGCGACGCCTATCTGTTCGACGAGGAGGTCACGAAGGCCGTGCAGCGCTTCCAGCGCCGGCACGGCTTGGCGCCGACCGGCAACGTCGACCGGCGCACGCTGGCGGCGCTCAACGTCCCGGCGTCGGCGCGCCTGCAGCAATTGCGCATCAACATCCAGCGCATGCGCGACCTGCTGCAGGAGGGGCTGCCGGCCCGGTATGTGATGGTGAACATCCCGGCCTACGAGCTGCAGGCGGTGGATGGGGGAACGGTCGGGCTATCGAGCCGGGTGATCGTCGGTCGGCTGGAGCGGCCGACGCCGACGGTGCACGCCAAGATCAAGGGTCTGAACTTCTTTCCCTACTGGAATGTGCCCGACAGCATCGCGTTCGGCGATCTGGTGCCGAAGCTGCACAAGGAGCCCGACTATCTCGGGCGCGAACGGATCCGGGTCTTCACCACCTGGAAAGGCACTGAGCTCGATCCCAACGTCGTCAATTGGAACCTGCCCGAAACACAGGCCTACAAGTTCCGCCAGGATCCGGGTCCGCAGAACGCACTCGGCCTCGTGCGCATCGACATGCCCAACGAGCATACCGTTTACATGCACGACACGCCTTTGAAGAAATTGTTCGACCAGGCGGCGCGCCCGTTCAGTGCGGGTTGTGTGCGGGTGCATAAAGTGTTCGAGCTCGTCACCTGGCTCGCCAGCTTCAACGGCGACTGGGACCGTGCGCGGGTCGACAGCGTGGTGCTGTCCAACCAGCCAATGGACGTGGCGCTCAGCCAGGAGGTCGATGTGCTGTTCGTCTACCTCACATCCTGGGTGCTGCCGAACGGCGACGTCAACTTCCGCGACGATATCTATGGGCGCGATGGCGACGAGAATGCGCGCGACCGCGAGGATCGCGAGCAGGCGCCCGACGACAGTTTCCGGCTGGCGCCGTGAAGCTCGGCTGGAGGCAGTGGTCTCCGTCTATTCGACTGTCGACTCCCGACTGCCGACTGCCGCGGTGTGGCGCGCGATCATCGCCTCCTCGTTGGTGCGGATGACGAGCACACGGACGCGGGAGCGATCGGACGAGATGATGGTCTCGGCGCGGCGATTGCGGGTCTCGTCGAGCTCGATGCCGATCCATTCAAAACCGGCGCAGACCCGCTCGCGGACGCGGGCGGCATTCTCGCCGATGCCGCCGCAGAACACCACCGCATCGAGCCCGGAGAGGATCGCTGTCATGGCGCCGAGCTCGCGCCGGATCCGGAAGACGAAATAGTCGATCGCCTGCTGGGCTTCCGTCGTGCCGGCGGCTTCCAGCTCGCGCATGTCGTGGCTCAATCCCGAGAGCCCGAGCAGGCCCGAGCGGCGATAGAGCAGATCCTCGATCTGCTTGGCGGACATGCCCTTCTCACCCATCAGGTAGAGCAGCACGCCCGGATCGAGCTGGCCGCAGCGTGTGCCCATCGGCAGACCGTCGAGAGCGGAAAAGCCCATGGTGGAGGCAACGCTCTGGCCGCCATTGATCGCGCACATGGAAGCGCCGTTGCCGAGATGGGCGACGACGACACGACCGGCCGCGTGGTGCGGCGCGATGCGGGCGAGCTCACCGGTCACGTATTCGTAGGAGAGGCCGTGAAAGCCGTAGCGGCGCACACCCTCGTCGTAGAAGGAGCGCGGCAGGGCAAAGGTGTCGTTCACCCAGGGTTGCTGGCGATGGAAGGCGGTGTCGAAACAGGCAACCTGCACCGCGTTGGGGAACGCCGATCGTGCGGCTGCAATGCCTGAGAGGTTGTGCGGCTGGTGGAGCGGCGCGAGGGGCGACAGCGCTTCGAGCTCGGCAATGATGGCGGCATCGAGGACGACCGGTGCCGAGTAGCGGATGCCACCATGCACGACGCGGTGGCCGACGGCGCCGACGGGCGATTTCGGCAAGGCGCCCTCGATCAACGCGAGGATCACGCCGACTGCCTCGGGGTGGCCGCGCACCTCGTTGGCGTCGAGTTGCTGGTTGGCAAGGATCGCTCCCTGCTTCGAGCGCGCGATCAGGCGTGGACGCGAGCCCAGCCCCTCGACCTGGCCGCGGGCCAGCTCAGACATGTTGCGCCCGGATCGGAAGAGCGCGAATTTGAGCGAGGAGGAGCCCGCGTTGAGGGTGAGTATTCGCGGCGCGGCCATGGCGGTCCAAATGCTGGGGGTCGAGGGAGAGCATGCCGGTTGGGCGGACCGGTCACAAGCGCCAGACTGTCGTCCTGACACACGCCACTGTGAACAGCGAGCGTTGGTTGGGCGTTGTAGCCTTTGCGCTTGGTTCCAGGAGTATCAGATGTCGATCCAAAAGCTGATGGCGGTGCTGTTGCTCGCATCACTGCTCCCACTGCCCGCCCTCGCTGCCGACGATCTCACGGGGCACGCGTTTCCGTTTGCCGCCTATGAAAAAATCGACAAGCAGATCGTGGACGTCGATGGCAGCCGGATCGAGGTCGCTTTCGGCCCTGGCGAGCTGAAGCTCGATCGCGGCAAGATCCTCGACTGGATCGGCGCATCGGCGCGCGCGATCGTCACCTATTACGGGCGCTTTCCGGTCAAATCGTTGAAGCTGCTGGTGGTCGCGCGCGAGGGCGACAAAGTCATGTTCGGGCAGGCGTTCGGCGAGGACGATGCCGCGATCCGCGTCTACCTCGGGACCTTCGCTGACGAGAAGGCGCTGAAGGACGACTGGATCCTGGTGCACGAGATGGTGCATCTCGCCTTCCCGCGGCTGGCGGAGCGGCACAACTGGCTGTCGGAAGGGCTCGCGGTCTACGTCGAGTCGATCGCGCGGGTGCAGTCGGGCGATCTGAGCGAAGAGGAGATCTGGTCGGGCTTCCTGCGCGGCATTCCGCGCGGGTTGCCGCAGGCTGGCGATCGCGGGCTCGACAACACGCCGACCTGGGGTCGCACCTATTGGGGCGGGGCCCTCTTCTGCATGCTGGCCGACATCGAGATCCGGAAACGCACCGGCAATCGCATGGGGTTGCAGCAGGCTTTGCGCGGGGTGTTGGCGCAGACTAATTTCTCGGCGTTCTGGCCGATCGGCAAGGCGCTCGAGGCGGGAGACGAGGCGATCGGGGGAGAGGAGCTGATGCGCCTCTACGAGCGCTTGAAGGATACGCCCGAGCCGACCGACCTCGACGCGCTCTGGCGCGAGCTGGGCGTGACAGTGGAGGGGCGGACGGTGGTGTTGGATCCCAAGGCGCCTGCTGCCGCGATCCGGAGCGCAATCGTGAGGAGAGGTTGAGCGCAACGCCTGGACGCGACTTGTGCTATTCTCGGTCCGGCTAACCATCCGGGCAATTGCTACTCACGCAATCTAGGGAGCTGAACGAACCCATGCCCGCCGACCACGAGATTTCAGCTTCGCCCCGAACGCGCTATGGCATCGCGAATGCCGAGCGGGTCGAGAACGCGATCTGGCTGCGATCGATCGATGGCGACTGGTCGGGATCGAAGCTTCGCACGCACCTCGGCCTCGAGCTCGAGGAAGCACAGTTCCGGTCGGACTTCGCCCACTCGTCCTACCGGCAGGCGCTCCCAGGACCATTCTGGAGCTGGATACGCTTCGGCCGCACGAGCACGACCTTGCCTGACGGGCGCGTGATCCTCATCGCCGGCGAGCACGAGGATTTCTACGACCCCGACTTCTGCATCTACAATGACGTCGTCGTCGAGCATCCCGACGGCCGGCGGGAGTCCTACCTTTACCCGAAAGAGGTTTTCCCTCCGACCGACTTCCACAGCGCAACGCTTGTCGGAACTGACATCGTGCTGATTGGCTCACTCGGCTATCTGGATCTCCGCCGGTTCGGGGAAACGCAGGTGCTTCGCCTCGACACCGTGACCTTGCGCATCGAGCCGGTCGCGACAACGGGCGAGCAGCCTGGATGGATCTCGCGGCACACGGCGCAACTGCATGGGGATCGGTCAATTGTGGTCGCCGGCGGCATTATCTGTCTCTCGAAGCAACACAAGGGTCCGAGCCAACGCCGGTTCGAGCTGGATTTGACAACCAAAGCATGGCGACGCCTCGATGATGCCGAAGATGGCTCGACGCCGATCGGTTAGCCCGCCGATCGCGCGCACCAGCATCGCTCCGATCCCGTCACCAGGCTAGGGCGAATTGGTCTTCACCCCATCGCCCACAGCAACCCCGAGACCGTCACCGCCGCAAGCGCCGTGCCGAGCGCAACCGCTCCCGACACGACTCCGACCGCCTGCTCGTAGCGGCTCGCGAACAGGAACGCATTCGCCCCGGTCGGGCAGGCAGCGAGCAGCACGACGACGCCGGCCGAAACCGGCGGCAACGCGAACACCCAAGTGGCGAGCACATAGGCAAACATCGGGAAGGCAACGAGCTTCACGCCCGTGACCAGGGCGACCGCCCCGAGCTGGCCACGCACCTCGAAGTGGGCCAGGCTCATGCCGAGCGCGAACAGGGCGCCTGGAATGGCCGCCGCTCCCAGCATGGCAATCATCTTGTCGGGAATGGGCGCGATGCCGAGCCCGGTCAGTCGCCAGACGCCCCCCGCGATCACGCCGAGCACGACCGGATTGAGTGCCAGATCCCAGCCGAGCGCTTTCATTTTGGGCGCGAGGGGAACACCCCGCTCGCTCAAGGCCCATTCCGCCTGCAGCGTCGCCACCAGCCAGAGCAACGGCGCGTGCAGCGCAACGAGGAGGGCGAGGGGCGCCGCGGCCGACTCGCCGAAATGACTGAGACCAAGCGGAATGCCGAGCATCACGGTGTTGCCGAAGGTCGCGGCCATCGAGAGCGCCGCGATCTCGACCGGGGGACGAGCGAGCAGGCGCCCCGCGCAAACGGTCGCCAGCACCCAGGTCATCCCGCTCGCCAGGAAGAAAGCCGCGAGAATGGCGAGCGGGGCGCCCTCGACTGGCGGCGCGGTCACCATGGTGCGGAACAGCAGCGCCGGCATGGCAATGGTAAAGATGAACTCACTTAGACCTCTGCCTGCTGGCTGGGAGACGATGCTGAAGCGCGCGGCGATGAAGCCGACCAGGATGAGCCCGAACACGGGCAGGACGGTGGTGAGGACAGAGGACATCGGGGGCGGGAGAGAGCCGTTGGAGCGATCCGGCAGGTTCTAGTCAGGAACGTCCGGCAAGGCCAATGCTTTCGCGGGCCTCGCAGGACGGGTCGAAAACGGAGACCCGGTGTGGGACGGCGGGATGGAGGTGTCGGGTCACGGGAAGGCTCGACCCAACCGAGGGAGGCGGCCCCGCGGATCCTCAGCTCTTGCGGGCCTCGAGCGCCTGGCGGAGCACGCGGGCGTAGTTGCCGATCGCGACGTTGCGGAGCGCAGCCTCGCTCATGCCGCGCAGGCGCATGAGGCCGACGACATGCTGCAGATCGGCGTAGCTCACAATCGGCGGATTGACGGTTGCGTTCAAGTCGGTGCCGAAAGCGACGTGGTCATCGCCGAGCCAGCCGGCCAGCTCGGCCATGCGATCCGCATAGGCGTCGAGCGACGTGCCGACGTCGGAGCGCAGCGTCCAGAGGCCGATCACACCGCCCTTGGCGGCGATGGCGCGCGCATCATCGAGCGTCAGTTGCCGCGCTTTGCCGACGGCCTGCCGCCAGCTCGGCTTGCCGCCTCTCGTCACCGAGCTGTGCGACCAGACCATCGGGAGATTCGATACCGCCAGCGCCTGATTGACGGCCTGGCTGGTGCAATGGGCGAGGTCGACCAGGATGCCTAGCCGGTTGCATTCGAGGATGACGTTGCGGCCGAGCTCGGTGAGACCGGCATGCTCGGGGCGCTCGGTCTGGAAGTCGCCGAGCCGGTTGCGAATGTAGTGCACCAGCTGCAGGTGGCGGATGCCAAGATCGTAGGCCGTCTGCAGATGGGCGAGGTCGTCGTCGAGGAAGCTGGCGCCCTCGACCGACAGCACCACATGGGGATCGCCTGCCAGCGCCCGGTCGATATCGGCAGGTATCGTCGCGATCTTCAGCTTTTGATCGGCGATATGCTGCTTGATGCGGCCGAGCTCGGCACGGAACCATTCGAAGGCCTCGCCCGGTTTGGGCGTGCCGGTCTGCTTCAAGCCCTTCGATGAAGGGCGGATCCAGGGCACGTCGCCCACGAGCGACCAGGAGACGAGGCTCGCGTTCCCGCTTGCCATGAGCTTGCCGAGCGGCTGCTTGGCGGCCGGGTTCGGGCCAAAGAAGAAGAGGTGGAAATGCATGTCGGCGATGAGATCGACGTCGCCCGCAATTGCGGACGGGCCAAATGCGAAAGGCAAGGCAAATGCCGCTGCCAACAGACGCCGACGATCGATCGACATCGCTTTGTAGCTCCGGCTGAATTGCTCGGGCACGCGCAATTCGCCTACTCGATCAGGATGGTCGCGACGTAGTCCATGGTGCGGTTGGAGTTGTCGGGCGGCAATAGCGTGTTCACGAGGAAGGATGTCGGCGAGTAATTGACCGTCACGATCGACCGGATGAAGGCTCCCCGCACACGTGCGCTCGAGCGCGTGAGCACGTTGTCGCTGATCGCAGTCACGTAATAGGACCTGAGATAGGTGAAGTTCGACTGCACCGATTTCGACATCTGCTGGTGCCCGATCGACATCTTGCTCGCCCGTTCCGGGTTCTCGTCAAAGACCGACTGCAGAACGGCGCGGCGCTTGGCATCCGGCAGTTTGAGCGCGTCGACAACCAGGAGAGGCCCGTCGGCGAGACCGGCATTGGACGACTTGTTGCGGCTGCCGACAAAAGTGCCGACAGCCTCCATCGGTTGCATCGGCTGCTTCACACAGGCGGGGATGCCCGAAGCCTTGAAGGCGTCGCCCGAGGTCTTGGGATCGCAGTCCTTCAGCGAGAGCAACGACCAGGCGAACTCCGAGCAGTAGAGGTCGATGGTGCCGGGCGGGTTCTGGCCGAGCGCGATCTGGCCGAGCTGCTTGACGAATTCGACCGGTCTGCCGGATTTGTATTTCGGGGCGTTGTAGTCGGTGTTGAACTTGATCTGCGAGGGATAGACCTTGGACGCGCTGCCCCCGAGCCGCGTCGCCCAACCGAGGATGTTCGCGCGCTGCTGACCGGTGAGCCCGCGCGGGCGGATGACATGGATGAGATTGAGCGTGCGGTAGTGCTCGCTGGTGAGATCGCCGTTCAACCGCGGCCCGAGATAGACCTGATCCATGGGGTTGTCGAGATTATGGACCGCACCGTCCTTCACGTAGGCGATGCCGGTATGGCTGATCCCCATCTGGATGTTGGGATAGGCGCCGGCGCCGCCCCACTCCGCGCGGAAGGTCAGCAGCAGATCGCCGGTCTGGACGAGGCCGCTCTTGGCGAGGCGCTTGGAGAGGCCCGAGCGGTTGGCGACGAAGAGGCGCAAGCCGACATTCGAGCCGTTGGCGTCGGGGTGCTTGAAGGCGAGGAGACGGTCGCTCGTCTTCGTGAGCTTGGGCAGCGGCGCGTAAGCGCTCTCAGGCACGGCGAAGAAGACCGGAATCTGCAGCCTCTTGGCCATTTTCTCGTTCGCCTTGGCATCGAAGGTGAACTCCTGCGACAGGGCGGGACCCGCGCCGAGCGCGAGGATCGAAAAGGTCAAGAGCGACAGGAACCGGAGCACTCCGAACGCGGATGACATGAGAAAGCTCCTTCGAGGTTGCCGAGCACGGGCGATCTCTAACACGCCTGCGTGCGCCGCCCAATCCCCGGGCGAGCCTCGATCGCGGCGCGGCTCCGTCATGCGGTCGCAAGCTTGCTCGTTGCCGGGTGTCTGGTCATCATGGCATGCGCTACGCCGCACGCTGGAGCGCCACGGGAGGAATCATGAAGATCGCCGATATCCGGGCCACGCCCGTCAATATCCCCTACACCGCCAACTACGTCTTCAGTCACGGCTCGATCCGCTCGTTGACCAAAACGGTGATCGAGGTCGAGACCAAGGATGGCGTCGTCGGGCTCGGTGAATGTGCGGACGGCGATCGGTCGAAAGACGTGCTCGCGTTCAAAGACCGCTTGATCGGCCTCGATATCCGCGAGATCGGTACCGCCGAGCGGCGCTGCCTGCCAGGCTATCGCTATTCGCCGTGGTCCAATGTGCAGGGTGCGCGACGCGCGTTCGGCGGGATCGAGGTCGCGATGTGGGATGCGCGCGCCAGGACCGAAGAGGTGCCGCTCTACGTGCTGCTGGGAGGCCTCGCCCGCAAGGAGGTGGCGCTGTCGGAGTATTTCGGCTTTCGCCTGCCCGGCCTAAAGGAGAAGGGCGAGGCAACGCCGCTCGAGGTCGCGCGCTATTGCGGGCGCATGGTGGAAGAGCACAACTCGGATTCCTTCGAGGGCAAGGTCGCGACTGTCTCGCTCGGCGAGGAGGTCACGATGATCAAGGAGATCCGTGCCGCCATCGGACCCGAGCGCATGCTGAAGCTCGATGCCAACGCCGGCTGGTCCGTGCCGACGGCGCGCGAGGCGTTGCGCCGGTTCGACCCTCATGTGATTCATTACTATGAGGATCCGGTCGAGAGCTATGAGGAGATGGCGCAGCTGCGGCCGCATACGCGCGCCTCCTTCTCGACGCACGTGCTCGATCTCGGGCGGGCGCATGAGCTGAAGGCGCCCGACACCTTCGTCACCAACCTCAACGACCTCGGCGGCATCAGGCGCACAGTCGAGTTCATCGCGGCCTGCGAGCGGCTCGACATCGGCTTCCGTTTCCATTCGGGCGAGACGAGTGTCGGCTGCGCCGCCTACATCCAGGTCTCCGCCGCGATCGACCATGTGCGCGAGCCGAGCCAGACACTGTTCCGCTGGTACGCGGACGACGTGGTCGAGGAAGGCACGTTCGTGCCCAAGAACGGCGTGGTGCAGGTGCCGAAGGGACCGGGGCTCGGCGTCACGCTCGACAAGAAGGCGATGAAGCGCTGCCACAAGCGCTATCTGGACGAGGGCACGTTCCCAGCGAGCGATACCGGCACGAAGTTCAAGGATCGGTTCATGAAGGTGTAGGCCCGCTCTCAAAACGGGACGGTGCTCGCAGCACTTGTCAACGATCGGAGAAATCGACCTTAACCCCATGCTGCTAGCTTGCTGTCCAACAAAGAATAAATGGCAGTGGCGAACAAACGGGTGGGTGGGTGATGGCGATCCGGAGAACGGGTACGCGCGGCGAGGACGTGTTCTTCGCAACGAGCGAGGCAGAGGCATTCGACGGCCTCGGCAATTACGACAAGGTGACATACGAGAACGCGTCCCGCGCGGTCACGATCAATCTCGTCAATCCCGCGGCCAACACCGGCGACGCGACGGGTGACAGCTACACGGCGATCGAGTCGATCGTGCTGACGAC
>JANPDA010000027.1:0-8219 GCA_031431235.1 Hyphomicrobiaceae bacterium
GCGACGCCGAGTTGCTGCGGTTCGCGACCGCGGGTGGTCAGGCTGCATTCCAGACCAGCTGCGCCGCTTGCCATGGCCGTGGAGCGCAAGGCGCCGTCGGCTATCCCAATCTCAATGACGACGACTGGATCTGGGGTGGCAGCATCGACGACATCCACAAGACCATCCAGTTCGGCGTCCGCACCGATCATCCTGACACCCGCACCTCGCAAATGCCACGCTTCGGTCTCGACGACATACTGCCCGCCGACCAGATCGCCGACGCGGCCGACTATGTACTCTCGCTTTCGGGCGCGAGCACCGACCAGGCCGCGGCTGGGCGGGGCGCACTGCTGTTCAAGGATCAGTGCGCGGCCTGCCATGGTGAGACCGCGAAGGGCAATCCCGAGCTGGGCGGTCCCAACCTCAGCGATGGCATCTGGCTCTACGGTAACAGCAAGCAAGCCATCATCACGAGCATCCGGACTGGCCGCGGCGGCGTGATGCCGACCTGGGACAAGGTGCTCGACCCACTGACCATAAAGGCGCTCGCGGTCTACGTGCATGAGTTGGGTGGCGGCAAGTAGCACCCCGGCAAGTGCTCGAGGGCGAGAGAGGATCGACGTGACCACTCTGCTCGACAGACGGCAGGATCCGCAGGCCGCACCGAGTTTCGGTGTGCAGCAGCATGACGTCAAGGCTGTGAACGCCAAGGCCGAGCGGGATCTCTACGCCGGTCGGCAAAAGATCTATCCCAAGCTCGCCTTCGGCCGGTTCCGAGCGATCAAGTGGCTCGCCATGGCGGTAACGCTCGGCATCTATTATGCGCTGCCCTGGGTGCGTTGGAGCCGGGGGGCCGACCTGCCCGACCAGGCGGTGCTGCTCGATCTGGCGCACAACCGGTTCTTCTTTTTCTTCCTCGAGATCTGGCCGCAGGAATTCTACTACGTCACCGGCCTCCTGGTGCTGGGAGCGCTGCTGTTGTTCCTGGCCACTTCTGTCGCCGGGCGGATCTGGTGCGGCTACACCTGCCCGCAAACGGTCTGGACCGATCTGATGATTGCCGTCGAGCGGTTCTGGCAGGGCGACCGCAATGCCCGCATCCGGCTCGACAAGGAACCCTGGGGAGCGGGCAAGCTTCTCAAGAAGGGCATGACGCATCTGAGCTGGCTGGCGATCGGGGGAGCGACCGGGGGCGCCCTCGTCTTCTACTTCCGCGATGCTCCCACGCTCGCCACCGAGCTCGTCACCGGCACGGCGCCGATGGTCGCGTATCTGTTTCTGGGCCTCTTTGCCTTCGTCACCTATCTGCTCGGTGGCATCGCCCGCGAGCAGGTCTGCATCTACATGTGCCCCTGGCCGCGCATCCAGGGCGCCATGGTCGACAGCCACACGCTGCTGGTCAGCTATCGGGGGGAGCGGGGCGAGCCGCGCGGACACCTGCGCAAGGATGCGAGTGGCGGCATCGACTGGACGGCGCGCGGCGACTGCATCGACTGCAAGGCCTGCGTCGCGGTCTGCCCTACCGGCATCGACATCCGTGATGGCTCGCAGCTCGAATGCATTCAGTGCGCGCTTTGCGTCGATGCCTGTAACGACATCATGGACAAGATCGGCCGGCCGCGCGGACTGATCGGCTACGACACGGTCGCGAAACGGGAGGCGACGGCACGGGGTGCCCACGAGCCGTTCCGGCCGGTGCGGCCGCGGACGCTGCTCTATGCGGGCCTGTTCGCACTGGTCGGTGCGATCATGCTCGGCGTCTGGCTCGACCGCTCGATCCTCGAGGTCAATGTGCTGCACGACCGCAACCCGCCCTTCGTTGCCCTGTCGGAAGGTGGCATCCGCAATGGCTACACCCTGAAGATCCTGAACAAACGGCAGGAGCCGCGCACATTCGATCTCCTCATCGAAGGATTGCCGGGCGCAACGCTCGTCATCGCCGGACTGGATCAGGCAGCGGCTGGCGCAATCAGCGTTGCAACCGACGACCTGCGGGAGTTGAGGGTGTTTGTCACCCTTGCCCCCGGCGCGGTCAGCGAGCTGCGCGCGGCTTCGATCCCCTTCTCGCTCGTCGTCCGTGATCGCGCTTCAGGCGCGGCAGCCGCGCGGCTGACGAGATTCCAAGCGCCTCGACCCGGTATCGGAGGCTCGCCATGATCGGCAGCACAGACGAGCCTGCTCGGCCGGTTGGCGAGCTCACAGGGCGGCACGTGCTCATTCTTCTCGTCATGTTTTTTGCGACTATCCTCGCGGTCAACGGTTGGTTCATCTACGCGGCGCTCTCGACCTACAGCGGCGTCGTCGCCAACGAGCCTTATCGCAAGGGCCTCGCCTACAACGAGCGGATCGCAGCCGACGAGCGCCAGACCGCGCTCGGCTGGAGCGCGGCCCTCGACGCGGAGAAGTCGGGCAAGCTTGCTCTCGTCATGACCGATCGCGGCGGCAGGCCGTTGACCGGCCTCCAGGTGAGGGCTGCGATCGGCCGCCCCTCGACCGATCGGTTCGATCTCACGGTGCGCTTCATCGAGGTCGCACCCGGCCGCTACGAGGCTCGCGACACGACATTGGCGGCAGGCAATTGGATCGTCGCCCTCGAAGCCCGCACTCGCTCCGGTGATGCCAATCCCGACTTTCGTCTGAGGAGGAAGCTATGGCTCGCACCCTGACCGCCACAGCGCTCGAAGCCGGCATCGCGGGCGCGTCCCTCTTGCCCAGGACAGCCGGCAAGACGAGTGCGCAGCGCCAGTCGACGCTCGTTGTCGAGAACATGCATTGCGGCGGCTGCATGCGCAAAGTCGAGGCGGCATTGCTGGCTGTGCCGGGCATCACCGCGGCACGCGCGAACCTGTCGTCGCGCCGCGTCACCGTCACGTCCCCAGAACCTCATTTCGAAGCGATGGTCGAGGCCCTGGCAAAGGCCGGATTCGAGGCGTCGAGCCTTGTGGACGCCAGCACGACCGCCGGTAATGGCAGCGATGCCGACTACCTGCGGCGCCTGGGCGTTGCGGGCTTTGCCGCCGCCAACATCATGCTGCTGTCAGTCTCGGTGTGGTCGGGACAGGGCGGCGACATGACGGGATCGACACGAACGATGTTCCACTGGTTGTCGGCCCTGATCGCGCTGCCGGCGATCGCCTATGCCGGCCAGCCCTTCTTCCGCTCGGCCCGTCAGGCGCTTGGCGCCAGGCGGCTCAACATGGACGTGCCGATCTCGCTGGGCGTCATGCTCGCCACCGCCATGAGCCTCTTCCAGACGATCCGCGGCAGCGAGCAGGTCTATTTCGACGCCGCCATCACGCTGCTTTTCTTCCTGCTGATCGGCCGCTACCTCGACATGGGGATGCGCACGCGGGCCGCGGGCGCCGCACTCAATCTGCTGGGCCTGCGGGCGCAGAGCGCGACCATCATCCATCCCGACGGCACCACCGGGCGGCTGCCGACGAAGGCCATCGAGCCGGGCATGCGGATGCTGATCGCGGCCGGCGAGCGTGTTCCCGTCGATGCCCGCGTGCTGGCCGGCAGGGCCGACATCGACGACAGCCTCATTACCGGCGAGAGCCGGCCGCGCCCGGTTGCGATCGGCGATCGCCTCTATTCTGGCACGGTGGCGCTGAGCGGCCCGCTGCAAGCGGAGGCGACCTCGCGCGAGGAGAGCACGTTGCTCGCCGAGATCGCTCGCCTGATGGAGACGGCCCAGCAAGCACGCGGCCGCTACGTCCGCCTCGCCGACCGCGCCGCGCGGTTCTACGCGCCCGCCGTGCACGTGCTCGGGCTCGCGACGTTCATGGGCTGGATAGCGACGGGGGCGGGCTGGGAGCAGGCGCTGACAGCCGCCATCGCCGTCCTCATCATCACCTGCCCGTGTGCGCTGGCGCTTGCCGTCCCGGCGGTGCAAGTGGTGGCGACCGGGCGCCTGCTGCGCCAGGGCATCATCGTGAAAGCCCCCGATGGCCTGGAGCGGCTCGCCGAGGTCGACACCGTCGTGCTCGACAAGACCGGTACCCTGACGCTCGGGCGGCCACGGCTGCGCGAAGGCACGGCGGTGAGCGCCGCTGACTTGTCGCTCGCCGCCAGCCTCGCGGCTTCGAGCCGGCATCCCTATTCCCTGGCGATCGTGGAAGCCGCGAGCGAGCGCGGTTGTTCCGTCGTGCCGGCTTCAGGTGTCGAGGAGGTGGCGGGTGCCGGGCTGCAGCTCCTCACCGAAGGCGGCGTCGTGCAGCTCGGCTCGGCCCACTTCTGCAACGTCGACGCTGGGGTATCGCATGCTGGAACCTCCTCGCTCTGGCTACGCAACGGCGCGGCCAACCCGATCGAGCTCCGCTTTGCCGACGCGTTGCGCAGTGATGCGATCGAGGCGACTGCCCGGCTGTCGCGGCTCGGTTATGCGGTCGAGCTGCTTTCCGGCGATCGCATCGAGGCGGTCGAGGCCGCGGCGGACGCCGTGGCGATCGGGATCTGGCGGGGCGAGCAGCGGCCCGACCAGAAGATCGCTCGCCTCGACGAGTTGAAGCGCCAGGGCCGCAAGGTGTTGATGATCGGCGATGGCCTCAACGACGCGCCCGCGCTTGCCGCTGGTCATGCCTCGCTGTCGCCGGCGAGTGCTGCCGACATCAGCCAGACGGCGGCCGACGCCATCTTCCAGGGCGAGCGCCTGGCGCCGATCCTGGAAACGCTCGCCGTCGCCAGAGCCGCGCGCCGTCGGGCCCTGCAGAACTTTGCCATCGCGATCGGCTACAACATGGTCTTCGTGCCGCTCGCCATGGCCGGCTGGGTCACGCCATTGATCGCGGCCATCGCCATGTCGGCTTCCTCGATCGCCGTCACTGGCAATGCCTTGCGGCTCGGCTTCGGACGCTTGGAGGTCACACCATGACGGCGCTGGCTTGGCTCGTGCCCTGTGCGCTGCTGCTCGGCCTGCTGGGGCTTGCAGGATTCCTGTGGTCGCTCCACGCCGGCCAATTCGAGGACCCGGAAGGGGCCGCCTGGCGCGCGCTCGACGACGAGCCGCCCGGCACTCCGCTGGCAAAGCCGCTCCCCAGCCGAGCGAGCGCACCATGACCCAGCACCAGCCGCGCCGGGTCGCCTTCGATGCCCCCTGGGCCTGGCTCGCCTCCGGCTGGCGCGATCTGTGGCAAGCCCCTGGCGTCAGCCTCGCCTATGGCGGTGCATTTGCGCTTGCCGCCTTCGTCCTCGTGCTCGGCCTCTGGCGCCAGGAAGCACAATCGCTGTTCCTGGTGCTGGCTGGCGGCTTCCTGCTGATCGGGCCGCTGGTTGCCGTCGGCCTCTACGAGGCGAGCCGGCGCCTCGCGCGCGGTGAGAAGATTACATTGCGCGATGTGGTATGGGCGGGTCTTTCGGCCGAGGGTCAACTCGGGTTCTTCGGCGCGATCCTGCTGTTTGCCTTCATGGCCTGGCTGCAGATCGCGTTCCTGCTGCTGATGCTGTTCTTCGGCTCATCGGGGCTGCCGGATCCCAGCGCGCTGATGCAAGCGCTGCTGCTCACGCCGCGCGGCCTCGGCTTGCTGGTGGTCGGGACGCTCGCTGGGGCGGTGCTTGCGGCCATCGTGTTCGCGATCTCGGCTGTCGCTATCCCCTATCTGCTCGAGCAGCGCACGGACGCTGTCTCGGCCGCGCGGGCCAGCATTGCGGCGGTGGCATGCAATCCCAAGCCCATGGCGCTCTGGGCGGCGCTGATCGTCGTGATCATGGGCGCGGGCTTCGCCACGCTCCTCGTCGGGCTGATCGTCGCTTTCCCCTTGATCGGGCATGCCACTTGGCACGCTTACGCCGCCATCTACGGCACGCCGGGCGAAGGCCGCTGAGCCTGATGCCAGCCACCTCCTGGTATCGTCGGGTACCGCGGTCGGCTCATTCCAACTCGACCGTGCCTGGCGGTTCCGAGGTGACGTCGTCGACGACTGAGGTGATGCTCTCGCCCTCGTTGCTGCTGTGGGTCGCGACCCGGCCGAGCAGTTCGCGAGGGAAAGTGAAGAAATTCGCGGTCATGTGGTCGGTCGCGGCGAGGTCATTTGCGTGATTGGCCCCTCCGGTTCGGGGATGTCGACGCTGCTCCGCTGCGTCAATCTGCTGGAGACGCCGATGCGGGCCGGATCGAGATTGCCGGTGAGCGCGTTTTCGAAAGGCTGGAAGGCGAGAGCCTGCCCGGCTATCGTCAGCTCCATGCCATGGCCGTCACGGCACGGCGACACACGGCGATGGCGTTCCAACGGTTCAACCTGTTTTCCTCATTCTCCGCCCCGCCAATCCGCGCACGCAACAATTCCTGGGCAAGGTTTCTGCGGCGCCAGGCATTCACATGAGGAAAGTCATGTCACTCGATGTCGTCACGCTGAACGTCCTCGTGCATGCCTTCCACGCCATCGCCGAGGAGATGGGGATCAATCTCCTGCGCTCCGCGCGATCCACGATCATCCGGGAGGCACGCGACTGCTCCTGCGCGTTGTTCGACCCGATCGGCCGGATCGTGGCGGAGGCAGAGCACATACCCGTGCAGATGAGCTCGCTGTCGCTGCCGATGCAGGCCTGCCTCAGAAAGCACGGGAGCATCGCGCCGGGTGAGGTGTTCCTGACCAATGACCCCTTCATCGGGGGCCAGCATCTCCAGGACATCACCATCTTCACGCCGATCTTCGCCGGCGCAAATCTGGTCGGCTTCTCTGCCTCGATCGCTCATCATGTCGACATCGGAGGCGGCGCCGCAGGGCTCACATTCGACGCCAAGGAGTTCTACGAGGAGGGATTGCGCTTCACCGCCATGAAGCTCGACCAGGCCCGTGATTTCGGCCGCAATGGCCTCTTTTTCGACATCGTCCATTCCAACTTCCGGGCGCCCGAGACCACCTGGGGCGACATTCAGGCCCAACTCGCCGCCAACGAGCTCGGACGCCAGCGCATCCTGGAGTTGGTGGAGCGCTATGGAGCAGACGAGGTCGTCCGCTACATGGGTGCTGCCATGGACTACTCCGAGCGCATGATGCGCGCGGCGATCGAGCAGATCCCCGATGGCAGCTACGTGGCCGAGGACAGGATCGATGATGGTGTTTTCAGGCAGGAGCCGATCCCGATCCGCGTGAAGCTGACCGTCAGTGGCTCGAGCATGGCGGTCGACCTGGCGGGCACGTCACCGCAGGTGGAGGAGTTCCTCAACGTGCCTCTGGGCTCGACCTACTCGAGCACATATTCCTCGATCAAGATGGCGCTCACGGCAGGGCGCGAGACCATTCCCGCCAATGACGGCTGCTACCGCCCGATCAGCATCGATGCGCCCTATGGCTCGATCCTCAATCCGAAGCCGCCGGCGGCGGTCCGCGCCCGCATGTGCGGCGCCTATCGGCTCTTCGATGCAATCCTGATGGCACTCCAGCAGGCCATGCCAGAGCGGATTCCGGCGCCCGGCTTCCACGCCAATACGACGTCCGGCGTGTCTCAGCTCAAGGACGGAAAATTCTCGATTTTCATCGAGGACATCGGCGGCGGATGGGGCGGAAACCCATTGCGGGACGGTGCCGACATGCTGGACGCACCGCTGTCGAACTGCATCATCACTCCGGTGGAGGCCGTCGAGCTCGATCATCCCTTTCTGATGCTCAGGCGCTACGAGCTCATCGCGGATTCCGGTGGAGCAGGCCGCCATCGAGGCGGGCTCGGCTCGGTCCGGGAATACGAGGTGCTGGAGGACGGTGCGGAGTTTTTCGGCTATTCCGACAGGCACCGGTTTCCTCCGCCCGGCGCAGCAGGCGGCGAGCCAGGAACGCGCGGTGGCTTCCGGGTGATCCGCGGCAGCGAGGAAATCATCCTGCCGTCGAAAACGCGGTTTGCCTTGAAGCGAGGAGACATCGTGAGGGTCGTGGTTGGCGGCGGCGGTGGCTTCGGCCCTCCTGGGCAAAGGGCTGTTGCCGCCATCGAGCAGGATCTGCGCGAAGGCAAGGTCACGCAGGAGCACGTCAACTCGCACTATCCGCAGGCCAGCCCCCACCCGGCCGGCAAACGCACGCGGCGCGAGCAGAGGACGATCCCATGAGTGAGGGAGCAATTGTCGGCATCGATGTCGGCGGAACGTTCACCGATGCCGTGATGGTTACGGCGGAAGGCGAGATCAAGGTCGCCAAGGCCATGACGACGCCGAACCAGTCGCTCGGCGCGGTCGAATCGGTGTCGCGTCTGGGGGCGGGCTTCTCGGATATCGCCACCATCGTGCACGGCACGACGGTTGCGAC
>JANPDA010000028.1:0-25024 GCA_031431235.1 Hyphomicrobiaceae bacterium
ATCCTCGAGCGCAAGGGCGCAATCGTCGGGCTCATCACCACCGATGGTTTTCGCGACATCCTCGAGTTCCAGCGCCAGGAAAGGCGGAACATCTGGGACCTGTTCGCGGAGAAGTCGCCGCCGCTCGTGCCACGCAATCGCCGGCTCGGTGTGATCGAGCGCATGATGGCGAACGGCAGCGTGCGCACGCCACTCGACATCGGCAACGCCCGTTCGGTCATCCGCCAGCTGGTGAGCGAGGGCTGCGACTCGATCGCGGTCTGCCTGATCAATGCCTATGCGAACCCTGATCACGAGCTCGCGCTGGAGGAGCTGCTGACAGCGGAGGCCCCCGACTGCTATCGAGCGATTTCCTCGCGGATCGCTCCGCACTTCCGCGAGTATGATCGCATGAGCACGACGGTGCTCTCCGCCTATGTTGGCCCGAAGATCAAGGCCTACCTGTCGGAGTTCCGCGACCGCTTCAGGCAGCAGGCCTTCGAGGGAACCGTGCTCGTGATGGGGTCGAACGGCGGCGTGCTGCCGCCCGAGACCGCCAGCGAGCATGCGGCGGCGACATGTCTTTCGGGACCGGCGGGCGGAGTGCTGGCGACGGTGCAGGTTGCGGGCGACATGGGGATCGAGAACGCGATCTCCTTCGACATGGGTGGCACCTCGACCGACGTCTCGTTGATCCGCAAGGGCGTGCCTGGGCTTTCGACCCGATCCGAGATCTCGGGCCTGCCGATCTCACTCCCTCAGATCCGCATCGAGACGGTGAGTGCGGGCGGTGGGTCGATCGCCAGCATCGATGCAGGTGGGCTTCTCCACGTCGGGCCGCAAAGTGCCGGCTCGCAGCCGGGTCCAGCCTGTTATGGCCAGGGCGGCACATTGCCGACCGTGACTGATGCAGCCTTCCTGATGGGCCTGCTCCGCGCCTCCAAATTCTTCGGCGGCGAGATGCGCCTCGACCTGACGGCAGCCGGCAAGGTCTTCCAGGGTCTTGCCGCCAAGCTCTCGGCGTCCCCCGAGGACCTTGCCGAGAAGACCTATACGATCGCCAACCACAAGATGGCCAATGCCGTTCGTGCCGTCTCGATCCGGGAAGGACACGATCCCCGCGACTACACACTCTTTGCCTTTGGCGGCGCAGGCGGTCTGCATGCCTGTGCGATCGCCGAGGAGCTCGGCATTGCCCGGGTCGTGATTCCAATGCATCCGGGAGCCTTCTCGGCTTACGGCCTCTTGTGTGCGGACCTGAAGCGCGATTTCGTGCGCACCGTGGCCATGCCTCTGGCTGCCCTCGACGATGACGTCCTTGCTCGACTGATGAACGACATCCTGGCCAGCGCCGATGCCGGAGGGCGCGTGCTCGGACGGGCAAAGCCCAGGTGGCACTTCCAGGTGGACGCCCGCTACAGGGGGCAGGCCTATGAGGTGGCCGTCGATGTCCCTGCGCGAAAGCCCTATCTGAAGGCGCTGCTGTCGGAGTTCCACCTCCGCCATCAACGTCAGTTCGGGTTCTGCAATCCCGAGGCCGAGGTCGAGATCGTCAATCTGCGTGCCATCGCAGTGCTCGAGCGCAGGAAGCCGCGCCTGCCCGATCTCGTACCCGTGCAATCGAGGCGGGCCGCCCACGACAGGGGGCAGGTGCTCTCAGGTGGAAAATGGCTGCCGGCGAGCTATCTCCCGCGCGAGCAGCTGCCTGCCGGCGCGACGGGTGAAGGGCCGGTCGTGATCGAGGAAGTGACTGCAACCAGCTACATTCCGCGCGGCTGGCAATACGAGGTCCATGGCGCCGGCCATATCGACGTGCGCCGGAAGTAGGAGGTACCCCATGTACGGCAGGAAGGGTCGCATCGGTCTGGCCATCCTCGACATCGATCTATGTATCGAGCCCGATCTTCGGCGCGTGCTTCCAGAAGGCGTCGAGATCCACGCTGCCCGTGTCGCCTATCCCCACGAGGTGACACCCGCCGCCATGGAGGTTGCCACCAGTCGGCTCGGCGCGGCCGTCGAAAGTCTGTTGCCGGTGGAGCCGAGGAGTATCGTCTGGGCATGCACGAGCGGCAGCTTCTACAACGGCAAGGCCGGCAACGAGGCTCTGCTCGCGAGCCTCTCACATATGGCAGGCGGCAAGCCGGTGGCCACGGCTTCGAGTGCCGTCGTCGCCGCGTTGAAAGCGCTGGGCTGTAGGCGTCCCGCTGTTGGAACGCCCTATTCGCCGGAGATCAACGGTCGGCTGCAACGGTTTCTCGGCGAGCATGGCTTCGACACGTTCCCGATTGCGGGCTACTTCGACGGTCTCGTTGATGATATCACGCTGCAAACCGTGGAGGACCAAGAGGTCGCCGGTTTCATTCGGGGCTTCGATCGGGCCGACGCCGATGCGGTGGTGCTGAGCTGCACCGGCCTGCCGACCGCCAGAATCGCGGCCGATCTCGAGCGTGAGCTCGGCAAGCCGGTCGTTACCAGCAATCTGGCCATTCTCTGGCACGCGATGCGGATCGGCGGCATCGGCGGGCGTGTGGAGAATGCCGGCCGCCTGTTCGACATCACCTGAGGAAAACCGTCCATGCCGAGTGGATCGCAAACGCCTGCCGAGGCATCCGTGCTGCGCCACGTGATCGAGCTGTGCGGGATCCCGAGCGTCTCCTGCAATGAGGATCGCGTCAGCCGGCGCGCGGCGGAGCTTCTGCGCGAGAGCGGACTCGATGTCGAGGAGCAGGAGGTGTTGCCCGGCCGGCGCAACGTGATCGCCAGATTCGATACGGGGCGGCCCGGCCCGAGATTGCTGCTCAATGGCCATCTCGACACCCTTGCCCCACCGCCCGGCTACACGCGCGACCCCTATCGCGTGGAGATCATCGGCGACCGGCTCTATGCCGCCGAGGTCAACAACATGAAAGCAGCCGTCGGCGGCATGATGGCCGTCATGGCCGAGCTGCCGAGATATCGGGAGCATCTCCGCGGCGAGGTCGTGCTCTCGGCCGTGATCGGGGAGTGCGATGCCCTCGGGCTCGGCACGCTCCACATGCTGGAGCAGGGCTTGCGGGCCGACCTCTGCATCAACGGTGAGCCGACCGACCTTGCCGTCATGACCTCGCATTCCGGCGTGACCCAGCTGAAGCTGGTCGTCAAAGGCCGCTCGGCCCATGTGTCCCAGCGGTCGCATGGCATCAATGCAATCGACAAGCTGATCGGCGTTCTGCCTCGCTTCACCGAGGAAGCGCTCACCTTCACGCGGCATGTGGCGTTTCCCGGCTTGCCGACCATCAATGTCGGAGTGATCAGGGGCGGTACGCTGCCGTCCATGCTGGCCGACAGCGCGGAAGCCGGAATCGACGTTCGCACGGTTCCAGGCATGACTCCGGCGTCTGTTCTCGCCGATCTCGAGGCCGTTCTGGCGATCGCTCGCGGAAGCGACAGCTCGCTCGATGCTCGCGTGTCGCTGTCGCAGCGTCCGGGGTTCTGCCAGGAGAGGCCGTTCCATATGGACAGCAAAGCCCCGGTGATCACGGCAGTGGCTCGCGCCCATTCGGCGACGACCGGCCGGGATCCCCTCGTTGGCACGCTGGTGCCTCAGGTCTTCTTCGGCACGGATGCTTCCCACATTCTCGCAGCCGGCATCCCGACGGCCATCTACGGGCCCGGCAAGGTGACGGACATCAACTCGCCGGATGAGAGCATGGCAGTCGATGACATGGTGACCGCGGCCAGAGTCTATCTCGCCAGCGTGCTCGGCATCTGCGCGTGGAACGAGCTGAAGGCGACCTCATGAGCCGCGCACTCACCGTGCTGGCGGGACTACCGCGTGTCGAGCTCCTGAACGGTCCGACACCCTTGGAGCACTGGTCGCGCCTGTCGACCGATTTAGGGATCGACCTCTACGTCAAGCGCGACGATCTGATGGGGATCGGAGCGAGTGGCGACGAGCTGCGCAAGCTCGAGCTACGACCACGGAGGGATCTGCTGTCCTGGCGAAGCGAGGGCACGGGTGTGCGAGCCATGATGGCGGCTCGCCTCGGCTCCGATCGATCGAGCCGGGAGCAGAATGCGGAGGCAATCCGCAATCAGGTCGCTCGTGCCGTCATCGCTCCCATTCCACATTGCCGCAGACGCCGATGTGCTGGCCGGAGATATGCCGGCCGAGGGGTGAGGCCAGATAGAGCGCCATGTGGCCGATCTCCTCGGGCTCGATCATGGTTCGCAGCGAGATGAACTCCGACTCGCGCCGCACGAATTCGTCGAGCGGGATGCCGAGAGCTTCGGACTTCGCTTTCGCCACGCGTCGGCCGCGCTCGTTGTTCATCCAACCGGGTAGTATGGTGTTGACGCGGATGCCCTCGGGCCCCGCCTCGCGCGCGAGCGTCTCGGTCAATCCCATGACGGCGTGCTTCGACACGGCATAGGCAAGGCGCAAGGGCAGGCCCGTCCTGCCGCTCGTGGACGAGATGTTGATGATGGCGCCGCCGCCGGCACGCTTCATCTCGGGAAGCGCACGGCGCACGCAATAGAACATGCCGGACAGGTTGACCGCGATCACACGATCCCAATCGGCGGGCGCAGTGTTCTCGGCACGTGCCGTCGGGCCGGCAATGCCCGCATTGTTGACGAGCACATCGACACCGCCCATGCGTGCGACCGCCTCGTCGAACAGGCGATCGACGTCGGCTGCAATGCCGACGTCGGCATGGGTCGAACCGAGCCCGGCGAGTTTCGCGCGAGCATCGGCAAGGAAGCCGTCGTCGACATCGCAGACGTGGACCGCCGCCCCTGCTCCGAGGAAAACCTCGGCGATCGCGCGTCCAATACCCGAGGCGCCCGCCGTCACCACGACCCTCGACCCATGCGCCGTCAATTGCATCAGTTGGCACTCCCGCGACACCGTTCGTCGCCAGCGCTAACGGAACCCGCTTTCCACCTCAAGCCCGTTGTGTTTTGATCGAGTGGAAAGTTTCGACATGCTGCACCGAGGGGAGGCATAGCCCAGATGGCGAGTAAGGCGGAAGCGAAGGCGAGGCTCGGCGACGAGAGCGCTGTCAAGGTCAAACCGGGGCGCAAGGTCATCATCACTTGCGCCGTCACGGGCTCGGTCCATACGCCGACCATGACCCCCCATCTGCCGATAACGCCGGACCAGATCGCGGCAGAATCGATCGCCGCCGCAGAGGCCGGCGCCTCGATCATCCATCTCCATGCTCGCGATCCCGAGGACGGCCGCCCGACCCCCGATCCGGAGGTGTTCATGCGGTTCCTGCCGCGGATCAAGCAGAGCACGGATGCCGTCGTGAACATCACCACGGGCGGCTCGCTCGGTATGAGCATGGAGGACCGGCTCGCAGCGCCCCTGCGTGCAAAGCCCGAGCTCTGCTCGCTCAACATGGGATCGATGAATTTCGGCCTCTACCATGTGCAGGAGAAGATCACCGAGTGGAAGTACGACTGGGAGCGGGCCTACATCGCCAAGACCAAGGACCTGATCGTCTCGAACACGTTTGCCCAGATCGAGCGCTTCATCCGCGAGCTCGGCCACGGGCATGGCACGCGCTTCGAATGCGAATGCTACGACGTGAGCCACCTCTACACGCTGGCGAAGTTTCTCGACGACAAGCTGCTGCAGCCCCCGTTGTTCGTGCAGACGATCTTCGGCATCCTGGGCGGCATCGGCGCGCACCCCGAGGATCTGATGCACATGCGCCGCACGGCCGACCGTCTGTTCGGCCACGACTATCAATGGTCGATCCTGGCGGCCGGCAAGCACCAGATCAATCTGGCGACTGTCGGCCTGACGATGGGCTCCAATGTGCGCGTGGGCCTGGAGGATTCGATCTACCTGGGGCCGGGACGACTCGCGAAGTCGAATGCCGAGCAGGTGGCCAAGATCCGCCGCATCATCGAGGAGCTCGCTCTCGACGTCGCGACGCCAGCCGAAGCGCGCGCCATGCTGAGGCTCAAGGGCGGCGATCAGGTCGGGTTCTGAGGCCGATCCATGACGAATACTCCCACACGCCGCGACGGTCGTTGCTTCTGGCTGCGCGAGGCACTTGCCGAGGGCGAGACCGACGCTGCCCCGCTGACAGGTGCGACGCGCGCCGACGTTGCCATCGTTGGCGGCGGGTTCTGCGGGCTCTGGACGGCACTCGAGCTGAAGCGCCGCCAGCCCTCTCTCGATGTGGCCATCGTCGAGGCCGACATCTGCGGCGGCGGCGCTTCCGGTCGAGCCACGGGTCAGGTTCTGCCGCAATGGGGCAAGCTCGGTGTCTTGGCCTCGCTGTCGGGAAGCGAGGCAGCCAAGCGGTTCTGCTCGGCTTCAGCGGCGGTCGTCGGTGAGCTCGAGCAGTTCTGCCGCTCCAACGGGATCGACGCGGACATCAGGCTCGATCCTTGGCTCTGGGCGGCGACCAGCGAGCAGCAGCTCGGGGCCTGGCAAGGCATTGTCGACGGACTCGCTCGACACGATCTCGCGCCCTACCGGCCAGTCTCGCGTGCCGAGATCGAGGCGATCACCGACATGCCTGGACTGCTGGGCGGCGTTGTCATGGACGGCACAGCGACACTGCAACCGGCAAAGCTCGTGCGCGGACTGAGGCGCGTCGCGCTGGAGAAGGGCGTGCGCATCTACGAGAACTCGCTGATGACGGGTCTCGGGCGAGCTGAGCCGCCGATCGTGCGGACGGCGCGCGGATCGATCGAGGCCGAGCGTGTCGTGTTGGCGATGAACGCCTGGTCGCTCCGCTTTGCCGAGCTGCGTCCGGCGGTGCTGGTGATCGCGAGCGACGATGCGATCAGCGAGCCGATCCCGGAGCTGCTGACGGCCTGCCGCTATCGTGCCAAGCCGCAGATCACCGACAGCCAGGTGTTCGTAACGGGTTTCCGCACCACGCCCGACGACCGCCTCTCAGGTGGCGTCACCGGCGGGCGCATCGGGTTTGCCGGGCTCGGAGCTGCGCGCTTCGAGGGACGATCCGCGCGCGAGGACGTATTCCGTGCGGCGCTCGCTCGCGCCAATCCCAAGCTCGCGCGCGTGCCTTTTGCCGACAGCTGGTACGGGCCGATCGATCGCACGCGCTCCGGTCTCCCACTGTTTGGCAGTTTTCCAGGCCGGAGAGGTGTCTTCTACGGCTACGGCTTTTCAGGCAACGGCATTACGACAGCGCCACTCGCGGGGAGGATCCTCGCGTCCCTCGTGCTCGACATGAAGGACGAGTGGTCGCAGTGTGGTCTCGTGCGAGCCCCCGAGCGCTGGCTGCCGCCCGAGCCGATCAAGTACCTCGGCGCGCACGCCGTCCGGCACGCCATCCGCCGGAGGGATGCCCTCGGCTACCGCGGGCGGGACGTCGGGGCAATCGGGCGCTGGCTCGCCGGCATGGCGCCGGGCGGCGTCGTGACGACGCCGGAGGATTGAGCGAGGGCCATATGCAGAAAGCACTCCGTTTCGGGCACGCCGAGTTGGCCTGGACCACAGCCAGGACCGCGACTGGCGATACCCGCATCGCCCGTGTCGTAGGTGCAGCCATCAGCAAGGAAATGGGTGCCGGCATCGAGGTGCTGGAGAACGTCTCGATCCATTGGACGGTCACCTATGACGAGGTGCTGTTCATCCACGAAGGTGAGATGACGATCGTAACCGGTGGCGAGCGCTTCGCCTGCAGGCCCGGCGACATCATCTGGCTACCTCGCGGCACTGCGCTCGAATACGACGCCACGACAGGACGCTGCGCCTATTTCTATGCGCTGCATCCGGTCGACTGGGCCGCTCGCCAAGGCATTGCGGAGCCTTGATGCTAGTGTTCCGTCCCATTCATTCGATTCCGGCGAAGCTGGATCAATGAATGGAAAGACGGAGCACAAACAAAGAGTTGGCTAGTGGGCTGGCCACTCATTTGGGGTACCGGATGAATGAGTCGGAACACTAGCCTTCGTCAATGCGGATTGAGGAACATGTCGTAGCGCACGAGCGGGGAGCGTTCCGCGATCCGGTTGTAGACGGCTCGCGCCTCGAGATTGTCGGCCTGCGTCATCCAGAACAGCTTCATCCAGCCCTCGCGCTTGCCGATCGCACCGACGGCTTCGATGAGCGCAGTGCCGATGCCCAGGCGGCGCATTTCCTGCTCCACCAGCACGTCGAGCAGATAGGCGACGGGCCGCGCCGACCAGGAGTAGGGAAACGTCACCCAGAGTGCAAAGCCAACGGGCCTGCCGCCGGCGCTCTCGGCGATCAGCATTCGCATCGGTCCCTCGGGTGACATCACGCAGCACCAGACATGGGCCGGCGCCTCGGGTGCGCAGGGTTCCGGGCCGGATGCGACCAGATCCCTGAACATCTCCAGGAAGCGCTGCTCGTCTCCCGCTGTGCATGGGCGGATCAGAAAACCCTGTGAAGCCACGCTCATGGCCTGTCGCTCCCTGCGGCACGCGAAGCTCGAGAATGTCGCTCGATCGGCGTGCCTTGACGGCGCCGGTCGATATTGTACAACATAATGGAAAGTTTGCGCCAAACGAAACTACGGCTTTCGTCGATGGGGCGCGACGCTCGCGGATCGGGTGGGCAGAAAGCTATGGCAGCTGAATCTCTGAGGGGGCGCGTCGCCATCGTGACCGGGGCCGGTCGCGGCCTGGGAAGGGCGCATGCGCTCTGCCTCGCTGCGCACGGCGCGAGCGTCGTGGTGAACGATCTCGGCGGCGATTTGCAGGGCCATGGCAAGGATGCAACGCCCGCGCAACAGGTGGTCGCCGAGATCGAGGGGAGTGGCGGCAAGGCGGTGGTGAGCGGCCACGACGTCTCCAGTTGGCAGGACGCGGAAGCGATGATCCGTCTCGCCGTCGAGACGTTCGGGGATCTGCATGTCCTCGTCAACAACGCCGGCATCCTGCGCGACCGCACCCTCGCCAACATGAGCGAGGAGGAATGGGACGCCGTCATCCGCGTTCATCTGAAGGGGCACGCTGCCCCCTCGCGTCACGCGATGGCCTACTGGCGGGATCGGGCCAAGGGCGGAGGAGCCGTCGAGGCGTCCGTCGTCATGACCACCTCGCTCGCCGGCCTCGTCGGCAATTTCGGACAGGCGAGCTATGCCTCCGCCAAGCTCGGCGTCATTGGCCTCTCGCGTGTCGTGGCGCTCGAGGGAGCGAGGTATGGTGTGCGAGCGAACGCAGTCTCGCCATCGGCGCGCACCCGTATCGAGACGAGCCTCAAGCCTCCGCCTGCAGGTGTCTTCGACGTCTTCGATCCAGCCAACGTCTCGCCCCTCGTCGCCTGGCTCGCCCACGCGGACTGCCCTGCGACCAACCAGGTTTTTCAGGCCTACGGCAACCGGGTCGAGGTCATTGGGCAAACGGGCATTGCCGTCGATGTCCGTACGGACGGGCAGTGGACGATCGATGCGCTCGACCGGGCGCTCGAGGGCAAGCTGCCGGCACCGCCAAAGCTCGGGGATTTCGTCGAAGGGTTGCCTTTGTAAGAAGGGAGTGCCTGTGCGTGGGTGTTGATGTGGGCAAAGTCGGTTTGGAGCGTGACAGCGAGGAGTTTCGGGTCAGCACGGCACGGCTCGCCCAGTTTGCCGAGGCGCTCGGCGATACGATCGAGGCGCAACGCAAGGGTAGAGTTGCGCATCCGGTCTTCCACCACGTGCCGGTCATGCAGAGCATGGTCGAGCTATTGAAGTCGGCGACGACCAAGTTCGCGCTGCATGGTGAGCACGACTTCCATTTCCATCGTGCGATCGAGCCCGGACAACGGCTCTATACGGTGTCTAAGCTGATCGGCATCCGCCCGACCAAGGCTGGCGCGACGCTCATCATCCGCTCCGATATCGCGACCCACGACGAGCTGAAGGTCTCGACCCAGTACTCGACTTGCCTCGTGACGAGTGAGAAGTTCGCCAAGGCGGCGGGAGATCCAGCGCCTGATCGTCCCGTGATGACACCCGAGGGCGAAGGCGAGCCTGTCACGATCAAGCTCTCGCCCGATCAGGCCTTCCGCTATGCCGAGGCCGCGCGAGACTACTCTCCCTACACGCTCGACACGGAGGCGGCCGGCGAGCTGGGCTTCCCAGCACCCATCCTGCACGGAATGTGCACCATGGGAATCGCCGCTCGCGCTGTCCTCGGAGCCGCCTGCCAGGGCGATGCGAGAAAGCTGTTCCGGCTCGGCGGCCGGTTCTCCGCGCCCGTGCTCATGGTGCCGGGGCAATTGCTGACAACCAGAGTCTGGTTCGGCGCGGTCAGGGGCGCGCGGCGGCTAGTCGCCTTCGAGACGACGGAGATGGGTGGAGAGCTCGCGATCAAGCTCGGCTTCGCGGAGGTAGGCGCGTGAGCAAGCAAGCTTCGACCGGCCTCGACGGCTACAGACAATCCAAGCGCCCGGCCGATTGGGTCGAGCACGAGAACGTGCCGCCCATGTGGAGCGGGGTTCCTCATCAGACGACGATTGAGATCGTCGCCAAGGGTTGCGCCGAGGATCCCTATCGCCCCGTCCTCATCATCGAGGACGGCCTGACCATCACCCGCAAGGACTTTCTCGACCGTTGCCAGCGCTTTGCGGGCTTCCTGAAGGGTAAGGTCGAGACGGGCGACAACGTGGTCGTGATGCTCGATAACCGCGTCGAGTTCATGATCGCTCTCTTCGGCATCATCGCGAACCGCGGCGTGCTGGTCTCGATCGCGCCCTCGGCGCAGTCTTTCGATGCGGGCCACATCGTCAGTGACGCCCAGCCCGTCGCCGCGATTTGTGGCATGCCCCAGAAGCCGATCATCGACGGCGTGCGCACGAGATCCGACAAGCTCCAGCACGTCATCGTGGTCGACGGCGAGGAGCCGGACGGGCTCGAGGCCTATTCGCGCGACGCAGAGCCGCTCGATTTTGCCAATGCCAAATGTCAGCGCGAGGACGTCATCACCGTCTACTACACGTCGGGCACGAGCGGCGCGCCGAAGGGCTGTCTCTTGCACCATGGCTGGTGGCTGCGAGTGATCGACCTCGACACGCGCATGTTCCGTCGCGGCTGGCAGGACCGCCAGCTCTGCTGCCTGCCGTTCTACTACGCCGATCCGGCGATCCAGCTGCTGACCTCGCTTGTGACGCGGGGCACCATGGTCGCGATGCGGCGGTTCTCGGTCTCACGCTTCTGGGACGTGGTCAACAAGTACGACGCGACCGAGATCCTCTCGATTGCCTCGGTACCGGCGCTGCTCATGAAAGGCGATCCCGGCCCAAGCGAGCACGATCATCGCATTCGCCTCGCAATCCATGCCGGGTTGCCCAAAGAGCTGCATGCCCAGATGCTGAAGCGCTACGGCTTCCATTGGCACAATCAGTACGGCTCGACCGAAGGCGGTGTGATGAGCCGGGTGCCGCACCATCTGGCTGATGAGTTGGTTGCCACCGGAACCATGGGCACCGAGCCGCCGGGCGTGTTCATCCGCGTGGTCGACGACGACGACGAGGATGTTGCAATCGGCCAATCCGGGGAAGCCCTGATTGGCGGGCCCGATCTCTACAAGGGTTATCTGAACCGGCCCGAGGTGACGGCGGAGGCGAACCGCGGGGGTTGGTATCACTCGGGCGACGTCATTCGACGCGACGAGCGCGGTCTCCTTTATTTCGTCGGGCGCAAGAAGGAGATCATCCGGCGCTCCGGTGAGAACATCTCGGCCGCTGAGGTCGAGGCTGTGCTGCGCTCGCACGACAAGGTGCTCGAGGTCGCCGTCATCCCGGTGCCCGACGAGCTGCGGGGAGAGGAGGTGAAGGCCTACATCCAGCCCAAACCCGGCGAGACGGCAAAGAGCTTTCCGCCCGAGGAGGTCATCGCCTTCTGCAGGCAGAGCCTCGCTGCCTTCAAGCTGCCTCGCTACATCGAGTACCGCACCCAGGACTTCGAACGCACGCCCTCCATGCGGGTTCAGAAGAAGTCGCTGATCGAGGGCAAGCAGGATCTGACGAAGGGCGGCGTCTGGGACCGCGAGACTGGCAGATTCCACGATTGAAAGAGCAGGTTTGGCTATGGTCGACAAGAAGTCCACGGCGAAAGCGCAATCCGCGTCCGCAGCACCCGAGGTTTGCGACCTCTTGATCCGCAATGGCCATGTTCTGACCATGGATGGACGCCGCACCGTTTATCCTGACGGGGCCGTCGCCATCACCGGTACTCGGATCGCGGGTGTCGGACCGACGAGATCCGTCGAGGCGAGGTTCAAGCCGCGGCGCACGATCGATGCTCATGGCGCAGCCGTGCACCCCGGCTTGATCGATGGCCACTACCATGCCGGGCTGCACCTCTCGCGCGGCTCGATCACCGACAACCCAAATCCGCCGAAGGAGCAAGGCGGCGCGGGCACGGGCGTATTCGTGCGCTGGATCAACGCACTCACCGATGAGGACGAGTATGCGAGTGCGCTGATGGCATCCGTGGAGATGGTGAAGAACGGCTTTACCGCCTACGTGGAAGCAGCGACCGCCTTTGAGCCCGATCTCGTCGCTGAGGCGGCCGAGGCTGTCGGCATCCGCGTGTCGGTCACGGATTGCATGCTCTGGGATCTCGTTGGCGGCGAGCCGATGGCAGCCTTGATCCCGCGTGCGCCCTGTGATGGCAAGCGTGCCCGCAGGCTGCTCGGCGATCAGGTGCGCCGACGGAGCAAGCGGGACGGTCTCGTCCGTGCCCACGTGGCGCTCTACGGCCTGGGCAGCTCGACCGACGAGCTGACGAAGGAAGCCAAGCGCCTCGCAGACGAATTGCGCGTGCCGTTCCATCAGCACCAGAGCTTCATGACGAGCGATGCCGCCTACGACAGCAAGCGGTTCGGCAAGCCCGCACTCGTTCACTTCGCGGAAGCGGGCGTGCTCGGGCCCAATGTCGTGTTCACCCACATGAACGTGCTCACCGATGCCGAGGTCGAGGCAGTCGCGAAATCCGGTATGGCGCTGGTCTGGCACCCGGGCAATTTCATGTATTATGGCATCGCGCAAACGGCGAAGAGCCGTTTTCCCGAGCTGCACCGGCGTGGTACTGCCATCACTTTCGGCACCGATGTCGCCAAGGTCTGGGCGTTCGGCGAGCTCGGCTTCATCGCCTATCTCGTCAGCCGCGAGTGGGGCGACTTCGTTCCCTCGGAATCGCTCCTCGAGATGCTCACATTGGGAGGCGCCCGGGCGCTCGGCATGGAGAGCGAGGTCGGCAGCCTCGAAACCGGCAAGCGCGCCGATCTCGTCATCCGCTCCGACGATCTCCCGGACGCGCAACCCAACATCGATGTCGTCCGCCAGCTCATGCTGGTGAGCCGCACCAAGTCGGTCGATACCGTCATCTGCAATGGCGAGGTGGTGGTGCGGCGCGGCAACCTCACACGGCTCGACGAGGGCGAGGTCTACCGGCTCGCGCGACGGTCGGCCGAGCGTATGGCGGAGCGGGCCGGGATCGAGCAGAAGCCTGCATGGCCGGTAGTGGCATGAGCGTTGGCGGCAGAGGGAAGGGTGCGGTCCGGCAATGACCACGGTCGAGTTCAACAGCGTCTCGAAGCTCTACGGCAGCGTCCGGGCGGTTGACGAGGTGTCGCTGCGCGTCGAGACGGGGGAGTTCGCAACCATCCTCGGCCCCTCTGGCTCGGGCAAGACGACGATGCTGTCGCTGATCGCGGGCATCGCCGAGCCGAGCGCCGGCAGCATCCTGATCGGCGGCCGCGACGTGACGATGATGCCGGCCGCGGAGCGCAATGTCGGGCTCGTCTTCCAGAGCTATGCGCTGTTTCCCCACATGACCGTCGCCGACAACGTGGCGTTTCCGCTGCGTGTTCGCCGCACGGCCCGCGCGGAGATCGGGGGGCGGGTCGCCGAGGCCCTCTCCCTCGTCCGGCTCGAGGGCTACGAGCGGCGCAAACCCCACGAGCTTTCGGGCGGCCAGCAGCAGCGCGTCGCGCTCGCCCGCGCGGTCGTCTGGAAACCCGACATCCTCCTCCTCGACGAGCCGCTCGCCGCCCTCGACCGCAAGCTACGCGAGGAGGTCAGGGCGGAGATCCATGGCCTGCAGCGCCGGCTCGGGATCACCACTATCATGGTGACCCACGACCAGGACGAGGCGCTGTCGCTCTCCGATCGCATCGTTGTGCTGGACGGCGGTCGGGTCCGCCAGATCGACACCCCGTTCGATGCCTACCACAAGCCCAACAGCCGCTTCGTTGCAGGCTTCCTCGGGCTCGCCAACTTTCTCGAAGGCGAGATCGAGGCCAATGGCTCTGGCACCGTCATCCGCCTGAAGAGCGGCGAGCAGCTCGCCTGCGCACCCGGCCCCGACGGCACTGGCCCGGTTTGCGGCGTGCTCCGCCCCGAGGATCTGGTGGTTGCCAATGGGGACGGTCGCGGCCGGCTGACGGGCAGGGTCAGGGAAGCGGTCTTCTTCGGCGAGAGCGTCCGCTACACTGTCGCTCTCGCCAGCGGATTTCAACTCATCGCGCACGTTCCGGGCTCGCGCTCCAAGCTCCCGGAAGGTGCCCACGTCAACCTGGATTGGGATCCGGCGCAAGTCTGGCTCCTGCCGGGTGAGGACTGAAGCGTGCGCGAGACGTGGGCAAGGCGTCACAAGGGTTGGCCTGCAGGAAGGCCGGAGTCCTCGCTGGTCGAGCGAGGTGTTGATGGAGGTGGACATGTCTAAGTCGAAGTTGAAGACCTTGGCGGTCGGACTGCTGTCGGGTGTTGCGCTCGCCGCACTCTCGTGGTCCGCGGCTGCCGAGGACCTGCATGTGATGCATGCGGGCGGCCAATGGGGCGATGCGATCGTCAAGTGCGTCGACGAGCCGATGGCGAAAGAGAAGGGCATCAAGGTCATCATCGAGACGCCCGGCGGCTATGCCAAGCTCGCCGCGCAGGTGAAGTCGGGCACGATCATCAACGTGGCGGCCGATGCCGGCACGACCGAGCTCTACCGTATGATCGCGGAAGGCATCGTCGAGGAGATCGACTGGGCCGCGATCGAACCGAAGCCCATGTTCGAGGAGGCCAAGAACAAGTACGGGTTCGGGGCATCCTACTATTCGACCATCATGGCCTACCGCGAGGATGCCAAGGCGCCGAAGAACTGGACCGAGTTCTTCGACACGGTGAACTTCCCCGGCAAGCGCGGGCTGCCGGACTATGCCGACTATGTGCTGCCGTTCGCTGCGATCGCTGCCGGCCAGTCGGCCGCAAGCGTCGCCAAGGACGGCGTCGATCTCGACAAGGCGTTTGCCACGCTCGAGCGCGTCAAGAAGGATGCAATCTGGTGGCAGGCGGGCGCACAGCCCCCACAGCTCCTCGCCGACAACGAGGTGCAGTATGCGATCTCCTGGTCGGGCCGAGTCGTCGGCAAGCCGGGCATCAAGGTGAACTGGCAGGACGGTATGCTCGACATCTCCTGGTTCGTCGTCACCAAGGGCGCTTCGGCCGAGCAGAAGAAGGCGCTCTATGTCTGGTTCCATGAGCAGACGGTCGCGGAGAAGCAGGCCTGCATCGCGCAGTACATCTCCTATCCGGGACCGAGCCCGGATCTGGAGGCGATGCTGCCCAAGGACAAGCTTGCCGAGTTCCCGACCTACAGCGAGAACAAGAAGGTGCAGTGGATCCCGAACGGCGAATGGGCATTCAAGAACGCCGCCGAGATCGAGAAGCGCTGGAACGAGTTCAAGCTGAAGCTGTAGCTGTAGCTGTAGCTGTAGCTCAGGCAATCCTCTCCCCCTGCGAAGGGGGAGGGGATCAGTCGCCATCGAGGAGCGTTTCCAGTCGTGGACGGACCAGCCGCCGCAATGATCGAAGCGCCTGCCGCGAGCCTCCGCTCGGCGCCGACACGCCGCGAGTGGCGCTGGGACTATGTGCTCCTGGTCGCGCCGCTGCTCTTGCTCGTCATCGCCGTGTTCGACTATCCGCTTTTGACGACCGCGCTCTGGAGCGTGACCGATCCCAAGACCGGCGCGCTCACCGGCCAGCACTATGTCGACTTCATCGAGGCCGGCTATTTCGTCAGGATCATCTGGCGCACCATCATCGTCGCCGCCGAGGTGACGGTGCTGTGCGCGGCGCTTGGCTATCCGCTCGCCTATTGGATCTCCAAGCTCAGGCCCGACCGGCAGATGCTCGCGCTCGGCATCGTCGTCATGACCTTCTGGGTCTCGGTTCTCGTGCGCACCTATGCCTGGATCGTCATCCTCGGCAATGGCGGCATCGTCAACCGCTGGCTGCAGGCCTCGGGCCTCACGACGAAGTCCATCGAGTTCCTCTACAACGAGAACGGCGTGCTGCTCGGCATGGTGAACGTACTGTTGCCGTTCCTGATCCTGCCGCTCGCGGCGGCCATGCGGCGCGTCGATCCGAGGCTGTTGCAGGTCGCCGAGACGCTCGGCGCCTCGCGGCTCTCGATCTTCTGGCGCGTGTTCTTCCCGTTGACGGTTCCAGCGCTCTCGGCCGCCATGGTGCTTGTCTTCATCCTCTCGCTCGGCTTCTACATTACCCCGGCGATTCTCGGCGGCGGGCGCGTACCCTTGATCGCCAACATGATGGACATGCTCATCAACAAATTCGCGCGCTGGGAGATGGCGGCCGTCAACTCGGTCGTCTTGCTCGCGCTCACTCTGGTGTTCTACGGGTTCTACCAATGGCTGCGCGAGAGAGCATGATGGCGAAACCCGGCCGGCCTGCGAGCGGACTGGGAGCGAGCCCCTGGCTGACGGTCGTCGCCTCCGCGGTGCTGCTGTTCCTCTGCCTGCCGATCCTGATCGTCGTGCCGATGTCGTTCTCGAGTGCGAAGTCGCTCGAGTTTCCCCCGCCCGGTCTGTCGCTCAGATGGTACGAGGTATTTTTCACGACCGAGGTTTGGATCAACGCCGGCACCAACTCGCTGCTGCTCGCGACGATCTCCTCGAGCATCGCGCTCGTGCTCGGCACCATCGCGGCCTACGGCCTGCTGCGCGGGCGCTTTCCCGGGCGCACCCTGATGGAAGGCAACTTCATGGCGCCGATGATCTTCCCCTCGATCATCACGGCGGTCGCACTCTTCATCGTATTCGCGCGCACCAAGTTGCTTGGCACCTTCCTCGGCCTGGTGCTCGCGCACACGATCCTGGTCGTGCCCTATGTGGTGCTGATCATGCAGGTGGCGATCAAGAGCTTCGATGTGCGCATCGAGCAGGTTGCATTCACGCTCGGCGCGTCGAAGGCGCAGGTGCTGACACAGGTGGTGCTGCCGAACCTCTTGCCCAGCATGGTGGCCGCCTGGATCTTCGCCTTCGTCATCTCGTTCGACGAGGTGGTGGTGACGCTGTTCGTCGCCGGCACCCATATGACGATCCCCAAGCGTATGTTCAACGAGCTGATCATGCAGATCAATCCGACCATCACCGCGGTTGCGACACTGCTGATCGCCTTCAATCTGCTGGCGCTCGGCCTGCTCGTCGTCTCCATGCGGCGTGGCGGTATCCTCGAGCAGCGGCTGGCGTGAGTGTCACGATGACGGATGTGATCGCCGAATGGGTGCAGCCGGTCGAATGGGGCAAGGTGCGCGAGTTTTCGCGCGCCGTGCGCGAAATCCACTCCGAGGCCGAGCCGCTCATTCCCCCGCCCACCTTCCCGATGGTGCTCTCGGCCGATTTCGTCGAGCGCTTGATCGTCGACGACTTGAAGCTCGATCGACGCCGCACGGTGCACGGCGAGCAGGAGTACGTGTATCACCGGCCACTGCGGGTCGGGGAGCGGGTGCGGCTGCGGGCACGCGTCCTGTCGGACACGGTCAAGTTGGGCAAACGCGGCGGCCGGATGCGCGTCGTCGTCACCGAGGTCGAGCTGGCGAGCGAGGCAACCGGAGAGGTGATCGGCTTCGAGCGCTCGACGGCAATCGAGACGGCGCCTGTCGAGGGAGCCGCTCCATGACGCTCGCGCCCCCTCCCGAATTTCGCGTTGGCCCACTCACGCGCACCGACATCGTCCGCTATGCCGGCGCATCGGGCGACTTCAACCCGATCCATCACGACGAGGGGTTCGCCAAGGCGGCCGGCCTCCCCAGTGTCATGGCCCATGGCATGCTGTCGGCGGGACTGCTCGCTTCCTTTGTCACAGCCTGGTTTGGACCGGGCTCGGTCAAGCGGTACGGGGTGCGGTTCCGCGACAAGGTCTGGCCGGGGGACGTGCTGTCGGCCGAGGGGCGCGTCGTCGGGGAGCTCGTCGAGGCCGGATGCCGGCTGGCCGAGCTGGAGCTCGTCTTGAAGCGGCAGGACGGCACAGCCGTTGTGACGGGGACTGCCGTCGTTTGGACCGGAGAGGGATGAGTGCCATGAAGGGCCTCGATGGAGCCGAAATCGCGGCGCGGCGCGCTTTGCGTCGCGGCAAGATCCAGACCGTGCGCGGCCTCATCGAGCCAAGCCAGCTGGGGCCCACACTGATGCACGAGCATCTCTTGCTGGATGAATCCCAGCTCGATCCGCCGCCGAGCGATCCTGAGCTGCGCCGCCTCTACGAGGCCCCGCTCAGTCCGCAGATACTGACGCGGATCCGCTATGCCGGTCTCGCGAACCGCGATGACTATGTCTATGACGACATCGAAATGATGCTTGCCGAGGTCGCGCCGTTCAAGGCCGCCGGCGGCAGCGCCATCGTGGAGGTCACGCCGCATGGATTGTTCCGTCAGGCGGCCGGCCTGAGGACCATCTCGGAGCGCTCCGGCGTGCATGTGGTGATGGGCTGTTCCTGGTACGTCGCCGACTCCCACCCCGAGGATATGGCCGGGCGCAGCGAGGAGATTCTGACCGCCGAGATCGTCGCCGACGTGCTCGACGGCGTCGACGGAACGTCGATCTGCGCTGGCATCATCGGGGAAGCCGGCTGCTCATGGCCGGTGACGGACAACGAGAAGAAGGTGCTGCGCGCCTCCGCCAGGGCGCAAGCGCTGACCGGCGCCGCCTTGACCATCCATCCCGGGCGCCACGAGGACGCTCCCCTCGAGATCATCGGGATCGTCGAGCAGGCCGACGCCGACCTCTCGAGAACGATCATCTGTCATCTCGAGCGTACGATCTTCGGCAAGCCTGCCATGAAGCGGCTGGCGGCGACCGGATGCATTCTCGAGCTCGACCTGTTCGGCCACGAGTATTCCTATTACCCGCCCGCGCCCCATATCGCGATGCCCAACGACCGACAGCGCCTCGCATGGCTGCAATGGCTGATCGCGGAAGGTCATGGCCACCAGATCGTCATCGCCCACGACAACGACAACAAGCACTACCTCGAGAGCTTCGGCGGCTGCGGCTACGCCCACATCCAGCGCAACATGGTGCCGGCGATGCACCGCCTCGGATTTGCTGAGGCCGACATCGACGCGATCCTCGTCGGCACGCCACGCCGGCTGCTGACATTCGTGTAAGCTTGCTACGGCGTCGGCGCCGCCCCGAAGGGGATGCCGAAGGCCGCCAGCTCCTTGACCGCCACCAGCACCAGCATCAGCTTCGTCTCGCCAGCGTGATCGTTGCGCACGCCATGGGGTTGCTCGGCGGAATAGCGCACCGTGTCGCCAGTCTCGAGCCGAACCTCGTCGTCGCCGATCTCGACGATCACGCGACCCGACACGACCGTCATGTGCTCCCAGGCGCCATTGCCATGGGCGTTTGCGCGCAGCGTGCCCCCGGGAGCAAGCGTCATCTCGTACCACTCGAAGGGCAATGCGAAGCGGACCGGGTTCAAGATCTTGACCGTGCAGAGGCCGTCGGCGGAGGTGATGGTCGGAGTGCGGTAGACCTTCACGTGCTCGTACTGGCGGACCTCCTCGAAATGGGCGGAGACCTCCCCCAGCAGCTCACCAACGCCGACACCCAGCGAGCGTGTGAGATGCCAGACGCGCGCGAAGGTCGGGTTGACCCTGCCGCGCTCGATCTGGGAAAGCATCGACTTGGAAACCCCGGACTTTGCCTCGACCTCGGAGAGCGTCAAGCTCTGCCGCAGCCGAATCTCGCGCAGGCGGCGACCAATCTCAGGAGGAACCGCTCCAGCGTACCTCGATTTGGCGGAAGCATCGGGCGCGTGCTCGGGATGCAGCAGACAGAGCTGGTGCTTCGAGGAGCCCTGGGGCTTGCGATCTGCCTTCAGGGTGCTGTGCGGCCTGGGTTTGCTGCGCGCGGTTCGGTTCGGCATGTCGTCCAACTTCGATCGAGGTGGCGTTGCGGCTTGATGCCATAGCAGTCGCTGCTTTGCCAGAATTCAACGCAGACAGAATTGACACACGCGAATTGCTGCTTATCATAATTTTTTCAGTATCTGGAAATCGCGCGTCCGGTCCGACCAGATGCGACTCATCAGGGCGCGGCAAGCGAACCGAAGTTGGAATTGTGCTGATGGGCAGTCGAGACAACCTGGGTCCGGTCTACATCGTCGGTGCCGCCGAGACGCCGCTCGGCAAGGTCATCGACCATAGCGAGCTGTCGATGGTGGCAGTCGCGGCCAAGGAGGCGCTCGGGGAAGCCGGGCTGAAACTCGGGGACGTGGACGCCGTCTTCACCAACTACATGGGCGAGGAAGGCTCCGTCCAACTCGGTGAGTATCTGGGTCTGCGGCCACGCTATGCCGAATCCTCCGACATGGGCGGCGCCTCGTTCGAATTCTTCGTCCACCACGCCATGCTCGCGATCGCGGCTGGACGCTGCGAGGTGGCGCTGATCGGCTACGCGTCGCGCCAGCGCAGCCGCCGCAATCGCAAGCGTGCCGTCAGCGCAACCGACGGCACGCTCGCTTCCCAATTCGAATCCCCCTACGGCATCCACTTCCCGATCGGCCATTACGCACTCTCTGCCGCCCGCCACATGTACGAGCACGGCACCACGCTCGAGCATCTGGCCCACGTCGCCGTCACCGCGCGGAAATGGGCGCAGCTCAATCCGAAAGCCTGGTCACGCGACCCGTTGTCGTTGGATGAGGCCATGGCCTCACCGATGCTGTGCGACCCTTTGCGCAAGATCGATTGCTGCCTCGTCACCGACGGTGGCGGCGTCGTGATCTTGACCAACAAAGAGCGCGCCCGCGACGCGGCCAAGAAACCCATCCGCGTGCTAGGCGCCGGCGAGAGCCACTGCCAATGGCATGTCGCCCAATGCCCCGACCTGACCGTCACGCCCGGCGCCGTCTCGGGGCGAGAGGCGTTCGGCATGGCTGGGATCAAGCCCGGGGATGTGGACGTGCTCGAGCCCTACGACAATTTCACTCACGCCGTGTTGCTCTATCTGGAGGATCTCGGCTTCTGCAAGAAGGGAGAGGCCGGAGCGTTCGTCGCCGAGGGGCGGCTCGCGCCCGGCGGCTCGCTGCCGTCGATGACATCGGGCGGCGGGCTCTCCTACAACCATCCTGGTGCCCTCGGCATCCTGCTGCTGATCGAGGCTGTCCGGCAGCTCCGGCGCGAGGCCGGCGCCCGCCAGGTCGCGGGTGCGGAGATCGCCGTTGCGCATGGAACGGGCGGCCTCGCCTTCTCGACAGCTTCCACCGTGGTGCTCGCCCGTGAGTAAGACACCTCTCCCCGCCCCGAGCCTTGCCGAGCAAGGCATCGCCGACCCGACGACGGAAGCCTTCTGGCAGGCCTGCTTCGAGCGGAAGCTGCTGATCCAGAAGTGCGCCTCTTGCGGTCATCACCAGTTCTACCCGCGCCCGTTCTGCCTCGCCTGCGAGTCGGACGATGTGAGCTGGATCGAGTCGAGCGGGTCTGGAACCGTCTACTCGGTGACGACGGTTCGCGTGCCCGTCACGGACGAGTTGCCGCCGCCCTACCTGCTCGCTCTCGTCGACCTGGACGAAGGCGTCCGGCTGCTGTCGAACGTCGAGGGCTCCGAGCTTCGCATTGGTGAGCGCGTCTCCCTCGCCTGGCGTGAGCGGCCCAAGCTGCCGCCGCTGCCGGTGTTCCTGCGCGTCGCGTAACGAGAAGGGAGCGTGACAATGGCTCCGTCCCAGCTCAGCCTCGATCGGATCGGCGAGCTGATTGCCCGGCCGACCGTGTCGCGCGATCCCAATCGCGAGCTGCTGCTCGACGTCGAGCGCTACCTCGCCAGCCACGGTGTCGCCTGCGACATGCTGTGGACCAAGGATGGCAGCAAGGGCAATCTGTGGGCGACGATCGGGCCTGTCGGCAAGCGCGGCGTGATCCTCTCCGGCCATAGCGATGTCGTGCCAGTCGATGGTCAGGACTGGTCGAGCGACCCGTTCCGGATGCGCATCGCGGACGGCCGGCTCTACGGACGTGGCGCCTGCGACATGAAGGGGTTTCTCGGCATCGTGCTGGGCTTTGTCCCAGAAATGCTGCAGCGCAAACTCCAGGCGCCGGTCCACATCGCCATCTCGCACGACGAGGAGGTCGGCTGCCTCGGTGTCAGGAGTCTCGTCGAGCGGATCGCGGCGATGGCAGTGAAGCCCGCGCTCTGCATCGTCGGCGAGCCGACCAGCATGCAGGTGGTGGTCGGCCACAAGGGCGGCCGCAGCTACCGCGTCCATATCACCGGCCGGGCCGCCCATTCGAGCCTTGCGCCGAAGGCCGTCAATGCGATCGACGCCGCCGCCGAGCTGGTGCTGTTCCTGCGCAGCATCGCCCGGGAATGGATCGCCGATGGCCCGTTCGACATTGACTTCGACATCACGCACTCGACTCTTTCGACCGGCATGATCGAGGGCGGCACCGCAATCAACATCGTACCGGATCACTGCAGCGTCACCTTCGAGTTCCGCCATCTCGCCAATGTCGACGCCGAAACCGTGTTCCGCCGCATCCGTGCTTTCACCGAGCAGGAGCTGTTGCCGGGCATGCGGGCGATGGCACCGGAAGCCGGCTTTGTATTCGAGCCGCTCTACGAGTATCCCGGCCTCGACATCTCGCCCGAGCATCCGGCGGTGACTTTCGTCAAGGGCCTCGTCGGTCGCAACGATCATTCGAAGGTCGCCTACGGCACCGAGGCCGGACTGTTCCAGGGCCGGGCAGGCATCGCGTCGGTCGTCTGCGGTCCGGGCTCGATCGGAGAGGCCCACAAGCCCGACGAGTTCGTCGAGCTCGAGCAAGTGGAGGCCTGTGAGCGCATGATGAGGCGGTTGCTCGACCGGCTCGAGGCGGATGAGCCGCCAGCGGTGTTGCCATGAGGCAGGCCACGGGCCAATCCCCCGACGTGATCGTCGTCGGCGCCGGCATCGCGGGTGCCGCAACCGCCTATTATCTGGCGACCGCGGGCTATGGCGTCGAGTT
The DNA here is from genome assembly GCA_031431235.1 of Hyphomicrobiaceae bacterium. Lineage (GTDB taxonomy): Bacteria > Pseudomonadota > Alphaproteobacteria > Rhizobiales > Hyphomicrobiaceae > JANNSW01. Next base: position 23,193 of record JANPDA010000028.1, read on the forward strand.
GATCGAGACGACGCGACCGGGGTTCGGAGCGTCCGGACGCAACCCGGGTTTCTTGTGGCTACAGACCAAGGCGGCCGGCGCCCAGATGCAATTCGCCCTTGCTGGCCGCCAGTTCGCCGAGAGACTGCACGCGGAGATCGGCGGTTTCGGCTTCCGGCCCTGTGGCGGGCTCATCGTGTTTCGCGATGACAGCGTGGAGGCAGTCGCGCGCGCCTTTGCCGCCGACCGCAACCGTGCGGGATTGCCGGTCGCGCTGTTGGATGGCCCGGCCGCGAGGGCGGCATGTCCGGCGCTGGGTGAAAACGTCCGCGGCGCAGTCTGGAATCCGCTCGATGCGCACCAGGATACACGCCGGCTGGTGAGCCTGCTGATTGATGCCGGTGAGCGTCGAGGTCTCGGGATCCGGCTCGGCACGGCGGTCGAGCGGCTCGTCGTCGAAGGCGGCCGCTGCCGGGGTGTGGTGCTCGCGAATGGCGAGCGGATCGAGGCGACGGCGACGGTCGTCGCCGCTGGCCCTGGCTCGCCCAAGCTGCTCGAAAGTGTGGGACTGCGACTTGCGTCCTCGCTCTACAAATTCGAAGCAGCGGAGACGGCTCCGGCTCCCTTCGAGATTGGCCCGGTGCTGTGCGGGCAGGCTTTGTTTCGTTTCTTCGATGCAGACGCCGTCATCCCCCGTCACGCGATCGAGCACGCGATGCCCGGGCTCGGTTTCACCGAGCAGGCGGCGCAGTATCCCGACGGACGCGTGCAATTCGGCTGCGCCTTCGTGACCGGTAGCCTCGATGACCGGCCGACCGTCGCCGGCCAGGCGCTTGCCGGCGCGGTGCTGATGGAGAGCCTGCCCGGCCTCGCGCGCCTGCCGATCGAGCGGACGTGGGCCGGGATCGTGCTGCAACCCGCGGACGGCATGCCGGTGATCGGGCCAGCTCCCGGCCTCGATGGGCTCTGGCTCAACCTCGGACATTTCTTCGGCAATCTTGCGGGCGCGCTCTCGGGTCGCCTGATTGTCGATCTTCTGCAAGGTGTTGCGCCTGTGGTGGCGCCAGCGCCGGTAGCGCCGACCCGCCCTGGTCTGTTCGGCTGAACCACGCCTGTTGGAACCCGATGGCGAGCGTGCGGCCGTCAGGCTGCTTTCCGCTGTCCCCCCGATCGCCTCTCGTGCCATCCTCGCCTCGACCGGCAGCAGGTGACCCGAACCGGAGTTCACCTGCCTTCCAGGTGGTCGAGGTCGATTTCTCGACAACCACCGAGATAGCCGTTTGGTCGAAATCACCCAAAGACAACAGGCTCGCGAGATGTCGGGTCAGCGAGCTTCGCGCAGCATCGGGAACATCGGTGGCGAATTGCCTGATCGAATCTCTCCCAGCACCCGAAAACCATGGTGCTCATAGAACGACCGGTTGGCGGGGCTGGTTGCTTCCAGATAGGCGGGCCGTTGATCGCGATCGCAGGCAACCAGCCCATGCCGCATCAATTCCGTTCCGTATCCCCGCCCCTGAAACACCGGATCAACCCCAATCAAGGGAATGTACCAGTGGGGTTCATGGGGATGAAAACCGGCCATCTGTTCAAACAAGAACAGCACTTCGCCAAGCTTCGGCTCAGACATGTTTTGCTCAAAGAGTTCACCAATCGGCCCATCGTCTGGTTGAACCCCCGGCGGCAACCACTGTGCGACGCCGCAAAAACCGCCAATGACATAGGCGGAGCCGTGGTCAAAGGATTTGCCGCCAAATAGGGTCACCAATGGCATGAATATCTTTATGAACTGAAGCGGGTCAGGCCAGGCCCAGCGCGCCGCCGGATCGGCGCTGAACGCCATTGTCATGGTA
>JANPDA010000029.1:0-6858 GCA_031431235.1 Hyphomicrobiaceae bacterium
GGGGCAAGGCACTCGGCCACTCGCGGCCTGGGCGGGGACGGGCCTTGCGCTGGCGCTGGCCGTGCTGGCCTTCGTGCCGTGGTCGCATGCTTTCGGTTACGACTTCGTCGTGGCGGAGATGCCGGTGCTCGAGCTCGTCGCCGGGCTGATGGCGACAGGTCTGCTGGTGCCATTGTTGCCTCGGCTGGTGCGGCTCGCCGGCGACGTGGCTCCGCCGGGAAAAGCACTGCTGCTCGCCGGCATGGTGCTCGTCGGCCTCGCCTTGCGGCTGGCACTGCTGGCGAGCGACCCCGCCCTCGAGGACGACTATCAGCGCTACCTGCTCGACGGCGGCGCGGTCGTCGCCGGGCTCGACCCTTATGCGATCGTGCCGGCCGAGGCGCTCGATGCCGATCCGCAATCCTCGCTCGGGCGGCTCGCGACCGCCGCGGGCGACGTGCTCGAGCGGATCAATCATCCCGAGCTCTCGACCGTCTATCCCCCGGTCGCGCAAGCCGCTTTCGCGCTCGCCCATCTGATCGGCCCCTATCAGCTCTGGGCCTGGCGGCTGGTCTGCCTGGCGGGCGAGATCGCTTCCCTCGCGCTGATCGTGTGGCTGTTGCGACGGATCGGGCGCGATCCCCTATGGGCAGCGCTCTACTGGTGGAACCCGCTCGTCATGAAGGAGCTCGCCAACTCGGCCCACATGGAGGCGATCCTGCTGCCGCTGGTGCTGGCGGCGGTTGCGCTGTTGACGCTTCGGCGGCATGCTGGCGCCGCCTTCGTGCTGGCGCTCGCGGCCGGGGTGAAACTCTGGCCGGTGCTGCTGTTGCCGTTGCTGGTCGCGCCATTGCACAGGCAGCCGATCCGCCTGTTGGCGGCGCTTGCCGCATTCGTGCTGCCAGCGGCCGTCATCGCGTTGCCCATGGTCGGCTCGGCCTTGGGGCCGTCATCGGGCCTGATCGCCTATGCGAGCGGCTGGAAGACCAACAGCGCGATCTTTCCGCTGATCGAAGCCCTCGTAGCACCAATCGCGGTGATCCTGCCGCCTGCCTCGCTGTTGGCGCGCGGCCTCCTCGGCGCAGTCCTGGCGGCGATCGCCTGTGCCCTCGCTTGGCGTGCCCGCGCTGCCGAGGGCGAGGCGACGATCCGAGCCGCCGCTCTGATCACAGGTGCTTTGTTCCTGCTCTCGCCCGCCCAGTTCCCCTGGTATGCCACTTGGGTGGCCGTGTTTCTGCCGTTCTTGCCATCGCCGGCATTTCTTTGGCTCGGGGTCATGATGCCGCTCTATTACGTCGCATTCCATCTGATCGCGCGCGACCAATTGGCGACCTTCGCGTCGGTGGTCGTGCCGCTCGAATGGGCACCGATCCTGGCGCTGCTCGCGATTGGCGCCATCGCTGCCCGCACCCCAGAGCGGTGCTGACCGACCATGCGGCACGGCAAGCGCATCGGCGTCGTCATCCCGGCCCTCGACGAGGAGCAGGCAATCGGCGTGGTGATCGGCGAGATCCCCGGCTATGTCGACATCGTCATCGTCGCCGACAACGGCTCGCGCGATCGGACAGCGGAGTTGGCGCGGGCGGCTGGCGCGACCGTCGTCAGCGAGCCCGAGCGTGGCTATGGCGCGGCCTGCCTTGCCGGCATCGCGGCGGCCGGGCCGGTCGATATCGTCGTGTTCCTCGACGGCGACCATAGCGACCACCCCGCCCAGATGGACCGGCTGATCGATCCGATCGCCGAGGGGCGGGCCGGGCTCGTGATCGGCTCGCGCGTCCTCGGACGCGCCGAGCAAGGCTCGCTGACACCGCAGCAGCGCTTCGGCAACTGGCTCGCCTGCCGGCTGATGCGACTGGTCTGGGGCGTGCGCTACACCGATCTCGGCCCCTTCCGTGCAATCGGGAGGCAGACGCTGCAACGCCTCGGCATGCGCGATCGCAACTATGGCTGGACTGTCGAGATGCAGATCAACGCGGCCATGCTCGCAATTCCATCGATCGAGGTGCCGGTCGACTATCGCCGCCGGATCGGGCGCTCGAAGGTCTCGGGAACCGTCAAAGGTGTGGTGCTCGCCGGCACCAAAATCCTCACTGTGATCGCGCTCTCGGCGATCCGCCACGCGGCCCGCCGCCGTCAGGGGCGCGGCTGGTAGCGCGTCAGATCGCGCCGCAGCAGCAATTGCCCCCAGGTCTCGTCATAGGGATGCACGAGCTCGGTCGGCCCCCTTGCGTCAACGAGGGGCAGCGCGCGATTGTGCCAGCCGAAAATACCGCCACGCAGATTGGCGACGGCCTTGGCGCCCCGTTCGATGAGGATCGTTGCCACGCTCCGAGCCAGCTCCGAGCTGCGCTGACCGACCGAGCAGTAGAAAATGACGCGCCGGCCCTTCGCCCGATCGCCGACAGACGCGAGCACGGTCGAGAGCCACGCGCCGGGTGGCACCCGGACCGCACCTGCGATGTGGCTGACCGCGAATTCGTCGGGCTCGCGAACATCGAGCAACAGATAGTCCGATGCTGCTGGTCCGGCGAGGGCTGCGGCAAGCTCGGCCGGGGCAATCTGCTCGACATCGGGAAAACGGCTCTCGACGCGCGCTTCGACGCCGGCGAGCCCACCCGCGTCCGCGACTCCATCGGAGCCGAGGGCGATTGCCGCAATGAGAGCGGCGACCACGACCGCCGCTGCCATCGTGAGGCTTCGCGCCGTCATGGGCCGAGCGTGCATTGCCAAAGCCTCCAGAGTGCAGCCGAATGGGCAAGTGATGCTCCTCGAGGGGCACTGCGTCCATTCACATTGCGGCGAGGCGACACCCTTTGACACCCATTGAGTTGATGCCCAAATCCCCTCCTGCTTTCGCCATCTTTGCTCGCCCATATCGACCGGCCGGGAGAGGGTGTGAGTTCATGGTCAGTTTGAAGCAATCTCCGACACGCAAGAGCTCAGGTCTCGTCGAGCCCGCTGGCGACAGCCGGGTCGACCGGTTCTGTCCGCCCTACCGCCAGGTGATCCGGATGATGACCGGCTCGGCGCCGCGCCTCGCCGAGCTCGCAGCCACGTTTCCCGGCCTCGCCTTCGCGCTGGCGACCGGCTACGGCGACAAGCGGTCCCGCGATCGCTGCTCGGCGCTGATCGAGCGCGGCCGGCCACTGAAGGATGCGGCCGAAGCGCTCGGCGTGCCCTATTGGCTGCGCAAGCTGCCACCCGAAGCCTTCACCCAACCGCTGGTCGGGCTGCCCGCTGACGAGGACATCTCGCGCCGGATCGCTAGTCATATGCCGGCCGAGAGCTGGCGCGCCGTGCCCTGGTTCCGCCGCGTGCTGCTGGCGAGCGAAATGGCTGGCCCCGAGCTGGCGCTGTGGATGGCGTGGCGTACCAAGACGGCGCCGCGCATGCGCGATCTCAATCGTTTCGTCCTGCTGTCCGCGTGGGCATGGTATTCGGGCGCGACGTCCACATTCGGGCATTCGCTGCTGCGCCAGCCATTCCTGCCGACCATCAGCTTCCGCAAGGCGATCGAGGAAGCCGATCACTGGCGCAAGCGCATCGACCTCGCTGTTGCACTCGGCGCTGGCATCCGCGATCCCTGGTACGCGGCGGCGACCGTCAACGGCTACGAGTTCGTGCCGCTCACGACCATCGGGGATTTTCTCGCCGAGGCCGCTGCCATGGACAATTGCCTCGACCAGTACGGTGAGAAGGTCAGCGAGCAGTCGACGCGCGTGTTCTCGATGCGCAAGGCCGGGCGCAGCGTCGCCGACATCGAGATCGCACCGCACGAGGACGATCCCGCCATGCCGGCGATCGAGCAGTTGCGCGGTCCGAGCAACAAGCGCGTTGGCGCCCCGGTCTGGCAGGCGGCCTATCTCTGGCTCGGCCAGCAACCGCCCCGTGCTGCCGGGACTTGCCGCCCGATGCCGGTTGCCGAAGCACGCGCGGCCGCCAAGCGCATCTGGGCCCCCTATCTGGACGCGATGGCTGGACGCCCGCACGAGCCGCTGCTGAAAGCATTCCTGAAGAGCGGCGAGGTGCTCGACCCGGAGGGCGGGTGAGGCAGCGCGCCTGAGGCCTGCTGTGGCAATCTCACCCCGTCAACCGCCGGTCGTACTCCAATACGGCGTTGAGCAACACCTGGGCGCCAGCGCCGCATTCCTCCAGCGTCGTCGATTCCGCCTCGTTGTGACTGATGCCGCCCAGGCACGGCACGAAGATCATGGTGGTCGGCGCCACCCGCGCCACGTAGACCGCATCGTGACCCGCTCCCGATGGCAGATCGCGCGTCGTGTAGCCGGCTTTCTCAGCGCCCGCTCGCACGCAGTCGATCAGCTCGGGCGCGAACACGACGGCGGGAGATTTCCAGGTGCACTTTTCCTCGCAGGTGAGGCCCTCGGCCGCCGCGATTGGCGGCAGCGCTTTGCGGAACGCGGCCTCCATCCGGTCGAGCACGCTCTCCTCGGGGTTGCGCAGGTCGACCGAGAACACGACCTCGCCGGGCACCACGTTGGGGCTGTTCGGCCGGTTCTCGATCCGCCCGACACTGGCCACACCCGGCAGGTGCGCCATGCCGATCCGGTGGATCGCCTCGATCATGCGGGCAGCACCCAGCAGGGCGTTCTTGCGCAGCCTCATCGGGGTCGCGCCGGTATGGCTCTCCTGGCCGCGCACCGTCACCTCGTACCAGCGCATGCCCTGCACACCGCTGACGACGCCGATCATCTTGCCTTCCGCTTCCAGGATCGGACCCTGCTCGATATGCAATTCGAACATCGCCTGGAACTTGTGCGAGCCGACCGGCTCCTTGCCGCGATAGCCGATGCGCTCGAGCTCCTCGCCCAGCCTCTTGCCGTCGCGGTCCTCGCGAGAGAGCATGAACTCCTCGGTGAAGGCGCCGCCATAGACGCCCGAGGACACCATCGCCGGCTGGAAACGGGCGCCCTCCTCGTTGGTCCAGTTGACGATCATCAGCGGGGCCGTCGTCTCGTAGCCCGATTGCACGAGCGTGCGCAGCGCCTCGAGCGCGCCCAGCACGCCGAGCACGCCGTCGAACTTGCCCCCGGTCGGCTGGGTATCGAGGTGCGAGCCCATGGCGATCGGCAGGAGAGCGTTGTCGCGGCCAGGACGCACGGCGAACATGTTGCCGACCGAGTCGACATGGACCTTGCAGCCCAGACCCTCGCATGCGGCCTTGAACCAGTCGCGCACCTGGCGGTCGTCGTCCGAGAGCGTGAGGCGTTTGATGCCGCCTTTGGGCGTTGCGCCGAACTTCGCGGTCTCCATCAGCGTATCCCAGAGTTTCTGGGGATCGATGGTGAGGTTCTCTCTGGGCATGGCGGTCTCTCGCGATCTCGGAGGGCAGCGGCGCTCGTGAACTCTGTAGCGCGCCGGTGCGGCCCCTGTCACGCCCGCCCAGGGGATGGACGACAGCGATACCGGATCCGGCTGATCAATTCCCGCTTTCCCGGCCGAGGGCGGGCCACCAGATCGCTCGCTTGGCCGCCGATTTGCGCCCGCACGACAGCCGGGACCGAGGGCCGCGCTCCTGGGCCTCGGATAGCCGCTCATGCGGCTTCCGGGGAAACGGTGAGAGAAGCGATCAACCGGAGTCTGCAGGAGCGGTCAATATGAGCGTTTGCAGGCAGCTCCGATCGGCTATGCTTGCCGCCGACCGCTGGATGGAGAGACGACCGATGAGCGAGCATGCCTCGATTGCCGCCAAGACCCGCCAGGGTCGCCAGGGCCGCCGCGCCGAGCGGGCAAAGCCGGCGATCGGCCCTGCCTACATCACGCGGCGCATCCCCGACTATGAGATGCTGTCCGAGGAAGGCCTCGCCCAGTTCGATCGCCATGCCGACCTGATCCTGCAGGAGATCGGCATGGAGATCCGCGGCGACGAGGTGGCACTCACCCTCTTCAAGGGTGCGGGCGCCGATGTGCGGGGCACGCGGGTGCGCTTCGATCCCGGGCACGTGCGGGCGCTCTGCTCGACCGCGCCGGAAGTCTTCACCCAACACGCCCGCAATCCGGCTCGCTCCGTGCAGATCGGCGGCAAGGCGACCGTGTTCTCGCCCTCCTATGGCTCGCCCTTCGTCTCCGACCTCGACGGCGGACGGCGCTACGGGTCGCTGAAGGATTTCGAGAATTTTGTGAAGCTCGCCTACATCTCGCCCTGGCTGCACCATTCGGGCGGCACCGTCTGCGAGCCGGTCGAAATCCCCGTCAACAAGCGGCACATGGACATGGTCTATGCCCATATGCGGCTCTCCGACAAAGCCTTCATGGGGTCGGTCACGGCGCCGGAGCGGGCGCGGGATTCGATCGAGATGTGCCGGATCCTGTTTGGTAGCGATTTCGTCGACAAGAACTGCGTCATCCTCGGCAACATCAACGTCAACTCGCCGTTGGTCTGGGACGGCATCATGACGGGCGCGTTGCGCGCCTATGCCGAGGCCAACCAATGCACGGTCGTCGTGCCATTCATCCTCGGTGGCGCGATGGGACCGGTGACGACGGCGGGAGCCCTCGCGCAGGCCTACGCCGAGGCGATGGTCGGGATTGCCCTCACCCAGCTCGTGCGCAAGGGCTCGCCCGCGATCTTCGGCAATTTCCTCTCCTCGATGAGCTTGCGCTCGGGCGCGCCGACGTTTGGCATGCCGGAGCCCTCGCTCGCCTACTTCGCATTCGGGCAATTGGCGCGCCGCGCGAAGCTGCCGTTCCGGTTGGGCGGCGGGCTGACGGCGTCCAAAGCCGTCGACGTGCAGGCGTCCCAGGAAGCCTCCGATACCATGATGGCGACCATGCTCTCGGGCGCCAATTTCGTGTTGCACGCGGCAGGCTGGCTCGAGGGCGGCCTCGTCATGAGCTATGAGAAATTCGTGCTCGACG